>NZ_NEUB01000498.1 GCF_002910825.1 Streptomyces sp. SM1 | reverse complement strand
CGGCTGCTGGCGCACCGCGACCGCACGGGACGCAGGCAGCCGGACACGGGACGGGCCGACGGGCCCACGGTCCGGCGGACCGGGTGGTCCGACGGCGGATGACCGGCGCACCGGACCGGCGTGGCCCCGGCCACGCGGCCCGGATACACCATCGACGACAGGCGGAGGCGAGACGATGACCGGACACCAGGACGGTCCCGACCGTACCCACCGGCGCCCCGAAGGTGTCAGCGACGCGACGGTGGAGGCCCTCGGGTCGCTGTCGAAGGCGCTGGAGACGACCGAGCGCGCCCGGGGCCACCTCTACAGCTTCCACCAGCTGACCGGCACCGCCGACCTCGAACTGGACCGGGCGGTCGAACTGCTGCACAAGGCCGGGCATCCGGACTGGGCAGAGACGGTGCGCACCCAGGTGCTCGGCCGCAACGTCATCCCCGGCCACTGGACGTTCCAGATCATCGAGGCCTACGACACGACCTACCACCAGCCGTTCCGTGAGATCGAGCGGGGAGCCGTCGAGGAACTGGCCGAGGGCCGGGACCATCTCTACGAGGCCGAGATGAAAGAGGCCCGCCGCACCGTCGGCCACCCCGACCACACGGCCCGCCCCGACACCGGGGGAGACGGCCGGTGAGCAGCGCCCCGCTGCGCGGCCGCACCGTCGTGGTGACGGGCGCCGCACGGGGGATCGGCGCCGCCCTGGCCCGCGACCTCGCCCGGCGCGGCGCCCGGATCGCGCTGCTCGGTCACGAGAGGGCCGGACTGGAGGAGGTGGCGGCCGGCCTGCCCACTGCCGCACTGGTGTGCGAGACGGACGTCACCGACGAGGCCGCGCTGGACGAGGCCGCCGGCCTGGTCAGGGCGCGTCTCGGCGCACCGTCCGCCGTCGTGGCCAACGCCGGGATCGCGGAGGGCGGCCCGTTCGCCACCTCCGACCCGGCGCTGTGGCGCCGCGTGATCGCCGTCAACCTGACCGGGAGCGCGGCCACGGCCCGTGCCTTCCTGCCGGAGCTGCTGGCGACGAAGGGCTACTACCTCCAGGTCGCCTCGCTGGCCTCGATCGGCGCCGCCCCGATGATGAGCGCCTACTGCGCCTCCAAGGCGGGCGCGGAATCCTTCGCCCACTCGCTGCGCGCCGAAGTGGCGCACCGGGGTGTCGCCGTCGGGATCGGCTACCTCGGCTGGACCGACACCGACATGATCCGCGACGCGGACCGTCACCCCGTACTGCGGGAGCTGCGCCGCCACATGCCTCCGCCGGCCCGGCGACTGCACCCGGTCGACGAGGTGGCCGCCCGGCTCGCGGCGGCCGTGCAACACCGCAGCAGGGCCGTCTACGTACCGCGCGGCCTGCGGCTGGTACAGGTGGCGCGTACCGCGTTGCCCCCGGTGGTGCTGCGCGCGACCCGCCGGAAACTGCCCCGTCTGGAGGCCGGTGGCCCGCTGCGCCCCACCGGCCTCCTGGGCGCCGGCGGCA
>NZ_NEUB01000497.1 GCF_002910825.1 Streptomyces sp. SM1 | reverse complement strand
GCCCAGGGGCAGATCTCCAGGCGTTCCACGCCGAACAGGTCCATCGCACCCTCCGCGACCAGGGCCCCGGCCACCAGCTGGCCCGCGCGGCCCTCGGAGACGCCGGGGAGTTCGGCGCGCTCCGCGACCGTCATCGCGGCGAGCCTCGGCACCCAGGCCTCCAGGGACTCCCGTTTCAGCTCGCGCTGCACGTACAGGCCCTCCGTGGAGCGGGCGGCGCCCGCGAGCCGGGCGAGCTGCTTGAACGTCTTGGACGTGGCCACCACGTGGTCGGGGGCGCCCCCCAGTCGGCTGAAGTCCCCCACGGTGCGCGCTATACCGGTGCGCACATGGCGGCGCAGCGCGCGGACGTCGTCCGCCTCGGGCGGGTCGGTGGGAAGCCAGTCGGCGGTCAGGCGGCCCGCGCCGAACGGCAGCGACACCGCCGCGTCGGGTTCCTCGTCCAGACCGTAGGCGATCTCCAGGGAGCCCCCGCCGATGTCGATGACGAGCAGTTTCCCGGCCGACCAGCCGTACCAGCGGCGGGCGGCGAGGAAGGTGAGCCGGGCCTCCTCCTCGCCGCTGAGCACCTGGAGCTCGGCGCCGGTCTCCTCGCGCACGCGCGCGAGCACCTCGTCCGCGTTGACCGCCTCGCGCACCGCGGAGGTGGCGAACGGCAGCAGTTCCTCGACGCCTTTGTCCTCGGCCGCCTGGAGCGCCTCGTGGACGACCGCGATCAGCCTGTCCACCCCGTCGTCGCCGATGGCTCCGCTGTCGTCGAGGAGCTGGGCGAGGCGCAGTTCGACCTTGCGCGAGTGCGCGGGCAGCGGGCGCGCGCCGGGGTGGGCGTCCACGACCAGCAAGTGCACCGTGTTCGAACCCACATCGAGGACACCGAGTCTCATGTACGGAACGTTACTGCCCGCAGCGCGCGGTGTTGCCCCTTCTGCGGTGGTCGAGCCGGTCCCGGACCCGGGTGCGGGCGACTTACCCTGGACGGGTGCCAAAGACGAAAAAGGCGAAGGACGAAAAGCCGGACAGGAAGGCCAAGAGGGACAAGAAGGCCGGACCGGCCGGTGCTCCTTCGCGGGTGACAGCACCGCAGACTGCGGGGAAGGCGCCGGTGAGCGACGAGAAGGGCCTCGACTTCGCCCGCGCGTGGGTCGAGTTTCCTGATCCGGCGGACGACGAGCAGGTCTTCCGCTGTGATCTGACATGGCTGACCTCTCGCTGGAACTGCATCTTCGGCAGCGGCTGCCAGGGCATCCAGGCGGGCCGCGCGGAGGACGGGTGCTGCACCCTGGGTGCCCACTTCTCCGACGAGGACGACGAGAAGCGGGTCGCCGGGCATGTGGCGAGGCTCACACCGGACATCTGGCAGCACCACGCGGAGGGCACGCGTAACGGCTGGGTCTCCGAGGACGAGGACGGTGACCGTCAGACCCGCCCGTTCCAGGGCTCGTGCATCTTCCAGAACCGGCCGGGGTTCGCGGGCGGCATGGGCTGCTCGCTGCACATCCTCGCCCTCAGGGAGGGCCGCGAGCCGCTGGAGACCAAGCCGGACGTGTGCTGGCAGCTGCCGGTCCGGCGGACCTACGACTGGATCGACCGGCCCGACGACACACGGGTGCTGCAGGTGTCGATCGGTGAGTACGACCGTCGCGGCTGGGGCCCGGGCGGTCACGACCTCCACTGGTGGTGCACCTCGGCCACCTCGGCGCACGGCGCCGGGGACCCGGTGTACGTCTCGTACCGCGCGGAGTTGACCGAGTTGATGGGCAAGGCCGGCTACGACCGCCTGGTCGAGCTGTGCGAGGAGCGGCTGGCCTCGCAGCTGCCCCTGCTCGCACCGCACCCGGCCGACCCGGCCGACCCGGCCGACCCGGCCTGACAGAGCCGGCTGCCACCGGGCGTCGGACCGAGGGCGCGGGACGGCCCCGCGTCGCCTCAGGAACCGGGGTCACGGCTCTGGTCTGCGGACTCGGAGCACTGCTCCCGGCCCGGCCTGGGACGGCTTCCCCGACCGGGCGACTCCGCCCGCGGGTCGGGAGTCACGACCTCGGTCACGGAGCAGCCCGGCTCGGGGCGTCGCTCTCGGCCGGTGACGGGCTTCCCGGGTCGGCCGGCGACGGGGCACCCGCCGACGGAGCGG
>NZ_NEUB01000496.1 GCF_002910825.1 Streptomyces sp. SM1 | reverse complement strand
GGGAGCTGGCGGGGGAGGTCCGTGCCCGGGTGGCCGGTGCCTGAGAGCGCGGACGCGCGGAGAGCGGGCGGCCGTACGGGACACCGCGCGGGGCGCCCCGTACGGCCGCCACCCGTGGGGGGCTACCGGTAGGTGATGTCGGACGACGCGTACTTGCCGAATTTCCCTGCCTTCAGCCGGGAGAGATGTCAACCCGTAGTCCTTGGTGCCGGGCCGGGTCGCCCCGGGACGTGAGTGCGTCCCGGGCCGCCGGAGCCGTGCGGTGCGGACTCAGGCCGAGCGGTGGTACTGGTCCGGCACGTGGACCGTGGCGCCCAGCTCACGGGCCGCACGCCGCGCCCACGAGGGATCGCGGAGCAGTTCCCGGCCGAGGAGCACCGCGTCCGCCTCTCCGTTGGCGAGGATCTTCTCCGCCTGCCCGGCCTCGGTGATCAGGCCCACGGCGGCCACCGGCATCGGCGTCTCGTCGCGCACCCGCGCGGCGAAGGGGACCTGGTAGCCGGGTTCGGCCGGGATGCGCACACCGGCGGCGTTGCCGCCGGTGGAGACGTCGAGCAGGTCGATGCCGTGCTCGTGCAGTCCGGAGGCGAAGCGGACGGTGTCGTCCGCGGTCCAGCCGGCCTTCTCCAGCCAGTCCGTGGCCGAAATGCGGAAGAACAGCGGCTTGTCGTCCGGCCAGACCTCCCGCACGGCGTCGACGACCTCGAGCGCGAAGCGCGTCCGGTTCTCGTACGAGCCGCCGTAGGCGTCCGTGCGGTGGTTGGAGTGCGGGGAGAGGAATTCGTTGATCAGGTATCCGTGGGCGCCGTGGATCTCGGCGATCTCGAAACCGGCGGCGAGTGCCCGGCGGGCGGCGTCGCGGAACCGGCCGACGATCTCCCCGATCTGCTCGGCGGTCAGCTCGTCGGGGACCGGGTGTCCCTGGGCGAAGGCGAGCGGGCTCGGTGCGGAGGGCTGCCAGCCGTGGGCCTCCGGGCCGACCGGCGCGCCGCCCTTCCAGGGGCGCTCGGTGGAGGCCTTGCGGCCGGCGTGTGCGAGCTGGACGGCGGGAACGGTGCCCTGGGAGGCGAGGAAGCGGGTGATCCGGCGGAAGGCCTCGACCTGGGTGTCGTTCCAGATGCCGAGGTCGTACGGCGAGATGCGGCCCTCCGGTGACACGGCCGTGGCCTCGGTGACGATCAGCCCCGTGCCGCCTGCGGCGCGGGCCGCGTAGTGCGCGAAGTGCCAGTCGCCGGGGGCGCCGGCCCCGGGCCCGTCGGGTGCGGCCGAGTACTGGCACATCGGCGCCATCCACACCCGGTTGGGGATTGTCACGTCGCGCAGGGTGTACGGCTGGAACAGCGTGCTCACGGTGGGCTCCATTCGGCGAGGACCGGGTGCGGGGGAACTACGATAAGCATCGTAGTACGGCAAGTGTCAAACTACGACGTCTCTCGTACAATGAAGGTTCCTCCCGAACGAATGTGGAGCCGCCGCCGTGACGACCGCCGCCCCCGTCCCCAGCAGTCGCGATCTGCCGCACCCCACGCGGGGCGAGATCCGGCTGGAGGGCGTGCTGCACGCTCTCTCCGACCCCGTCCGGCTGCGGATCGTCCGCGAGCTCGCCGCCGAGGGCGTGGCGCTCTCCTGTTCGCACTTCGACCTGCCGGTCACCAAGTCCACCACCACCCATCACTTCCGGGTGCTGCGCGAGAGCGGCGTGATCAGGCAGATCTACGAGGGCACCGCCAAGATGAACGCTCTGCGCCGCGACGACCTGGACGGCCTCTTCCCGGGCATGCTCGACTCCCTGCTCACCGCGGCCGCCCGCCAGGCCGGCCGCCACGGCGAACCCTGACGGGCCCCGGCCGGAGCGGGCCGGCACGCGCCGTGACGTACCGGGCCGGGCCTGTACGGGCACGCGGCAGGACCGGCTGCCGTACGGACACGGCTGCCGGTGCAGGACGTCGCCGGGCACCCGGGCGTCCTGCTGGACGAGGCTCTGGGCGGCTGGACGAGGCTCCGGGCGGTGTCGCGACCGCTCGGCCCGGAGCCGATCAGCGTCCGCGCTCCGCTGACAGGGTGCCGTCCGTCGCGTGGGGCGCGTGTTCCCGCCGAGGGAAACTGATCGCACCGTTACGTTGCGTGTGTGCTCGAGGCATCTTTTCTTCATCTTTCCGATCGCTCTCCGGCAGAGGGTGCGGTGTCCGTGTGGCCCGCGTGGGAGGTGCGGGAGGGGGAACGGGCGACCCGGTGGCTGCATGTGCGACTGGACTTCGGCGACGGGGCCCGGGTCGACGCGCTCGCGACGGTGAGTGAGGGGTGGGTCTGCGTGGAGGATGTGCAGGCCCGGCCGGCGCTCGCGCTGGAGGACCTCGCCGTGTTCGCCGACTGGATCGAGGGCCCGCTGGCGCGGGCCTGCGGCGACGGGGCCGGACCGGACCCCGGTGGTGCCGGAACGGGCGTGCACCGTGACGGCTCCGCCCGGCCGCGGGGGCCGCAGGAGGGGTGGATGGTGGCGCGGGCGTACCGCGAGGCGCAGGAGCGGGGAGCCGATCCGGTCCTCGCCGTGATGGACGAGACCGGGTACA
>NZ_NEUB01000495.1 GCF_002910825.1 Streptomyces sp. SM1 | reverse complement strand
GGTCCGGCAGGGCCGCCGACACGGCCTCCCGGACCGCTCGGGCCACCTCCAGGGGACGGTGATCCACCCGGACGGCGAGGTCCACGCGCACATGCCGCCGGGGCAGCGCCGCACCGCTCGCGTGTTCGGACAGATGTACCGGGTGGACCGGCGCGCCCGTCAGCCGTGTCACCCCGGGGACGGCGAGCGTGGCGGCCGCGACCCGGACCGTCTCCGAGCCGCCGGGACCCACCGGACCCACCGGATCGGCCGGATCGGACTCACCCGTCCGGGTGGCGGTCGGCGTCGGCGGCTCGGCGTCCAGCAGCTCCGTCACTCGCAGGTCCACCTCCGTCACCACCAGCCCGATCCGCTCCGCCGCCGCCTCGGACAGGGCCGCACGCAGACGGGACGCCGTCACCGGCAGCGGCTGTGCCGC
>NZ_NEUB01000494.1 GCF_002910825.1 Streptomyces sp. SM1 | reverse complement strand
GGTCCTGGCCGACCCGTCGGGCTCCGGTTCGGCGGCCAGCGCGGCGCGGACCTCGGGGAGTTCGGCGATCAGCGGGCTGGGACGCGCCGAGGTGAAGACGGTCGCGAAGCGGTCCCAGTCGATGTCGGCGACCACGACCACCGTCTCGTCGTGGTCCAGGACCTGCTGGAGCCCGGTGATCGCGGTGGCGGGCGGCATGAAGAGCACGCCGTGGCCGCGCAGGGTCTCCTCGACGAGTGCGGCGGCCATCCCGGCGCCGCCCTCGGGGTTCCAGATCCCCCACACCACGGAGGTCGCGGCGAGGCCGCGGCTCCGGCGGTCCTCGGCGAGGCCGTCGAGGTAGGCGTTGGCGGCGGCGTAGGCGCCGTGGACGGCGCTGCCCCACACCCCGGAGATGGAGGAGAACAGCACGAACGCGTCGAGCGTGTCCCGGTCGAACAGCAGGTCCAGGTTCCGCGCCCCGCCGGCCTTGGCGTGCAGGGTCTCGGCGAACTCGGCGAGGTCGGTGTCGGGCAGTGGCACCAGCGATCCGGCCCCGGCGGCGTGGAAGACGGTGCCGATCCGGTGGCCGTCGCCTTCGAGGCCGTCCTTCAGGGCGCGCAGCGCTTCCAGGTCGGCGACGTCGCAGGCGGCCACGGTGACGCGGGCGCCGAGCGCGGCGAGTTCCTCGGAGAGCTC
>NZ_NEUB01000493.1 GCF_002910825.1 Streptomyces sp. SM1 | reverse complement strand
TCGGGGGCCGCGGGAGCCTCCTCCTCCGCCGCGCCGCCGGCGACGGCCACCGCGATGATGGACGTGCCCACGTCCACCGTGGTGCCCTCGGGGAAGTGCAGCTCGCGGACCACGCCGTCGTAGGGGATGGGCAGTTCGACGGCCGCCTTCGCCGTCTCGACCTCGCAGACCACCTGGCCGTCGGTGACCGTGTCACCCGGCTGGACGTACCACTTGAGGATCTCGGCCTCGGTGAGGCCCTCGCCCACGTCCGGCATCTTGAACTCGCGTACGGACGCGTTCGTCATCGTCGTCACGACCCTCTCCTCAGTACGCCAGCGAGCGGTCGACGGCGTCGAGCACCCGGTCCAGGTCCGGAAGGTAGGACTCCTCCAGACGGGCCGGCGGGTACGGGGCGTGGTAGCCGCCCACCCGCAGTACCGGGGCTTCCAGGTGGTAGAAACAGCGCTCGGTGATCCGGGCGGCGATCTCCGCGCCGGAGCCGAAGAACACCGGCGCCTCGTGCACCACGACCAGCCGGCGGGTCTTCTCGACGGACGCCTGGACGGAGTCGAAGTCGAGCGGGGAGACCGAGCGCAGGTCCAGCACCTCCAGGGAGCGGCCCTCCTCGGCCGCCGCGTCGGCGGCCTCCCGGCAGAGCTTCACCATCGGGCCGTAGGCGGCCAGGGTCAGGTCCGTGCCCTCGCGCACCACGCGCGCGGTGTGCAGCGGTCCCGGGATGGCCTCCGTGTCGACCTCGCCCTTGTCCCAGTAGCGCCGCTTGGGCTCGAAGAAGATCACCGGGTCGTCGCTCTGGATGGCCTGCTGCATCATCCAGTACGCGTCCGACGCGTTCGAAGGAGAGACCACCTTCAGGCCCGCCACGTGCGCGAACAGCGCCTCCGGGGACTCGGAGTGGTGCTCCACCGCGCCGATGCCGCCGCCGTAGGGGATGCGCACGACGACGGGCATCTTGACCTTGCCCAGCGCGCGGGCGTGCATCTTCGCGAGCTGCGTCACGATCTGGTCGTAGGCGGGGAAGACGAAGCCGTCGAACTGGATCTCCACCACCGGGCGGTAGCCGCGCAGGGCCAGGCCGATCGCCGTACCGACGATGCCCGACTCGGCGAGCGGGGTGTCGATGACGCGGCTCTCGCCGAAGTCCTTCTGCAGTCCGTCCGTCACCCGGAACACACCGCCGAGTTTGCCGACGTCCTCGCCCATGACGAGGACCTTCGGGTCGTCCTCGAGGGCGCGCCGCAGCGATTCGGTGATCGCCTTGGCCAGCGCCATGTTCTTGCCCGTCACGCTCTCCGCCATGTCACTTGCCCCCGTCTTCGTCCGCGAACGACGCCTGGTAGGCGGCGAACTGCGCCCGCTCCTCGTCCACGAGCGCGTGCCCGTCCGCGTACACGTTCTCGAAGATGGCGAAGTGGTCCGGGTCCGGCATGGCGCGGACCGCTTCGCGCACCCGCCTGCCCAACGTCTCGCTCTCGGTCTCCAGTTCCGCGAAGAACGCCTCGTCCGCATGGTGTGCGGACTCCAGGTGGCGGCGCAGGCGCAGGATCGGGTCCTTGGCCTCCCAGGCCGCCCGCTCGTCGTCGTGACGGTAGCGGGTCGGGTCGTCGGAGGTGGTGTGCGCGCCCATGCGGTACGTGAACGCCTCGACCAGCGTCGGGCCCTCGCCCGCGCGGGCCCGCTCCAGGGCCCACTTGGTGACGGCCAGGTTCGCCAGCACGTCGTTGCCGTCCACGCGCACGCCCGGGAAGCCGAAGCCCTGCGCGCGCTGGTAGAGCGGCACGCGGGACTGCTTCTCGGTCGGCTCGGAGATCGCCCACTGGTTGTTCTGGCAGAAGAACACCACCGGGGCGTTGTAGACCGCGGAGAAGGTGAAGGCCTCGGCCACGTCGCCCTGGCTGGAGGCACCGTCGCCGAAGTAGGCGATGACGGCGCTGTCGGCGCCGTCCTTGGTGATGCCCATCGCGTAACCCGTGGCGTGCAGGGTCTGGGAGCCGATGACGATCGTGTACAGGTGGAAGTTGTTGCCGTTGGGGTCCCAGCCGCCGTTGTTCACACCGCGGAACATGCCGAGCAGGTTGGTCGGGTCCACCCCGCGGCACCACGCGACGCCGTGCTCGCGGTAGGTGGGGAAGACGTAGTCGTCGTCGCGCAGCGCCCGGCCGGAGCCGATCTGCGCCGCCTCCTGCCCGAGCAGCGACGCCCACAGGCCCAGCTCGCCCTGGCGCTGCAGGGAGGTGGCCTCGGCGTCGAAGCGGCGGGTGAGCACCATGTCGCGGTACAGAGCGCGCAGGTCGTCGGCGGTGATGTCGGCGACGTACTTGTCGAACTCGGCGTTCTTGACGCGCTTGCCCTCGGGCGTCAGCAACTGGACCAGGGCGGGCTCGGCACTCCGGCCGGCGCCGGAGGCCTTCCTGGCGGTTGCCGCCTTCTTGGGGGTCACGGCCTTCTTCCCGGGTGCGGCCGTCTTGGCGGCCGCGGCTTTCTTGGTGGTGCTGGTCGTGCTGGTGGTGCGCTTGGCGCCGGTGGCGGTGCCGGCCTTGCTTCCGGCGCTGCGTCGCGGTGTGCGCGCGGCAGTGCTCTCCACGGTCACGTGTGCTCCTCCGTCGGTCCGGCCCCCGGGGTTGCCGGCAGGCCAGTGCGGCTCACCTGTTTCTCGACCACCGGGCACGGGGTGGGTGCCACTCGACCGGGAACAGGCGTGACAGGTGCCCCGGCGAGCGCCCTGCAACAGGCACGTTACCCAGTGCTCCACATTTCTGTGAAACACCATCTGACCTGGGATTTTGCTTGGATTTCCAAGTAAATCGGGAAAGGCGGTGAAGGAGCGCTGGTCACAGCCTTGCAGGAGGCCGGAGCAACGGCACGTTATCCCGGCCACCCCGGCGACGGGAAGGGCCGACTTCTGTGACGGCACGGCGTGCCGCGCACGGTGTCACGGAGTGCACGGGTGAGGTGCGGGGCATTCGCCGGTGAGGAGAGCACCGCCGGGGCCGGCGGGCCGGTCAGCCCGGCGGGATGGGCCGGTCAGCCCGCCGCACCGCCGGGCACTCCGCCCACGTTCGCTCCGCCCGCGTCCCCACCGCCGGGTCCGGTGCCGCCGTTCTCCGTGCCGCCGTCCTCGGTGCCGCCGGTCTCCGTGCCGCCGGGTCCGGTGCCACCGTCCTCGGTGCCGCCGTTCTCGGTGCCGCCGTCCTCCGTGCCGCCCGTCTGGGTCGGCTGTGTGGCCGACGGCTGGCTGGTCGGCTCCGTCGTCTCCGGCTGCGAAGGGGTCCAGGACGGCTCGTAGGACGGCGTCCAGTCGCCGTTGCCGCCGGAGCCCGAACCCGGGTCGGTGCCGGGGTCGGACGTCTCCTGGGTCTCCTCGTCGCTCGGGGTCTCGCTGGCCGTCTTGTCCTCGGTGGTCTGCGAGACGGACGGCGACGTGTCGGTCTTGTCGCCGCCCCCCTTCTCGGTGCCGTTGTTGACCGCCAGCGCGACACCCGCCGCGACGGCGATCACCGCGAGCACCGCGAGGATCCACAGCTTGCCGCGTCCGCTGCCCTTGTTGCCGTTGCCCTCGAAGCCGCCGTCGTCCCCGCCGCCGTATCCGCCCGGCAGGATCGGCTGCGGGATCGCCGTCGTACCGGCGACGTCCGGGTGCGGCATCGCGGCCGCGCCCGCGTAACCGGCCGCCGGGGTGGCCGGGCCCTCGTGCATGTGGACCGGGCCGGTGTTCCAGGTTCCGGTGTGGCCGCCCTGGTCGTAGAGCATCTGCAGCGCGTACTGGACCAGCCCGCGCATCTCCTCGGCCGTCTGGAAACGGTCGTCCGGCTCCTTGGCGAGAGAGCGCATGACCATGCCGTCCAGCTCCGGCGGGCAGGCGTCCGAGGCCTCCGACGGAGGCGTGGGGATGTCCTGGACGTGCTGGTAGACCACCGACAGCGGCGTCTCACCGGTGAACGGCGGACGAAGTGCCAGCAGTTCGTACATCAGGCAGCCGGTGGCGTACAGGTCGGAGCGGTGGTCGACGGCCTTGCCGAGCGCCTGCTCCGGGGAGAGGTACTGGGGGGTGCCCATGACCATGCCGGTCTGCGTCATCGTCGTGGACGCGCCGTGCAGCGCGCGGGCGATGCCGAAGTCCATCACCTTCACGGCGCCGTTGTGGGTGATGATGACGTTGGCCGGCTTGATGTCGCGGTGCACGATGCCGTGCTGGTGCGAGTAGGCGAGCGCCTCCAGGACACCGGAGACGATGATCAGCGCCTGCTCGGGCCCGGGGGCCTCGGCGTTCAGCAGGAGGTCGCGGATGGTGCGGCCCTCGACGATCTCCATCACGATGTAGGGGACCGACTGGCCGCCGACGACGTCCTCGCCGGAGTCGTACACGGCGACGATCGCGTGGTGGTTGAGACCGGCCACCGACTGCGCCTCACGCGTGAAGCGCGCCTTGGAGACGGGGTCCTCGGCGAGATCGGCGCGCAGCAGCTTGACGGCGACCGTGCGTCCGAGACGTACGTCCTCGGCGGCGAAGACCTCGGCCATGCCGCCCCGCCCGAGCCGGTGGGTCAGTCGGTACCGGCCGTCGCCGACGAGCCCGCCGTTGCCGAAGTTGTCCGGCGCGTCCGAACTGCCGCCGCCAGTCGCCTCGGGGTCGGACGGGCCCTGAGCGCGCTGCTGCTGTGCCATCAGTCCTCGCCGTCGTTTCTGCCCGCGGTGCGCGGTGTTGTTACGGTCTCCGTCGGCCCACGCTACAGCCTTCGCGCGGGGCTCCGGTCCGAGACGGGTAGCCGGGACCGGCACGGGCCGGACCGGTCATGAAACCCGCACTCCGTACTGTCGTGCAAATTCCGTGTGCCGGTAGTACGACCGCTGTAACGCTTCCGCGACGCTTCTCTCGCGTACGGTCACGGATCGGGCACCGCGCTTGACGTGTCGGTGGCCTGGGGCAGACTTGGCCGGGAATAGCACTTTCGATCTACGACGAGACGGCACCGACGGCAGCGCCGGAGAGGCTACGGGGGACGGGGAACATGAGCCAGGACGGCGCACAGGGCCAGTACGCGGGGCGGGCGCTCGCCGGCGGACGTTACCAACTGCGGGACCTGCTCGGCCAGGGCGGCATGGCGTCGGTGCACCTCGCCTACGACAGCGTGCTCGACCGTCAGGTCGCGATCAAGACGTTGCATACGGAACTCGGCCGGGAGCAGGCGTTCCGTGAGCGCTTCCGCCGCGAGGCCCAGTCCGTGGCGAAGCTCACGCACACCAACATCGTGTCGGTCTTCGACACCGGCGAGGACGATGTGGACGGCACGACGACGCCGTACATCGTCATGGAGTACGTCGAGGGCCGCCCGCTGGGGTCCGTGCTCGACGAGGACACCCGGCAGCAGGGCGCGATGCCCGCCGACAAGGCGCTGAAGATCACCGCCGACGTGCTGGCGGCGCTGGAGATCAGCCACGAGATGGGGCTGGTCCACCGCGACATCAAGCCGGGCAACGTCATGATGACCAAGCGCGGCGTGGTCAAGGTGATGGACTTCGGCATCGCCCGCGCCATGCAGTCCGGTGTCACGTCGATGACGCAGACCGGCATGGTCGTCGGCACGCCGCAGTACCTCTCGCCGGAGCAGGCGCTCGGCCGGGGCGTCGACGCGCGCTCCGACCTGTACTCGGTCGGCATCATGCTGTTCCAGCTGGTCACCGGGCGGCTGCCGTTCGAGGCGGACTCGCCGCTCGCCATCGCCTACGCGCATGTGCAGGAGGAGCCGCCGGTCGCGTCCTCGATCAACCGCTCGCTGCCGCCGGCCGTGGACGCGCTGATCGCCCGCGCGCTGAAGAAGAACCCGAACGAGCGTTTCCCCAGCGCGGAGGCGATGCGCGGGGAGTGCCTGCGGGTGTCGCAGTCCGTCCAGGCGGCCGCGCCGAACATCGTGCCGGGCGCGCAGGCGCAGAGCGGGGCCGGTGTCGGCTCGGCGGTGTTCCCGCCGGTGGACCAGGGGACCCCGGCGCCCACGGGCAACGTCCAGACGCCGTACCAGCCGGCCCCGCCGCCGAACCCGTACGGCACTCCGGCTCCGGCCGGTCCGTCTCCGGCGTACGGCTATCCGCAGCACGGCGGCTACCAGACGCCCGCCCCGGCGGCGTACGCGCCGCAGCAGGGTGCGCCGACCCCGCCGCCGTACAACCTGACGCCGCAGCAGTCCGGCACCGGCTCGGGGGGCGGGGGCCGGAACAAGCAGGTGATCATCGGCGCGATCGCCGTGTCCGTCCTGGCCGTCGGCGGGCTGATCGGGGCGCTGCTGATGAACGGCGGCGGCGAGGAGGACCCGCAGGCCGGCGGTGACGGCAGCCCCTCGGCGTCGGCACCGGCGACGGCCGAGGGCTACCGCGGGCCGGACACGAGGAAGACGATCGACCCGGAGGAGTGCGAGGAGCCGCGGGAGTCGTACAACGACCCCGAGAAGGTCCAGCTCCCCAACTTCAAGTTCAAGTACATCGGGTCGGTGAAGGAGTGCTTCCAGGCCGCCGGCTGGGGTGACATCAAGATCATCGAGGTGGATGAGAACACCTACGGCGAGGGTTCCGTCCGGGAACAGTTCCCGCCGGCGGGCACGGACGTCGACCCCGAGGAGATGCCGGAGATCACCCTCAAGGTCTCGACGGGCAACCCGCCGTCCTGACCCGGCCGCCGGACACGGCCGCCGGACACGCACGACGAAGGGGCCCGGCATCGGATGCCGGGCCCCTTCGGGCTGTTCGCGCTGTTCGGACTCAGGCGGTGGGGCGGTGACGCGGTGGGGCGGCTACAGGTACGGGCCGCCCGAGCGGCCGCCCATCGGCGGCTCCTCGTGACCGTCACCGACGCCGGGCGGGAGGGCGCGCCGCATCTGCTCCAGCTGGGCGCGGGCCGCCATCTGCTGCGCGAAGAGCGTGGTCTGGATGCCGTGGAAGAGGCCCTCCAGCCAGCCCACCAGCTGGGCCTGCGCGATCCGCAGTTCGGCGTCGCTCGGGGTGGTCTCCTCCGTGAACGGCAGGGAGATCCGCTCCAGCTCCTCGACCAGCTCCGGGGCCAGACCGTCCTCCAGCTCCTTCACCGAGCTGGAGTGGATCTCCTTGAGCCTGGCCCGGCTGGCCTCGTCCAGAGGAGCCGCCCGCACCTCCTCCAGCAGCTGCTTGATCATGCTGCCGATCCGCATGACCTTCGCCGGCTGCTCCACCTGCTCCGTCACCGGGGTCTCGCGGGAGTCGTCGTCTCCGGTGCCGCCGCTGAGCGCCATCCCGTCCTGGCCGACCACCAGGATCTGCGGGTTCTCCGGCGACCGTTCGTTCCTCGGCATCTCCATGACGCCATTGTCGCGCACGCCGGTGGTCCCCTTCGGGGGTGCCCCCGGAAGTCGCGGCGGGCCCGGGGGCCCATCGGACGGCCGTATCCGGAATGCCCGGCTCACTGCGGAATGCGAGGCTGTTTGGCGTCCATCCGGCCCATCTAGCCGACGGTGCGACCGAGCATCGGACGGCGCGGGAGGTCACGGTCGTGGCTCCATGGCTGCGTGTAGTGGCGACGGTTGTTCTCGGGGCGGGGGCGGCGGTGATGCCGTACGTCCCTGCCACGGGGCCCGCCGGTACGGCGACGGCGG
>NZ_NEUB01000492.1 GCF_002910825.1 Streptomyces sp. SM1 | reverse complement strand
CGGGGGCGGCATCCTGCCTCCGAACCTGATCACCGATGTGATGACCACCGACGCCACCGTGCCGGACGTGAAGGCGACCGCCCCCATCCAGCAGCGGCTCGACGAGCACGGACTGCGGCCCGGTGAGCACTACCTGGACTCCGGCTACCCCTCCGCCGACCTCATCCACGACGCCGCGAAGCAGGGCACCGACATGGTCACCCCGGCCCCGCTCGACCACTCGGCA
>NZ_NEUB01000491.1 GCF_002910825.1 Streptomyces sp. SM1 | reverse complement strand
AGGGCGAGGCCGCCGTGCTCGGCGATGACGACCGGCGGGGGCGAAGAGGCCCGGGAACCGTCGAGAAGTTCGCCGACAGGATGCACGCCCCCGTCGAACGTGAAAAACCGGTACCGGGCCGGGAGCACCGCCGGTCCGTGACCGGTCGCCCCGGGGACGGCCCGCCCCGGTGCCGCCGGCGTCGTCCAGGCCGTGCAGGCTCCTCGGGCCGCCGGGCCGGTCAGGCGTCGCGTATCAGCTCCGCGAGGCCGTGGTCGAGGTCGAGCCGGAGGTGTTCCAGTCCGGTCGGCACCAGTTCGCCCGTGGCCTCCAGGAAGCGCCGGACCTCGCCCGAGCGGACGTGCACGACGGCGGTTCCCTCGGGGGCGTGGAACTCCAGCACGGTGCGGTCGTAGCCGTACGGACGGACCCGTACGTCGCCGTGGCCCTCAGGCCCCTCCAGACCCGCGGCGAGGAGTTCCCGCGCGAAGGTCCAGCAGACCTCGACGCCCTCCAGGGTGGCGGGCGCGGGGAAGGTCATGCGGACGGCGAACGGGTCGTCGCGGTCGTAGTGCAAGGTGGCGGGGATGTTCGGCATCCGTGGCGCGGCGGCGACCAGACGGGCCTCTACGGGCTGCTCTATGACGGTGGACAACGCCTTGCTCCCTCGTGACGGCTGGACGGGCTTCCGGGCGGATCGGGTCGGCTACGGGAAGAGACGACGGAATCAGCCAATCCGTGCACACGAACTGCGAGTGACCTCTGTCACCGCGTTCATGCACCCGAGTGACACGGCTCTCCTCGCACGCCCACCGTTCGCCCGCTCCGGCGCAGCCCTCTGGACGGCGTCCCGGTGGTGGACTAGCTTCGCCCGCCATGAGGCGCTCGGGGAGCACGCGACGGACGAGACTGACGCGACGGACGAGGCGAACGGCACAGACGACACGCACCGCGGGGACGACACGCACGGCACGCACGGGACGGGCTCGCCGCCGGACGACCGCAGCGGCCCTGTGCGCGGCGGTACTGGCCGCCCTCACCGCCGTACCCGCACAGGCGCACGGCTTGGACCGGCAGACCCCACCGCGGTGGTCGGTCAAGGACACCGGGACCCCGGACGTCAGATTCCGCGGCCTGGCCGCCGTCAGCCGCGGCACCGCGTGGGTGGCCGGAACCCTGGGCACCGTCCTGCGCACCACCGACGGCGGCCGCAGCTGGCGGAACGTCCCGCCGCCGGGCGCGGGGGAGTTGCAGTTCCGGGACATCGAGGCGTTCGACGCGCGGCGGGCCGTGGTGCTGGCCATCGGTGAGGGCGAGGCGTCCCGGGTGTACCGCACCGACGACGGGGGAGCGACCTGGACGGAGTCCTTCCGCAACACCGACGCCCGCGCCTTCTACGACTGCCTCACCTTCTTCGACCACCGCCACGGCCTCGCGATGAGCGACCCGGTCGAGGGGAAGTTCCGCATCCTGTCGACCCGCGACGGCGGCCGTTCGTGGACGGTACTGCCCGACGCGGGGATGCCGCCCGCGCCGGACGGCGAGGCCGGGTTCGCGGCGAGCGGCCAGTGCCTGGTCTCCTCCGGACCGAAGGACGTCTGGCTGGCCACCGGAGGAGCGGCCCGTGCGCGTGTGCTGCACTCCGCCGACCGCGGCCGCACCTGGACGGTCACCGGCACCTCGATCCCCGGCGGCGACCCC
>NZ_NEUB01000490.1 GCF_002910825.1 Streptomyces sp. SM1 | reverse complement strand
GCTGTATCCGGGGGACTCCCTGGCGATGGAGAACCAGAAGGTGCTCGGACGGGAGCTGCGCGGAGAAGTGCGCGCCCGCTACACGAGCGCGCCGTACTCCGGCACCACCCTCTGCGACTACCTGGAGGGCTCCGCCGAGCGGTCCCTGGTGCCGGCGCCGGACAAGGCGGCCGCACTGGTGCGGAAGCTGCGGCCGGACTACGTGGTGCTGCAGTTCTGGGGCAACGCCTGGGGCTATACGCCGTGCATGGACGGGATCACCTACGACGGCTCGCGGGAGCGGTTCCTCGATCGGTACGCGGCCGACGCGCGGCGGCTGACGGAGCAGATCCGCTCGGCGGGCGGGGGCGGGGGTCCGCGGATCGTCTGGGTGCTGCAGGGCCCGGATCCGGTCACTCCCGACCGGGTGCGCCGGGTGAACGAGCTCTGCGAGCGGCGGGCCGACGGCTCCGGCGAGCTCGTCGCCGACGCGGGGAGGACGGTCAGCGCGGAGGGAGCCCGCTACACGTGGACTCAGTATCTGCCGTGCGACGCCCGTGAGCGGGCCCGCGCGGACTACTGCACCGAACCCGGACGGGACCGCACGGCCCTGCACCGGGACGACGACTACCTGCACTTCTGTCTGGCGCCCACGACGTCCACGCCCAGGCCCTGCCCGGTCCCCTCCCCCGGCATCCTGCGCATCGCGCGGGAGATCGCCCGGGTGATCGGCGAGGACGTCCGCGACGGCTGAGCGGACGGTGCGAAAACCGTTCGACGCGGAGTGCGGACACTGCTGGGATGAGTGGCATGTGTGCGCTGAGGATGCGTCCCGACGAGGTGGAGATCGACACCCCGCTGGTGCGGCGGCTGATCGCGGACAGGTACCCGCGGTGGGCCGGTCTGCCGGTGCAGCGGCTGGCGTCCTCGGGGACCGAGAACGCCATGTTCCGGCTCGGTGCGGAACCGGTGGTGCGGCTGCCCCGGTACTCGGGTGCCGTCGCCGGCGTGGCGCACGAGCGGCGCCGGCTGCCCCGGCTGGCACCCCACCTGCCGTTCGCGTCCCCGGAACCGCTGGGGCGGGGTGGAGCCGGGAACGGGTTCCCGTGGCCCTGGTCGGTGTACCGCTGGCTGGACGGCGCCAACCCGGTCGCGGGGGCGGTGGAGGACCCCGGCTCGCTCGCGGTCGACCTCGCCGCGTACATCACCGCCCTGCGCGGGATCGACACGGCGGACGCGCCGGCGTGCCCCCGCGGCGTGCCCCTGTCCACCCGGGACACGCCTACGCGCGAGGCCATCGCACAACTGGCGGGGCGGACGGACACGGAGGCGGTGACCCTGCTGTGGGAGGAGGCGCTGGCGGTCCCCGGGTACGCCGGGGCGCCGGTCTGGGCGCACGGTGACCTGTCGCCGGGGAACGTGCTGACCGCCGGCGGCCGGCTCGCCGCCGTGATCGACTTCGGCTGCGTGGGCGTGGGCGATCCGGCCGTGGATCTGATCGTCGCCTGGAATCTGCTGCCCGCCGAGGTGCGGGGCGTCTTCCGTGAGGCGGTGGGCGCCGACGAGGCGGAGTGGGCGCGGGGGCGGGGCTGGGCGCTGTCGATCTCCCTGATCCAGCTGCCGTACTACTGGGACACCAACCCGGCGCTCGCGGCGAACTCACGCCATGTGATCGGGGAGATCCTGGCCGAACGCGGGTGACGGCGGGACCGGCGCACCACCGGTCCCGCCCCGCCCCCGGCCGTCACTCGCCCGCGTACGCCTTTTCCAGGGCGGCGATGTCGAGCTTGCTCATCGCCAGCATGGACTTCATGGCACGGTCCGCCTTCTGCCGGTCCGGGTCGCCGATCATCTCGGTCAGCCGGAGCGCGTTGATCTGCCACGAGACGCCGAACCGGTCCTTGAGCCAGCCGCAGGGGCCGTGCTCGCCGCCGCCCTCGACGAGCTTCTCCCAGTAGTGGTCGATCTCCGCCTGGTCGGCACAGTCGAGCTGGAACGAGATCGCCTCGTTGAACGTGAACTCGGGCCCGCCGTTGAGGGCGACGAACTTCTGACCGTTGGCCGTGAACTCGACGGTGAGCACGGAGCCCTCGGCACCGGGCGCGGCGCCGGTGTTCCGGACGATGGCGCCGATACCGGAGTCCTTGAAGACCGAGACGTAGAAGTGCGCGGCCTCCTCCGCCTGGCCGTCGTACCAGAGACACGTGGTGAATCCGTCGGTGGTCATGAATACCTCCCGGGCGTGGAACGCGGACATCGGTGTCGACCGTCGCGCGCCCCGGAACTCATCGGTGCGGCCGACCTTCGGTCCGGACCCGCCGGCGTCGCCCGCGAGAGCACCGCTCACACGGGAGCACCGGCCTCCCCGCGAGAGCACCGCTCACCTCGACAAGCACGCCGGGCCCCGGGCCCGCAGGCAGGGCCGGCCGGCCGGGACAGGGACCGCCGCAGGACCTCTGTGGGGAGAGGCGGGGTGTGCTCTGCCGGTGGCGAATCTGCCAGGGGCAGAGATGGCCCCGCGCGGCCCGCCGGCCGGTCAAGAGTGGGGGAACGCGGTCGCCCCGGCCGCGCTCGACCGACGACCACCAGGAGCGCCGATGTACCCACGCGCCGCCGGCTACCGGCCGGCCCCGCTGCTTCCCCGCGCCGAGGAGGGTGACACTCCGCCGACGCGGTACGACGACGATCTCGCCGCCCAACTGCTCGCGCAGCGGATCGTGCTGCTCGGCACCCAGGTCGACGAGGTCTCCGCCAACCGCGTCTGCGCGCAGTTGCTGATCCTGTCCGCCGAGGACCCGCGCACCGACATCAGCCTGTACATCAACAGTCCCGGCGGCTCGGTGCACGCGGGCCTGGCCATCTACGACACGATGCGGCTGATCCCCAACGACGTCTCGACGCTGGCGATGGGCTTCGCGGCCAGCATGGGCCAGTTCCTGCTCTGCGTCGGCACGCCCGGCAAGCGGTACAGCCTGCCGAACGCGCGCATCATGATGCATCAACCGTCGGGCGGCATCGGCGGCACCACCGCCGACATCGAGATCCAGGCGGAGAACCTGGAGTTCACCAAGCGGACCATCGAACGGATCACCGCCGAACACACCGGGCAGTCCGCGCGGACCATCTCCCGGGACGGCGACCGGGACCGCTGGTTCACCGCCGAGCAGGCTATGGAGTACGGGATGGTCGACCGGGTGGTGGAGTCGCTCGACGACGTCCGTCCGGCGGCGACACGGCGCAGGATGGGGCTGCAGTGATGGGGACGTACACGATTCCGAACGTCGTCGAGCGCACCCCGCAGGGCGAGCGGTCCTACGACGTGTTCAGCAGGCTGCTCTCCGAGCGGATCATCTTCCTGGGGACCGAGATCGACGACGGCGTCGCCAATGTCGTCATCGCGCAGCTGCTCCACCTGGAGTCGGCGGCCCCGGAGAGCGAGATCGCGGTCTACATCAACTCCCCCGGCGGCTCGTTCACCTCGCTCATGGCGATCTACGACACGATGACCTTCGTACAGGCGCCCATGTCGACGTTCTGTGTCGGGCAGGCGGCCTCCACGGCGGCCGTGCTGCTGGCCGGCGGGGATCCGGGGCGACGGTTCGTCCTGGAACACGCGCGGGTACTGCTCGGGCAGCCGGCCACGGGCGGGGCGCGCGGCACGGCGTCCGATCTGTCGCTCCGGGCCAAGGAGATGGTGCGGATCCGTTCCCAGGTGGAGGAGGTGCTGTCGCGGCACACGCACCACGACGTGGAGACCCTGCGGGCGGACATGGACCGCGACAAGGTGTTCACCGCCCGCGAGGCCGTGGAGTACGGCCTCGCGGACGAGGTGCTGGCCCGGCGTCTGGCGAGGGTGTGAGGCACCGGACACGGGTCAGGCGGCCAGGCACATCCCGTTGTGCGCGGAGCCGGGCACACCCCGCGGAGCGGGAGCCCGCCGGGCGGTGACGCGGACCAGCTCGCCGTGGGCCCGGGCGAGCAGGTCGCCCAGGCCGAGACCGAGTGCGTGGGCGGCGGCCGCGAGGACCTCCGAGGAGGCCTCCTTGCGGCCCCGCTCCACCTCCGAGAGGTAGGGCATGGAGATCCGGGCCTCGTCGGCGACGTCCTTCAGCGTCCGCTCCTGGGCGAGGCGCTCCGTGCGCAGCACGTCGCCGACGAGATCGCGCCACAGCGGTTCTCTCGGACGGGCGGCCGGGGCCGGTGGCCGGACCGTCGCGGGTCGCAGGGGAATGACGCGGGCGTCAGGGGCGAGGTTCGGCGCTCGATCGGTCACGTTCTCAGCCTAGGAATTCCGGAGCCGAGGGGAAGACAGCGGCATTCCGCCCTGAGTGAAGACCGCCCGCCACGCCGTGCCGGGCTGCCGCGCGGGGTGTGACGCCGTACCCTCGTACGCAGGCGTGCGCACCGCGTTGCCGGACCGCTCGGAAACTCGGTGTGCATGGTTCCGTGCGCGCTGGGTACTTGCGAGGCTCAGGCACATGGCAGCCGTGACGTTCGTGGGGAGAGGAAATGAAGACCGCCGTGATCCGGTCGCAGGCGCAGGTAGTCGATGAGCACACCGAGGCCGGAGCGGATGGCGGAGAACCGCTGGAACTGGACCCCCGGGCCGTCGCTCCGCGCGACGCCAGGAAGTTGTCCCGGCAGTTCTTCCGCCGTATGGCGGAGCTGGAGGAGGGCACGTACGACTACCAGTACGCGCGCAACACCCTCATCGAGATGAACATGTCCCTCGTGCGGTTCGCGGCCGGAAGGTTCCGCGGCCGGGGCGACGACATGGACGACATCGTGCAGACCGGCATGATCGGCCTGATCAAGGCGATCGACCGGTTCGAGCTGTCGCGCGAGGTGGAGTTCACCTCCTTCGCGCTGCCTTACATCGTGGGTGAGATCAAGCGGTTCTTCCGTGACACCACGTGGGCCGTGCACGTGCCGCGGCGGCTGCAGGAGCTGCGGGTCGAGCTGGCCAAGGCCCGCGAGGAACTCGCCAGCCGGCTGGACCGGGAGCCCACGGTCGCCGAGCTGGCCACGCTGATGAACATCACCGAACGGCAGGTCGTCGAGGGGCAGATCGCCGCGAACGGGTACAACTCCTCGTCGCTGGACGCCGCCCTCACCGGTGACGGCCCGGAGAGCGGCGAGTCCGTCCTCGCGGACTTCATCGGGGTCGAGGAGGAGGGGCTGCGGCTCGTCGAGGACTTCCACACGCTGGCCCCGCTGATGGCGGAGCTCAGCGAGCGCGACCGGGAGATCATTCATCTGCGGTTCGTGGAGGAGGCCACCCAGGCGGAGATCGGTGAGCGTCTCGGCTGCTCGCAGATGCACGTGTCCCGTCTGATCAAGCGGATCATCGCGCGGCTGCGCGAGGGCATGCTGGGCGAACTCGGCTGCGCCTGACGGGCCGGGCCCTGGTGGTCAGCCCGCCGCGAGGCTGAGTACCGCGCGCACGCACTTGCCGACCGGCACCCGTTCCACCCGGACGTCCAGGGCCAGCGCCCGGACGATCTCCAGACCGTGCCGTCCGACCCGCTCGGGGTCGCGGGGGAAGACGCGGGGCAGGGTGGCGCTGCTGTCGTAGACCGCCACGGTGAGCGAGGTGTCCGTGCCCTCGAGCTCCAGGATGTACGGGCCCTCGCTGTGCCGGTCCGCGTTCGTGACCAGTTCACTCACCACCAGCAGCATCGCGCCGTCGGACCGTGCGTCGATCGACGCGTACCACTGGGTCCTGAGCTGCTGGAGGAAGTCCGCGGCGAAGGCCCGCGCCTCGGCGATGCATCCCGGCTCGCCGGAGAAGTGCGCCTCTCGCCGCAGCGGTTCCACGGGCACGTCGAAACCAGTCGGTATCACTGCCCCGTCCAAGTGATAGGTCATGCGTTTTCTCTCTGCGAAGCCGGCCCGGCCGGATGATCTGCACCAGTCCTCGTACCCCGAGTCCGGCGGCGCAGTCCACCTGATCCGTGTTCGGTCCGTCACCGCGGGGAACCCGGGATCCGCCGGGACCGTTCGGAAGGACGTGCGATGAGCGGACTGACCGGGGTACGGAGCCTGACGACGCTGCCCGTGGTGACGCTGGGCGGGGACGCCGTGGCCCATGTCAAGGACACCGTCTTCGATGCCTCGGCCGGGCGGATCGAGAGCTTCACCCTCACCGGGCGGACCCTGCTGTCGGGGGCCCCTGCCGCGGATTCTGCCCTGGCCCGCGGTGCACTGCCTGGGTCATCGGGCCGTCATGGTGCGCGACACGGGGGCACTGTGCGACCTGCAGCTCTCCGCGGCGCGCCGCGAGGCGGTGCGCGGACGGCTGCTCGGGGCGCAGGTGGTGACCGACGAGGGCGAGACGGTGGGGACGGTGCTCGACATCCTGGTCGAGGGCGGCACCAGCGGCCGGCTCGTCGCCTTCCGGCTGGCCGCGCACCGGGAACTGGTGCACGGCTCCCGGCACCGCAGGCACCGGGTGTACGTGCCCCGGGGCGAGGCCCTGAGCGTCACCGGCCGGACGCTGGTGATCCCCGCGCACGCGACGACGTACGTCACCGACGACCTGCCGGCGTTCACTGCCCGCGTGGGTGCCTTCCACGACCGCGGACGAGGTGCGGCCCGATGATGCTGTTCTCCCGGGTGCGGGGGCTGCCCGTGCTGACTCCGGGCGACGCCGGCCGGGGCGGCGTGGTGCGGACGCTGACCGTCGAGGGGGCGCCCTGGCGGGTGACGCACGTGGTGATGGCGCGGGGCATGCTGCGCAGGAACGCGCTGGTGGCCTGGGACGCCCTGCGCGCGGCCGGCCCCGGCACACTGGTCGTCCGCGGGTCAGGCATCCGGTCCGGCGGCGGCCCGCACGCGGTCCCGGACCACCACGAGCTGGTGGGGAGCGGAGTACTGACGGAGTGCGGTGAGGAGCGCGGCACGGTGCTCGACGCCGCGTTCGATCCGGTCACCGGCCGCATCGAGGCGGTCCTGACGACAGCCGGCGAGGTGCCGCCCGGCCTACTGCTGGGCCTCGGAGACCACGCCCTGGTGATCCGGGCCGACCGTGCGCCCCGCGGGGTCCGGGAGGTCTAGGCGACGTATGCCGGGTAGTCCGTCCGGCGACCTGACGACGCGGACGGACCTCCCGGCAGGCGACGCCGACCGGGGCTGCTTAGCGTGCACACGTGAGCGCACGCACCTCTTCCGGCCCCGCGGTCCCCCGCCACGGCTGGGCGCAGGCCCTCGTCACGGTCCTGGGCGCGCTGGCCGCGATGGGCGCGGTGGCCGCGCTCGGGCTGTGGGCGGCCGGTGCCACGGACCTCCCGGGGGACGCCTTTCCCCAGGTCGTCGCGGCCACGGTGGTGACGGCCGTCGGTGGCACGGTGAAGCTGTCCGGGGACGCCGGCGGACTGGCGGGAACCGAGGGCGGCCTGGCGGTCATCCCGCTGTCCGTCACCCTCACCGGGGCGCTGGTCATCGGCTGGGGGTTTCTGCGTCCGCCGCGTCACCGGGCGGTCGCCGGCGCGCCCGAGCTGGGCGGGTGGGCGGCGCGGATCGCCGCGCTGTGGCTGCTCGCGCTGCTCGGCCTGGCGCTCGCCGCCCGGCATACCTTCGAGATCTCGCTCGGCGACGGCCCGCTCGGTGACCTCGGTGACCTCGGTGACCTGTTCGGGTTCCGACCGGTGGTCGGGTTCGCCGCCGATGTGCCGCTGACCGTTCTGATCGGCCTGGTCTGGCTGGCGGGGGTGCTGCTGGTGTCGCTGATGGTGTCCCGCGGCGCACCGCTGCCGGGCGGGCTGCTGGGCTTCCAGGCGTCGGTGCGTCCCGCGGCGCTCGCGATGGTGCGGCTGCTGCTCGCCTCCGTGGTCATCGCCCTCGTCGTCGCGCTGTTCGTCGCCGCCACCCGGGGCCACCCGGTCGAGACGTTCGCGGTGATGCTGCTGGGCCTGCCCAATGTGGCCTGGCTCGCGTTGACCGTCGGGCTCGGTGCCACCTGGGACGGCAGGGTGGAGGGGCCGTTCGGGCTGCCCATGCCGCAGGTGCTCGACGAGGTGCTGCGCACTCCGGACGTCTCCGAGCTGAATCTGGGCACGCTCGTCGAGCACGACGGGGGTCGGTGGTGGTGGCTGCTGGTGGCGGACGCGGTGCTGCTGCTGACCGTCGCGTTCGTGATGGCGGCCCTGTCACCGCCCGGCGTCCGGATCTGGCAGCACGCCGTGCGCATGGGGGTGGCGCTGGCGCTGACGGTGCTGATGATCTGTCTCATGGTCCGGATCTCCGCACGGATCGGTCTGTCCGTGCTCGGTATCGGCGACCTGGGCGAAGGGCTCTCCGGCGAGGTGCTGCTCAAGCCGCGGCTGTGGAGCGCCCTGGGGCTGGCTCTGCTGTGGGGGCTGGCGGCCGGCTTCACAGGGGCGTCGGTGGCACACGCCACCCGCCGACGGCGCGGCGGCACCGGCAACTGATCCGCGCACCGGGGGGCCGTACCCGGCCGGGCAACGGGCAACCGGGACAGCCGACGTCACGGGGAGCCCCGGCGACGCACGCGAGGCGGGACGTACCGCCGTTGCACGGACCGGGACCGTACGCGGCCGGGCTCCCAGGACGGGCACCTCACGGAGACACCGGCGGTGCACGCGGGGGCGGGACGCGCCGTCGAGGCGCACACCGGGACGTACGCGGCCGGGCGGCCGGGACGGAGGAGTCGGTGGGGCTGGACTCGGTGGGGACACCGGTGGCGTGCGCCCCTGCGGCGGGGAGGGGAGGGGCCGGGGGCAGGCCGGGTGGGTGGGGTCAGGCGACCGGGACGCCGAGCACGCGGGCGGCGCGCTGCATGCGCAGCGCGTCCACGGACTCGGCCAGCAGTTCGTACTCGGTGGTGTCGTCGCCGGTGGCGAGGCGCACCAGGCGTCCGGCGGCGAGCGCCTCGGCCACCTCTTCCTGCCGGTCGTCATCACCGCACCACGTGCGCAGCACGGTGGGTACATCGGGCACGCCATCGGCGACGGGGACGAGCGCGCCCGGCGGTAAGTGCTCGGCGTCGGGCTGCGGGTCCAGCCGCTCGGCGATCCAGGAGGCGCGGTCGCGCAGCCACCACAGGGCGAGGGCGAGGGTGGGAGCGCGGTAGGTGCCCAGCGGTACGCCGATGCGCCGGCCGTCGCAGACCCCGTACGCCGTGACGTGGCACAGGAATTCGTCGTGCACGTTCCCGTTCCCTCCCCCGCTGCGTTGCTCGCCCGCCGGGCCGGGCCGGCTGCCCACCTCGTGGCTCGCATGCTGTGCGTGAGGGCGCCGTCGCGCGGTGTGAAGCGCTCTCGTTGTCGAGTATGTTCACCGCTGAATCACTGTCACCATGTGTTTCCGGCCAGTCTCCTGGCATATTCACGGCGACGTCTGGCCGAAACGGTTCGCCAGGTGGCCGACGACCGTACTGCCCCGCAGGTGACCGGCCTGCGGCCCCGGACGGAGACAGGGTGGGTGCAGGGTGGGCGCATGGGGCACGGGGAACCCCCTGC
>NZ_NEUB01000489.1 GCF_002910825.1 Streptomyces sp. SM1 | reverse complement strand
GCCGCCGCAGGGTCCGGCGGCGTCCCGGGGGTTTCTCGCCCGGGCCGCTCTCGTCACCGCGGCGCTCTCCATCGCCGGGTCGGTGCTGGGACTGGTGCGGGACCAGTCGCTGGCGCGGTTGTTCGGGGCGGGGAGCGACACCGACGCCTTCCTCGTCGCGTGGACGGTGCCGGAGATCGCCGCCACGCTGCTGATCGAGGACGGGCTGGCGATCGCGCTGATCCCCGCGTTCAGCGTGGCGCTGGCGCGGCGCGCCCGGGGCGTGCCCGGGGATCCGGTGCGCGACCTGGTCAGGGCGACCCTGCCCCGGCTGTGCCTGGCCTTCGCCGCGGTGGCCGCGCTGGTCGCCGCCGGGGCTCCGTACGTGGTCCGGGTGCTGGCGCCGGGTCTGGCCGACCCGCGGCTCGCCGTGGACTGCACCCGGCTCACCGCGCTCAGCCTGCTGGCGTTCGGGCTCGCCGGGTACTGCAGTGCCGCGCTGCGGGCGCACCGCCGCTTCTTCGCCCCGGCGGCGATCTATGTCGCCTACAACACGGGCATCGTCGCGATGATGTTCCTGCTGGGCGGGGAGTGGGGGGTGCGTTCCGCCGCGGTCGG
>NZ_NEUB01000488.1 GCF_002910825.1 Streptomyces sp. SM1 | reverse complement strand
TTCACACCGCGCGGGCGGAACTGGACGCTGATGCGCGGTCCGGCGGCCCGGGCGCTCTTGGGCACGCAGTGTTCCCAGGTGCGCTGGCACGACCCGCCCATCACGATGAGGTCCCCGTGCCCGAGCGGACGGCGCACCGTGTCGCCGCCGCACACGGGGCGCAGCAGCAGATCGCGCGGCGCGCCGACGGAGAGGATGGCGACCATGGTGTCCTCGCGGGCGCCCCGGCCGATCCGGTCGCCGTGCCAGGCGACGCTGTCCCGGCCGTCCCGGTAGTAGCACAGTCCGGCCGTGGCGAACGGCTCGCCCAGTTCGCCGGCGTAGTGCGCGCCGAGTGCCTCGCGCGCCTCGGTCAGCACGGGGTGCGGCAGCGGATCGCCCGCGCGGTAGTACGACAGCAGCCGGGGTACGGCCACGACCTGGTCGTACATCTGCCGCCGCTCCGCCCGCCACGGGACCTCGGCGGCCAGCCGCGCGAACAGCGCGTCGGACCCGCCGAGCCATCCCGGCAGGACGTCGATCCAGGCGCCCCGGCCCAGCTCGGTGCGGCGCGTCCCGTCGAGCGGGCCCAGCCGCAGCTCGTCGGCCTGGTCGAACAGGGATGCCTGGAGTGCCGGGGGGTGGTGCGTGGTCATGACTCCAGCGTACTCCTGATTCAAAAGTATGTTCTATGCGTTGCCCGGTCGGCCGGAGCACTCCGCTGTGGACGGATGTGGCGGATTCCGTCCCGGGCCTGTTCGATACATCGGTGTATCGGATACGTTCCTGTATCGGACGGAGAGGGGCGGTCATGGCGGTGGACGGTACGGCGGGGCGCGTCACCAGGCGCAGGCTGCGCACGCGCGCCAACCTCCTGGAAGCCGCCTTCACCGTGTTCGCCGGCAAGGGCTTCGGACACGTCTCGATCGAGGAGGTCTGCGAGGCCGCCGGCTACACCCGGGGCGCCTTCTACTCCAACTTCACGGGACTGGACGAGCTGTTCTTCGCCCTGTACACGGAGCGCGCCGAGCTGATCGCGGAACAGGTCTCCGGTGCCTTCGCCCTGGACGGCCCCGACCTCGACGTGACCGCAGCCGTGGACCGCGTCACCGACGTCCTGCTGCTCGACCACGACTGGCTGCTGGTCAAGACCGACTTCCTGGTGCACGCCGCCCGCGACCCGGAGGTGGCCCGCGGCCTGCTGGAGCACCGGGCACGTCTGCGGCGGACCATCGCGGACCGGCTGGCCCGGTCCCACGACCACACCGCGCTGCCCGCCGTGCTCGGCGGGGCCGAGGGCGCCGCACACGCGGTGGTCGCCGCCTACGACGGTGTCACCGTCCAACTGCTGCTGGACCGGGACGTCGCGCGCGCCCGGGCCTGGCTGAAACAACTGCTGACCGCGTTGCTCACCGGATGAAGGAAGGGACGGTCGCCATGGATGCCGACGTCATCGTTGTCGGAGCCGGACTCGCGGGCCTCGTCGCGGCCCACGAGCTGACCAGCCAGGGCCGCAGGGTCGCCCTGGTCGACCAGGAGAACGCCGCCAACCTCGGCGGCCAGGCCTTCTGGTCCTTCGGCGGGCTGTTCCTCGTGGGCTCACCCGAGCAGCGGCGCCTGGGCATCAAGGACTCCCTGGAGCTGGCCTGGAGCGACTGGCGCGGCAGCGCGGGCTTCGACCGCCTCGAGGACGAGGACGGCTGGGCGGTGCGCTGGGCGCGCTCCTACGTCGAGTGGGCGGCGGGGGAGAAACGGTCCTGGCTGAACGGTCACGGCATCACCTTCCTGCCCACCGTCGGCTGGGCCGAGCGCGGCGATCTCCGCGCGGACGGCCACGGCAACACCGTGCCCCGCTTCCACATCGCCTGGGGCACCGGGACCGGCGTGGTCGAACCGTTCGTCCGGTACGCCCGGCAGGCCTCGCGCGACGGGCTGCTCACCTTCCACCACCGTCACCGGGTCGACGAACTCGTCCTCCAGGACGGCGCCGCGCGGGGGGTGCGCGGCACCGTGCTGGCCCAGGACGACTCACCGCGCGGGGTCGCCTCCAGCCGCGAGACGATCGGTGAGTTCGAACTCACGGCCCAGGCCGTCATCGTCACCAGCGGCGGCATCGGCGCCGACCACGACATCGTCCGCCGGTACTGGCCCGAGCGGCTGGGCACCCCGCCCCGCGAGATGGTCACCGGCGTCCCGGCCTACGTCGACGGGCGGATGCTGGACATCAGCGTCCGCGCGGGGGTGCGGCTGGTCAACCGGGACCGTATGTGGCACTACACCGAGGGACTGCAGAACTGGGACCCGATCTGGCCCGGCCACGGCATCCGGATCCTGCCCGGACCGTCCTCGATGTGGTTCGACGCCCTCGGCCGCCGGCTGCCCGAGCCCTGCCTGCCCGGCTACGACACCCTCGGCACGCTCAGACACCTGCGCACCACCGAGGACATCGCCGGTCACGACCACTCCTGGTTCATCCTCACCCAGAAGATCATCGAGAAGGAGTTCGCCCTCTCGGGCTCCGAGCAGAACCCCGACATCACCGCCAAGGACCGGACCGGATTCCTGCGCACCCGGGTCCTGGGCAAGGGCGCCCCCGGACCGGTCGACGCCTTCCTGCGCAAGGGCGCGGACTTCGTCACGGCCCCGACCGTCGAACAGCTCGTCGAGAAGATGAACGCCCTCACCGACAAGCCCCTGCTCGACGCGGCACTCCTGCGGCGCCAGATCGAGGCCCGCGACCTGCAACTGGCCAACACCTACAGCAAGGACGCCCAGGTGCAGGGCATCCGCAACGCCCGCCGCTACCTCGGCGACCGCCTCGGCCGCGTCGCCACCCCGCACCGCATCCTGGACCCGGCGGCCGGCCCGCTGATCGGCGTCAAACTGCACATCCTCACCCGCAAGACCCTCGGCGGCATCCAGACCGACCTGGACTCCCGCGCGCTCGGCGCCGGCGGCCGGCCGGTCGAAGGGCTCTACGCGGCCGGCGAGGTGGCCGGCTTCGGCGGCGGCGGCGTCCACGGCTACAACGCCCTGGAGGGGACCTTCCTCGGTGGCAGCACGGCAAAGGCCCTGTCCACCAGCGTGTTTACTCGCCCGCTC
>NZ_NEUB01000487.1 GCF_002910825.1 Streptomyces sp. SM1 | reverse complement strand
TCCGGAGGCTGCCGCCCCGCGCCGCGGCCCCCCGGACGGCGCTGCTCGTCGTGTCCGCCCTCCTCGCGCTGCTGATCGCCGACCTGTCGGGGATGAGCAAGGCGGAGACGGAGCGCATCTGGCTGCCGTTCGCGTTCTGGCTGCTCCCCGCCTGCGCGTTCCTGCCCGGCCCGCGCGGCTGGCTCGCCGGGCAGGCCGTGCTCGCCCTGCTCCTCAACCATCTGGTGCTGACGGGCTGGTGAGGAGCGGGGTGCGGATCAGCTCCCGGCGGCGGGCCGCATCCTGAGCGAGATGCTGTTGATGCAGTACCGCTGGTCCGTGGGTGTCGGATAGCCCTCGCCCTTGAAGACGTGCCCGAGGTGCGAGCCGCAGCGGGCGCAGCGGACCTCGGTGCGCACCATGCCGTGCGAGCGGTCGTCGACGAGCTCCACGGCGTCGGTGTCCCTCGGGTCGTAGAAGGACGGCCAGCCGCAGTGCGACTCGAACTTGGTGTCCGAGGTGAACAGCTCGGCGCCGCAGGCACGGCAGGAGTAGACGCCCTCGTCCTTGGTGTCGGTGTACTCACCGGTGAAGGCGGGTTCCGTGGCTGCCTCGCGCAGAACGGCGTACTCGGACGGCGACAGCTCCGCGCGCCACTGCTCGTCCGGCTTCTCGACGTCGTACGGCATGAGAGATCAGCCCCTTACTTCGACAGACGGTCCAGGATGTGCGGGCCGAGGTCGGTGACATCGCCCGCTCCCATGGTGAGAACGAGATCCCCGGCCTTCGCCATTCCCACGACCACCTCGGGGATCTCCGTCCTGTCGTGGGCGGCCGTCACGTCCGCGCCGGCCGCGCGGGCCGCCTCGATGATCAGTTCGCTGGTGACGCCCGGGACCGGGTCCTCACGGGCCGGATAGATGTCCAGGACCACCGAGGCGTCGGCCAGCGCCAGGGCCTGGCCCATCTCCTTGCCCAGCTCCCGGGTGCGGGAGAACAGGTGGGGCTGGAAGACGACGAGGATGCGGGCGTCACCGGCGGCGGAGCGCATGGCCTCCAGGTCGGCGGTCATCTCGGTCGGGTGGTGCGCGTAGGAGTCGATGACCTGCACGCCCGCGGCCTCGCCCTTGAGCTGCAGGCGCCGCTTCACCCCGGTGTAGGCGGCCAGCGCGGGGGCCAGCTCGGTGGCCGGGATGCCGAGCGCGGCGCCGGCGGCGAGCGCGGCCACGGCGTTGTGCGCGTAGTGCCGGCCGGGGACCGACACGGTGAAGGTGAGCGGGGCGCCGTCGAACTCGACGGTCACCTCGCTCTTCAGGCCCTGCGGGACGACCGACAGCACCCGTACGTCGGCGTCCTCCGCCTCGCCGTACGTCACGGTCCGCACCGAGCCGTCCAGCCGGCGGGTCAGCTCGCGGGCGCCCTCGTGGTCGGCGGAGATCACCAGGGTGCCGCCCGGCACGATCCGGCCGACGAACGTCTCGAAGGACTCGTGGATCTGCTCCATGGAGGCGTAGTTGGCGTGGTGGTCCAGCTCCACGTTGAGGATGATCGCGACCTCGGGCGCGTACTTGTGGAAGCTGCGGTCCGACTCGTCCGCCTCGGCGACGAAGATCTCGCCCTCGCCGTGCAGCGCGTTGGAGCCGGGGGCGTCCAGGTCGCCGCCGATCGCGTACGACGGCTCCCGGCCCAGCGCGGTGAGGGAGACGGCCAGCATGGAGGTGGTGGTGGTCTTGCCGTGGGTGCCGGCCACCGCGATCGGCCGCAGGCCGTGCATCAGGGCGGCGAGGGCGTCGGAGCGGTGCACCACGGGGATGCCCAGCTCGGCCGCCCGGACCAGTTCGGGGTTGTCCTCGCGGATCGCGGAGGAGACGACCACGCAGCTGGCGTCGTCGGCAAGGTGCCCGGCGGCGTGGCCGATGTGCACGGTGGCGCCGGACGCCCGCAGGGCGTCGGCCGTCGGGGAGTCCTTGGCGTCACTGCCGGCGACCTCGGCGCCCCGCTGCGCGAGGATCTTGGCGATGCCCGACATCCCGGCGCCGCCGATGCCGATGAAGTGCGGTCGGTCCATGGCGGTGGGAAGGCCGGGTGCCATGCGTGTTCTCCCAGTGGTGCGACGAGCGGGACGGCGGTCTTCGCGCCCTCGCCCCGGAGCGGGGAGAGCGCCGCCCCAGCCTATGCCTTGCTGTGGGAGAAGAGTTTCAGCACCGGTACGCCGACCTTGTGCCGGGCCCGGGAGGCCCAGTCGCGGTGGAAGAACTCCTCGACGTAGTGCGGGTCGGTCAGCACGATCACCTCGTCCGCGCCGACCTCCTCCACCATCGCCTTCAGCGCGTCGAGCGGGTGGTCCCCGATGAGCCGGCCCTCCGCCGTGTCGCCGGTGGTGCGCAGGGCCTGCAGGGACACCTGCAGCGCCCGCTCCCCCATGGTCTCGGCCTCCTCGCCCTCAGGGGTCTCGTGCTCGCGGACGGCCTCGTCGATCTCGCCGAGCGCGACGTCGTCGATGGCTCTCAGCAGCCGGTCGGCCTGTTCGCCGCGCGGCTGGAGCAGCACGTGGAAGGAGACCGGCTCCTCGCCGTGCAAGGTGGTGACGAACTCCACGTCGGCGGACGTCAGGGCCTTCTCGATCATCAGTACGCTTGTGAACACCAGGCGCCCCTTCTCCTCGGAGGGCACGCGGGCCCTCTCCGTTCCGTGGGCCGAGCCGGGCCCGCGGAAACCATCCTGCCCCGTATGCCCAGGGGTACTGCCGGATTCGCTCCCGTCCGTCGCCTCTTCGGGCGGACGGGCCGGTTCCACCGGTCGCCGGACCGGCGGTCACCGTCGAGCATGTTCCGTCCCTTCCGGTCGGCCGCGGGACGCCGCAGGGCGCCGCAGGGCGCCGGCCCGGGAACGCCGGGTCACGCCCGCTGGTACCGCGTGAACAGGAATCCGTCTTCTTCCAACATCGACTTCAGCGTGAAACGCAGCGGAAGTGTCACTGAGGGTCCCCCGGCGATGCGCTGAGCGTCACCCGCGGTGAGCATCGGTGCCACGGTCAGACAGAGTTCGTCCAGCACTCCGGCCGCCACCATCTGGCCCAGCAGCCGCGGCCCGCCCTCGGTCAGCAGCCGGGTGTGTCCGAGGTCGGCGAGCGCCCGTACCGCCCGCGCGGGGTCCACCGCGGTCCCCTCCCCGGCGACGACCACCCGGGCGCCCGCCTTCTCGGCGGCGGCGACCCGGTCCGGGGCGGCCCCGGCGCCGGTCAGGATCAGCGTGGGCAGCAGGGGGCCGGTGAACAGCGGCAGGGAGAAGTCCAGGTCAAGGCCGGCCGTCACCACCGCGATCACGGCCGCCGGCCCCTGTCCGGCCGCTTCCCGGGCCGCCGCGAACCCCTCCCGCGCGCGTGCCGGACGGTAGCCCTCCTGCCGTACGGTCTCCGCACCGACGAGCACGACGTCCGCGAGGGCCCGCAGCACGCCGAAGATCCGCATGTCGGCCGGGCAGGAGATGGGCTGGGAGCGGCCCTCGTGCTGGGCCGCGCCGTCGAGGGTGGACACCATGTTGCCCCGCAGCCACGGATCCCGGCCGCCGCCCGGCCCCGGCTCGGGATAGGCGTACGCGGCGGCCAGCTCGGCCGGGCTCCACTCACGGCCGTCCACCCCGCCGGGAGCTGCTGTTTCGTCGGTCACGTCGGTCACGGGGAACAGGCGTCGCATGTCGTTCAGTCTTCCACGGCACGTAGCATGGTGGACCGTGTCGTCCTCCTCCCCCGCCTCCCGTCCCGGTCCGATAGCCGACGTGGCTCCGCTGTCCCTGTGCGCCCGCGAGCCGCACGTCCCCGCGGACCGGCTCGTCGCCGAGATGGTGCCGCCGCCGCGGTTCGACTCGGTCCGCTTCGGCACCTACATCCCGGACCCGGACCAGCCGAGCCAGACCGAGGCCGTCCGCGTCCTGGAGGGCTTCGCCGCGGGCCTCGACGGGGCGGCGGCCGGCGGCC
>NZ_NEUB01000045.1 GCF_002910825.1 Streptomyces sp. SM1 | reverse complement strand
GCCACCGCCGCAGCCACCGCCTCCTCACGCGCCAGCTCGGTGCTCAGCCGGGCGGCGAGTGCGGCGCCGCGAGGGGTGGTGCCGGCCAGGTCCTCGTCGTCGTCCTCGGCGTCGTCCGGGAGGACGTCATCGGGGCCGGAGGGCAGGATGCCGTCGGGGTCGGCGGGTGCGCCGGGATCCGTTGCGGCCGACGGCGCGGGCGGAACGGAAGCCGGGCGCCGGGCGGACTCCGCGGACGACGGAGCGGAGGACGGAGACGGGTCGCCCTTCCCTGCCACCGAGGGCTCCCCCGGCCCGGCGGCGCCCGAGAACGATATGGAGGGCTCGGCGGGTGCCGGCTGCTGCTCTTCGGGCCCGGCCGGGCCCGACAGCGGCCCGGCCGGACCGTCGGACGTGGACGGCTGTTCCCCCGGCGCGGGGTGGGTGGCCAGGTGGGCGAGGACCCGGGTGAGGGTGGGGCCGTCCGGGGGCGGAGGGTGTCCCGGGGCCGGCGCAGGTACGTGGAGGGCGTCCAGGATCCGGTGGAGGCGGGCGGCGTCGGTGCGCCACTTGCGGTCGACGACCTCCTCCGGATAGTCGCCCCAGTGGACCGGCGACCAGTCCGGGCCGGTCTCCGCGGGCCCGCCGTGGAAGAGACGGGCGGCGAGCAGCGAGGTGGCTTCGTCCACCGCGCCGGGCTCTTCGAGCAGGTCGCAGGCGGGGCGCTCGCCGAGGCGGGCGGCGAAGCCCTCCGCCAGCCGGTCCCGGCGGGACAGCTCGGTCAGCGCCGCCACCACTCCCGCGTTGAGCCGCGACGGCCAGCGGCCCATCCGCCAGGCGGGCAGCGCGACCCGGGTGAGCAGCCGGTCCCAGCCCGCGTACGCCAGGCCCACCTGTTCCTGGGCGACGATCCGCAGCCCGTAGTCCACAGCCTGTGCGCGGTCGGCCGCCGCGGCCGCGACGCCCCGCTCCATCTCGACGACATGCTCCCGGCACCCGCGCAGCAGCAGCCGGACCACCCAGCCG
>NZ_NEUB01000486.1 GCF_002910825.1 Streptomyces sp. SM1 | reverse complement strand
CGGTCGTCGTCGCGACCGTCCTCGCCATGGGCTTCGCCATCGGGTTCCAGGGCGTGTTCGGGCTGAGCTGGATCCAGCGGAACATCCCGCAGGACGTGCTCAGCCGCGTCGTCTCCGTCGACATGGTCCTCGGGTACGCGGTCGCCCCCCTGTCCCTGATCGTGTGCGGGGTGCTGGCCGGCCGGGACGTGTCCGCCCTGTTCGGGGTGGTGGCGGCATTGCTCGCCGCGACCGGACTGGCGGTCCTGGCGTCCAAGGCGGTGCGCGAGATGCGGTGACAGCCCTCCCGCGGCCGGGACTCACTCGCTCAGGGCGGCCGACCGCGCGCACAGGTCCGCGCGGTTGGCCGCTCCCGTCTTGGTGATCAGGCTCGCGATGTGTTTCTCCGCCGTGCGGGGCGAGATGAACAGCCGGTCGGCGATGTCCTTGTTGCTGAGCCGCTCCGCCAGCAGCCGGAACACGTCGAACTCCCGCACGGTCACGCCCTGGGCGCGCAGGTCTCCCGGTATCGAACGGGTACCGGACCGGTGCTGGTGCACCGGGGCGCCGAGGCGGCGCAGTGCCGCCCGGCAGGCACCCGTGACGGCCACGACCTCCCGCTCGTGGAAAAAGTGCTCCGCCTGCCGCAGCCAGCCCACCGCATCGCCCCAGCCGTCCCGGTGCGCCGCGTCCGCAATCAGCCGCAGCCCCAGGTGCCGGGCGAGCGGGTACGGTTCCGCCGCCGCCAGCG
>NZ_NEUB01000485.1 GCF_002910825.1 Streptomyces sp. SM1 | reverse complement strand
TGATGGGGTACCTCGCCGCCCAGCGCGACGGCGAACCGCAGGGTGGCGCGGGCGGAGGCGCTGAGCCGGGAGGCCAGCAGCGGGGCGGGCGCGGCGGCCTCACCCAGCGAGGGCAGCGGTACGTCGTCACTGCCGCTGCCGGCCTCGGCGGGGTCGTAGGGCGTCTCGTCGGGCCGTACGTCCTCGAAGACGCCGAACGCGTCGACGGCGCCGGCGCCGGCCCGCAGCCGGTCGCGCTGCCGCAGCAGGGCGCCGGCCTGGACGAAGCGCAGCGGCAGGCCCTCGGACTCGAACCAGAGGTCGCCGGCCCAGTTCGACTCGTCCTCGGTGAGTCCGCGGCCGACGGCGTGCTCGAGCAGGTCGAGGCCGGCCGCGCGGTCGAGCCCGGGGAGGACGACCTCCTCGACACCGGCGTCGGCGGACGGCTCGGGCACGTCCGGGTCGGCGCCGAACAGGATGGCGCACTCGGGGGTGGCGTCCAGGAACCCGTCGAGGTCGGTGCCGCCGATCCCGAGGTCGTCCAGGACCACGACGGCGCCGATCTCCCGCACGTATGCGGCGAGTTCGACCCGCTCGGGCCGGTGCAGGGGCGCGTGGTGGACGGCGTGGAAGAGGTCGTACAGCAGGTCGTCGGCGGAGCGGCCCAGGCCGTTCAGCCGGACCACTCCGTCGGGCGCCAGGTCCGTGCAGTCCTCGGCGACGATGTCGAGCAGCCGGGTGCGGCCGGAGCCGGGCGGGCCGGTGAGGCGCACGGAGCGGCCGCGGGCGAGCAGCCGGACCAGCTT
>NZ_NEUB01000484.1 GCF_002910825.1 Streptomyces sp. SM1 | reverse complement strand
TGCGCCGTCCTGCTGGCCGTCGCGATGACCGCGGGGAGCGTCGCGGTGGGCGGGGACCGGGACGCCGGACGGGACGCGGCCGCGGCGGGCGGGACGGTCGCGGCCGGTGTGCTCGCCGGGGGAGATCTCGGGGCCGGGATCCGGTCCCTCCAGGCACACCTGCGGACGCAGCCCAGGGACTTCGGCGGCTGGGCCACCCTGGGCACCGCCTACGTCGAGCAGGCACGCACCCAGGGGAACCCCTCGCGCTACCCGCAGGCAGAGCGTGCGCTCGAGCGTTCCCTCACCCTCGAACCGGACAACGAGCCCGCCCTCGCCGGACAGGCCGCCCTCGCCGCCGCGCGGCACGACTTCACCGGCGCCCTGGAGTACGCCGGCCGGGCCCTGGAGCAGAACCCCTACAGCGAGCGCGCCCTGTGCTCCCGTATCGACGCCCTGGTCGAGCTCGGCCGGTACGGGGAGGCCGCCGGGGCAGCGTCCACCGCCGACCGCAGGCGGCCGGGCGTGCCCGTCTTCACCCGGTACGCCTACGTACGGGAGCTGCGGGGCGACGTGCGCACGGCGCGGGAGGTGCTGCGACGGGCCCTGGACGGCGCGGCCTCACCGGCCGACGTGGCGTACGTCGCGACCGCGCTGGGACAGCTCGCCTGGAACCAGGGCGAGTACGGGACGGCTCTCACGCACTACGCGCGGGCACTCGCCGCCGACGACGGCTACCTCCCCGCCCTGGAGGGCCGGGCGCGCGCACAGGCCGCGAGCGGCGACCACGCGG
>NZ_NEUB01000483.1 GCF_002910825.1 Streptomyces sp. SM1 | reverse complement strand
GCCGCGCGGGCCGGACTGCGGCCCGACGGCTCCGGGCGGGTGGCGTGCCCGTTCGGCTACGCCGACGCGGACAGCGCGGTACGCGGCCTGAAGTCGACGGGACTCTTCGATCCGGCGATCACCGCCACGGACCCGGCACAGGTCGACAAGGAACTGGCGGAGGCCCTGCATCCGTACCAGCGGCCGGACGGGACCGTGTGGATGCCGAACGTGTTCCGCTACCTCGTCGCGCGCACCCCCTGAGACACACCGCTGGGGCGCCCCCTCGGCGAGGGGGCGCCCCAGCGGCACACCGGCGAGGGCCTCAGCCCATGAACTTCTTGAACTCGTCGGGCAGCTCGAAGTCCTTGCCGCCCTGCTGCGGCAGCCCGAAGGCGTTGCCGCCGTCGGCGGCGGCGGCGCGGCGCGCGGCCTCCTCCTGCTCCTGCTGCTTGCGCTTCATCGGGTTGCCGGAGCGCTGCTTGCCCTTGGCCTGCTTCTGCTTCTTCTTCGTCCGGCCCGGACCGCCGCCCATGCCCGGCATCCCGGGCATCCCCGGCATGCCGCCGCCCTGCGCCATGCGGGACATCATCTTCCGCGCCTCGAAGAACCGTTCGACCAGGTTCTTCACCGCGCTGACCTCGACGCCGGAGCCCTTGGCGATACGGGCACGGCGCGAGCCGTTGATGATCGTCGGCTCCTGGCGCTCGGCCGGGGTCATCGACTTGATGATCGCGGCGGTGCGGTCGACGTCCCGCTCGTCGAGGTTGTTGATCTGGTCCTTGATCTGCCCCATGCCGGGGAGCATCCCGAGGAGCTTCGAGATGGAACCCATTTTCCTGACCTGCTCCATCTGGGCCAGGAAGTCGTCCAGGGTGAAGTCCTGGCCCTTCTTGGACGCCAGCTTGGAGGCCATCTTCTCGGCCTCTTCCTGACTGAACGTCTTCTCCGCCTGCTCGATCAGGGTGAGAAGGTCACCCATGTCGAGGATGCGGGAGGCCATCCGGTCCGGGTGGAAGGCGTCGAATTCGTCGAGCTTCTCGCCGTTCGAGGCGAACATGATCGGCTTGCCGGTGACCTGCCGGATCGACAGCGCCGCACCACCGCGCGCGTCACCGTCGAGCTTGGAGAGCACCACGCCGTCGAAGCCGACGCCGTCGCGGAAAGCCTCCGCGGTGTTGACCGCGTCCTGACCGATCATCGCGTCGACGACGAACAGGATCTCGTCGGGGCCGACGGCGTCGCGGATGTCCGCGGCCTGCTGCATCATCTCCTGGTCGATGCCCAGGCGGCCGGCGGTGTCCACGATGACGATGTCGTGGACCTTGGTCCTGGCGAACTCGATGGAGTCCTTGGCGACCTTCACCGGGTCGCCCACCCCGTTGCCCGGCTCGGGCGCGTAGACGGCCACACCCGCGCGCCCGGCGACGACGCTCAGCTGGTTCACCGCGTTCGGGCGCTGGAGGTCGGCGGCGACCAGGACCGGGGAGTGCCCCTGGTCCTTGAGCCACTTGCCGAGCTTGCCCGCGAGGGTGGTCTTACCGGCACCCTGCAGACCGGCCAGCATGATCACGGTGGGGGGCTGCTTGGCGAAGCGCAGCCGGCGGGTCTCGCCGCCGAGGATGGTGACCAGTTCGTCATTGACGATCTTGAGCACCTGCTGCGCCGGATTCAGCGCCTTGGAGACCTCGGCACCGAGCGACCGCTCCTTCACGTTCTTGATGAAGGTTCGGACGACGGGCAGGGCCACGTCCGCTTCCAGGAGGGCGATGCGGATCTCACGCGCCGTGGCGTCGATGTCCGCTTCGCTCAGCCGGCCTTTTCCGCGGAGGTTTTTGAAAGTCGCGCTGAGGCGGTCGGAGAGAGTATCGAACACGGCGGCGTCGGTCCTCAGGGTCGGGGGCGGAACTGGGCTGCCCTCCAGGGTATCCGGCCCGGCAAGCAAATCGTCCCTGCCCGCTGCAGAGAGCGGTCAGGGACGAGATCCCCGCGTCGGCGGGGAGCAGAGAATGCCTGGCAGCTTGCGGATGCTGCCCATCGGACCACCCCCGCGTCGGCGGGGAGCACATCCGGTGAACGCATGGCCTGGCCAAAAGGTCACGACCGCAACGTCTCCTCCAGCTTCCGGGCCATCGACACCGCCTCCTCGCCGGGCAGAGGCGAGCCGTCCGGCAGGGTCACGTAGAAGGCGTCGACCGCGTTCGCCCCCAGCGTGCTCGCGTGCGCGCTCCGCACCCGCACCCCCGCGTCCTCCAGTGCCCGCCCGATG
>NZ_NEUB01000482.1 GCF_002910825.1 Streptomyces sp. SM1 | reverse complement strand
CCGGCGCCGTCCGCCGGAGGCGGTCCGTCGCCCCCTGCCGGCGGCAGCTCACGCGTCTCGTCGTACGCGTTCTGCCAGCCGTGGGCGGACGCCGGATCGGTATAGGCGTCATACGCCGGGGACGGGGCGGTCTGCGGGAGGTACACGTTCGGGGGATCCTGGGGATTCCCGACGTCGTACCCCCCTTCGGCGTACGGAGGAGGGCTGGACATGGCCGCGCATTCCAGAGACGCGAGGGGCCCCAGGGACAGCGAGCGGACATAGCCGCGCGAAACCGGCGCGTCTCACGTGTCGGAAGACACGGCCCGAACGGCCATACCGGCCCGTAAGCTCCCAGCATGCAGGTGATCCAGTCGACCAAGCTGTCCAACGTCTGTTACGAGATCCGGGGCCCGGTGCTCGAGGAGGCGATGCGGCTGGAAGCGGCCGGTCACCGCATCCTCAAGCTGAACACCGGCAACCCGGCGGCGTTCGGCTTCGAGTGCCCGCCCGAGATCCTGGAGGACATCCTCCGCAACGTGTCGACGGCGCACGGCTACGGCGACGCGAAGGGGCTGCTGGCCGCGCGCCGGGCGGTCGTCATGCACAACCAGACCCTCGGCATCGAGACCGACGTCGAGCACGTCTTCATCGGCAACGGCGTGTCCGAGCTGATCGTGATGGCGATGCAGGGCCTGCTGGACGACGGCGACGAGGTACTCGTCCCGGCGCCCGACTATCCCCTGTGGACGGCCGCGGTCTCCCTCTCCGGCGGCACGGCGGTGCACTACCGCTGCGACGAGCAGTCCGACTGGATGCCGGACCTCGCCGACGTGGAGCGCAAGGTCACCGACCGCACCAAGGCGATCGTCATCATCAACCCGAACAACCCGACCGGCGCGGTCTACGACGAGGCGGTCATCAAGGGCCTGACCGACATCGCCCGCCGCCACAACCTGCTGGTCTGCTCGGACGAGATCTACGACAAGATCCTCTACGACGACGCCGAGCACATCCCGACCGCCTCCGTCGCCCCCGATCTCCTCACCCTCACCTTCAACGGCATGTCGAAGGCGTACCGGGTGGCCGGCTACCGGGTGGGCTGGATGTCGATCTCGGGCCCGCGCGCCCACGCCGACTCCTACATCGAGGGCCTGACGGTCCTGGCGAACATGCGCCTGTGCGCGAACATGCCGGGCCAGCACGGCGTGGTCGCCGCGCTCAGCGGACGCCAGACCATCGGCGAGCTCGTCCTGCCCGGCGGACGGCTGCGCGAGCAGCGGGACACGGCGCACGAACTGCTGACCCAGATCCCGGGCGTGAGCTGCGTGAAGCCGAAGGGGGCGCTGTACCTCTTCCCGCGCCTCGACCCCGACGTCTTCAAGATCAAGGACGATCGCCGCATGGTCCTGGACCTGCTGCGCCGCGAGAAGATCATGGTCGTCCAGGGCACCGGCTTCAACTGGCCGGAGCCGGACCACTTCCGCATCGTCACCCTGCCGTCGGTCACCGACCTGCGGGACGCGATGGGCCGTATCGGCCGCTTCCTGGACGGTTACGGCCAGCCCTGACCAAGCGGTATCGACCGTCTGATCTTGTGAATGACTCAACTTTAGACAGAATCCAAGCTAGGATGGTTTCCTGCCAGCACCCAGGAGGCCGTCCATGTACGAACCGATCCGCGACAAGTCGGTCCACAGCACGATGGCCGGCACCCCCCACGACTTCCCCCACCGTTCCCGCGAGGAAGAGCTGGACATCCAGCTCGCGGGCCATCTCGCCGCACTGCTCGCCGTCACCGACGAGCTGCGCACCGCGGCACCCTCGGCCGGCCTGGACACCGCCGCCGAGCGGCTCGCCGGGG
>NZ_NEUB01000481.1 GCF_002910825.1 Streptomyces sp. SM1 | reverse complement strand
CCGGGCGCCGGGAACCCGTAACGTACGCCGTGTGACGGCTGTTACGGGGAGGACAGTGAAACCCGCGCTCACGGGGCCACCGCCGAGGCAACGGCCGGGGCCGCCACCCCCCACAGGAGAGGCCCCGGCCGTCGCGCGGTACGGGCCGCGCGGCGACCCGTACCCTCTACAGCGCCATGAGTGCGTTTTCTGTCACACCATCCTGTGTCACGGGTTAGTTGCATTTTGGACGAACATGGACGGGGAGAGGATTCAGGCCGTAACGTGCCTTTCGCGCCAGGCCGCGGGGGGACAGATGACCACCAACCGTCCGTGGCCCAAGACCGCAATCACCAATCGAGGAACCACGACGGCGAGTACCCGGTCCGCGAACGCGGCGCCGGCTGAGGCGCAGAAGGGCGCGCGCGGTGCTGGGGGACGACGCGGAGCTGACCGCCGCGGTGCGTGCGGCACAGGACGGGGACCAGACCGCGTTCCGGACTGTGTACCGCGCGGTGCACCCGCGGCTGCTGGGGTACGTCAGGACACTGGTCGGCGAGCCCGACGCCGAGGACGTGACGTCCGAGGCGTGGCTGCAGATCGCCCGTGACCTGGAGCGGTTCACCGGCGACGCGGACCGGTTCCGCGGCTGGGCCGCCCGTATCGCCCGCAACCGGTCACTGGACCACATACGCATGCGGGGCCGCCGCCCCTCGATCGGCGTCGACGAGACCGAACTCGCCGGGCGGGCCGCCGAGTCCGACACCGCCGGGGAGGCGATGGAGGCACTGGCCACCGACGGCGCGTTCTCCCTGATCTCCCGCCTGCCCCAGGACCAGGCCGAGGCCGTCGTACTCCGCGTGGTGGTGGGCCTCGACGCAAAGACCGCGGCCGAGACCCTGGGCAAGCGTCCCGGTGCCGTACGGACGGCCGCGCACCGTGGCCTGAAACGGCTGGCCGAGCTGCTCGGTGACGATCCGGAAGGTCATCCGGAATCCGCCGGGGCGCTCGGCGCCCTTCCGCCCCAGAGAGAACCACGCCGTCGTACGGTGACGTCCGCGAGTGTGACGCAGATGCGAACGCGGACGCAGAAGGACATGTGATGGCCGACGAGCAGTACAGGTGGCTGGACCGCGGGACAGCGGAGCGACTGCTGAGCGGAGAGCCACCCGGAGCTGCCGACCCCACCACCCGTGACCAGGCCGAACGGCTTGCCGCCACCCTGCACGCGCTGGCCGCCCCACCCCCCTCCGCCGACGGTGGACTCTCCGGTGAGGCGGCCGCGCTGGCCGCCTTCCGCACGCTGCGGGAGGAACGCGAGGGGATGGCCGCACCGGTCGCCGCCGCCGGCCACCGCGCCGGAACGGCGGACGCCGACGGGGGCCTGGTCCGTATCGGCGCCCCGCGCGGTGAGACTTCCGGAACGGCGGACGGAGCGCGCGATCCGCGTCCCCT
>NZ_NEUB01000480.1 GCF_002910825.1 Streptomyces sp. SM1 | reverse complement strand
GGTGCCCTCGCGGGCCCGCGTCCGCGGCTGCCGTCGCCGCTGTGCGAGGTCGACGACGCGCGGTTCGGGCGGCGCGGAGTCCGGCTCCTGCTGAAGCGGGACGATCTCATCCATCCCGAACTCGTCGGCAACAAGTGGCGCAAACTCGCGCCCAACCTCGACGAGGCGGCCGGTCGGACCGTGCTCACCTTCGGCGGCGCGTACTCCAACCATCTGCGGGCCACGGCCGCCGCCGGGCGGCTGCTCGGCCTGCGCACGGTCGGTGTGGTGCGCGGCCAGGAACTCGCCGGCCGCCCGCTCAATCCGTCGCTGGCCCGGTGCGCGGCCGACGGGATGCGGCTGCACTTCGTCGACCGCGCGGCGTACCGCCGCAAGGCCGAGCCGGAGACGCTGGCGGCCGTCCTGCGCGCGGCGGACGCCGGGGACGCGTACGTCGTACCCGAGGGCGGCAGCAACTCCGCCGCCGTACGCGGCTGCCGGGCGCTCGGCGAGGAACTGGCCGGCCACGCGGACGTGATCGCGGTGGCCTGCGGCACCGGTGGCACCCTCGCGGGACTTGCCGCCGGCACAAGCGGCGGCGTGCGCGTGCTGGGCGTGCCGGTGCTCAGGGGCGGCTTCCTGACCGAGGGAATACGCGCCCTGCAGTCCGGTGCGTTCGGCGGCCCGCGCGGTGACTGGAGCCTCGAGGAGCGATTCCACTTCGGTGGATACGCGCGTACCGCGCCGGAACTCGAGGCGTTCGCCGCGGACTTCGAACACCGTCACGGCGTTCCCGTGGAGCGTGTCTATGTCGCCAAGTTGCTTTACGCCCTTGTCGCCCTCGCGGAGGAGAACGCGTTCTCGCGCGGGAGCACCGTCGCCGCGGTGATCACGGGCCGCCCCTTCCCGGAACGAAACGACTGGAGCGGGCTCGGACCCGGTCCGGCGCACAGTCCCCTCCCACGCGAGCGGGGCCGAGCGGGAGGGACGGGAGGGAAGGGGCGAGGCGG
>NZ_NEUB01000479.1 GCF_002910825.1 Streptomyces sp. SM1 | reverse complement strand
CCCTTCGCGGCGGCCACGGGCGCGGCCAGCCCCGAAGGCGGCGTCAGCGCGCTCTCCACCCGGCCCGTCGCCCACAGGTCCGCCGCCTCAGGATCGGCGAGCACGGCGCGCAGGGTCGTCTCGACGTCCCGCTGCACCGTGTCCGACAACGGCTGCCCCGCCTCCCGGGTCAGCCCCGCCGCCTGCCGGGACAACTCGGAGACGATACGCCGCCGCTGGGCCGACAACTCCCTGAGGCCGTCCGGATCCAGGGTGGCCTGCGCCTCGCGCAGCGCCCTCCCCAGCTCCAGGAACCGCTCCGCCTCGTCGGGCCGGGAGCGCCGGAGCAGGTTCGCCGCCCAGGCCGCGAGCGTGGGGCGGCGGGCGGCGTGGATACGGCGGG
>NZ_NEUB01000478.1 GCF_002910825.1 Streptomyces sp. SM1 | reverse complement strand
GTAGGCTGCACGCCATGACCGACCCCGACCCCGACCGCACCGCGGGACGACCCGACGACCGGGCCGGCCCGGTGTCCGCCTGGCACCGTCTGGCGGCCGACGCCGTCCTGCTCGACGGATTCCACGCGCTCAAGCACGCCGTGCGCTTCGGGGCCGAGGTGCGGGTCGCGCTCACCGCGGACCGGGGTGCCGCGCTCGCGCTCGCCGGTGAACTGGCCGGGGACGTACGGGAGGAACTGGCGGCGCTGCTGACCGAGGTGCCCCACGACACCTACGCCTCGCTCGTGCCGCGCCCGCACCCCACCGCCGTGGCCGCGCTGGCCGTACGCCCCTCCCGCGCGGGCAACCTGGAGAGGCTGGCGCACAGCCCGCGCACCGCGCCCGTGGTGGTCCTGGACAACCCGCGCAACCTCGGGAACGCGGGCGCGGTGATCCGGCTGGCCGCCGGTTTCGGGGCGACCGGGGTCGTCACCACCGGCACGCTCGATCCCTGGCACCCCACCGTCGTGCGCGGCGGGGCCGGGCTGCACTTCGCCACCGCCGTGGAGCGGACGGCGGTCGGGGAGCTGCCGCCGGGGCCGGTCTTCGCACTCGACCCCGAGGGCGAGGACATCCGCTCGCTGAAGCTGCCCGACGACGCGCTGCTCGCCTTCGGCTCCGAGCGCAGCGGACTCTCGCCCGAGCTGCGCGCGCGGGCCGACCATCTGGTGGCACTGCCGATGCGCCCCCAGGTCTCCAGCTACAACCTTGCGACCAGTGTGGCCATGACGCTGTTCCACTGGAGCGCCGCCGGGGGCGCACCGCACGCCTTCTAGGCCTCCTTGCGGACCTCGACCACACGGAACCGGTTGGCCACGAAGGCGCCGTCGCACAGGGCCGCGTTGGCCGCCGCGTTGCCGCCGGAGCCGTGGAAGTCGGAGAAGGCGGCCGTCTGGTTGACGTACACCCCGCCGGTGAGGTTCAGGGAGAGCTGGGCGGCCTCCTCCAGACAGACCTCACGCACCGCCTCCTCGACCTCCGGGGAGGTCGTGTAGGCGCCGACCGTCATCGCGCCCTTCTCCCTGATCGTGCGCCGGAGCAGCCCGGCCGCGTCGTCGGCCGAGTCGACGGCGACGGCGAAGGAGACCGGACCGAAGCACTCGCTCATGTAGGCGGCCTCGGCGTCGGGCTTCGAACCGTCCAGCTTCACGATCACCGGCGTACGGACCACCGCGCCGGGGAACTCCGGGTGGGTGATCTCGCGGGAGGCGAGGGCGACCTCGCCGAGCCCGGCGGCAGCCTCCAGGCGGGCCTTGACGTCCGGGTTGACGATGGCGCCCAGCAGCGCGTTCGCGCGGGTGTCGTCACCGAGCAGGCCGTCGACCGCCTGCGCGAGGTCGGCGACGACCTCGTCGAAGGATTTGTGACCCTGGTCGGTGCCGATGCCCCCGCGTGGGATCACCAGGTTCTGCGGGGTGGTGCACATCTGGCCGCTGTACAGGGACAGGGAGAACGCCAGGTTGGCCAGCATGCCCCGGTAGTCGTCGGTCGACTCCACGATCACCGAGTTGACGCCGGCCTTCTCCGTGTACACCTGCGCCTGGCGGGCGTTGCCCTCCAGCCAGTCGCCGAACTCGGTGGAGCCGGTGTAGTCGATGATCCGGATCTCCGGGCGGGTGGCGAGGGTCTTGGCGATGCCCTCGCCCGGGCGCTCGGCGGCCAGCGCCACCAGGTTCGCATCGAAACCGGACTCGGTGAGCACCTGACGGGCCACCTGGACGGTGAGCGCGAGCGGCAGCACCGCGCGGGGGTGCGGTTTGACCAGGACCGCGTTGCCGGTGGCAAGGGAGGCGAACAGGCCCGGGTAGCCGTTCCACGTCGGGAAGGTGTTGCAGCCGATGACCAGTGCGACGCCCCTGGGGACCGGCGTGAAGTGCTTGGTGAGCGCGAGCGGGTCGCGCTTGCCCTGCGGCTTGGTCCACTCCGCGGTGTCCGGCGTGCGGACCTGCTCCACGTACGCGTAGGCCACCGCCTCCATGCCGCGGTCCTGCGCGTGCGGGCCGCCCGCCTGGAACGCCATCATGAACGCCTGGCCGGAGGTGTGCATGACCGCCTGGGCGAATTCCATGGTCCGGTCGCTGATCCGCTTGAGGATCTCCAGACAGACCACCGCGCGGGTCTCCGCGCCCGCGTCGCGCCAGGCGCGCATCCCGGCCTTCATGGCGGGCAGCAGCTCGTCAGGGTCCGCGTGCGGGTAGCTCACGCCCAGTTCGAGGCCGTAGGGAGAGGTCTCTCCGTCCACCCAGCCGTCCGTGCCCGGCTGGCCGAGGTCGAGGCGGGTGCCGAGCAGGGCGTCGAACGCGGCCTTGCCCGCCGCCATGTCCAGGCTGCCGTTCTCCCCGTACGCCTTGGGGTGCTCGGGGTGCGGGGACCAGTACGCGCGCGTGCGGATCGCTTCCAGCGCCTGGTCCAGGGTGGGACGGTGGCGGGCGATCAGCTCGTGCGCCGTGAGTTCGGCGGCCATGCGGGACCAACTCCTCGTCTCAGGAACTCTTCGTCGAGCTCATGGACCTGTGCGGAAACGTAGTCAGGAACGGGCGGTCAGAGTTAGGGTAACCGAACGATCGGTCGGGACAAGGGGGTCCGCCGCATCCGTGGAGAACCCCGTGCGGGAGGATCGCGCACATGACAGCACTCGACCTCAGCAGTCCCGTGGCCGTGGTCGGCACCGGCACCATGGGCCAGGGAATCGCCCAGGTGGCGCTGGTCGCGGGCCATCCCGTGCGGCTGTACGACGCCGCCCCCGGGCAGGCCCGGCAGGCCGCCGACGCGATCGGCGCCCGGCTCGACCGGCTGGTGGCGAAGGGGCGGATCGGCGCCGCCGAGCGGGACGCCGCGCGTGCCCGTCTCCAGTCCGTCGACGAGCTCACCGGGCTCGCCGGCTGCTCCCTGGTCGTGGAGGCCGTCCTGGAGCGGCTCGACGTCAAGCAGGAGCTGTTCCGGGCGCTCGAGGACATCGTCTCCGACGACTGTCTGCTCGCCACCAACACCTCCTCCCTGTCGGTCACGGCGATCGGCGGTGCCCTGCGCGTGCCCGGACGCTTCGTGGGCCTGCACTTCTTCAACCCCGCGCCGCTGCTGCCGCTCGTCGAGGTCGTCTCCGGTTTCGCCACCGACGTCACCAGCGCCACGCGCGCGTACGAGACGGCCCGCGCCTGGGGCAAGACACCCGTCGCCTGTGCCGACACGCCCGGCTTCATCGTCAACCGCGTCGCCCGGCCCTTCTACGCCGAGGCCTTCGCGGTGTACGAGTCCCAGGGCTCCGACCCGGCCACCATCGACGCGGTCCTGCGCGAGTCCGGCGGTTTCCGGATGGGCGCCTTCGAGCTGACCGATCTCATCGGCCAGGACGTCAACGAGTCCGTCACCCACTCGGTGTGGCGGTCCTTCTTCCAGGACGTGCGCTTCACACCGTCCCTGGCACAGCGCCGGCTGGTCGAGTCCGGCCGGCTCGGCCGCAAGACCGGGCGCGGCTGGTACGACCACGGGGAAGGCGCCGAGCGCCCCGAACCGCACACCGCCGAGCCCGCCGAACCGCCCGCGTACGTCGTCGCCGAGGGCGATCTGGGACCGGCCTCGGAACTGCTCGCCCTGATCGGCGAGGCGGACATCGAGGTCCGCGCGCGGGAGGAGGACGGCGGCACCCGGCTGGTGCTTCCCGGCGGCGGACAGCTGGTGCTCGCCGACGGCCAGACCTCCGTGGAGTTCCTCGACGTCGTCTACTTCGACCTCGCCCTCGACTACCGCACGGCCACGCGTATCGCCCTGTCCCACTGCCAGGACACCTCCGCGCGGACCGTCGCCGAGGCCGTCGGCCTGTTCCAGGCCCTCGGCAAGAAGGTCAGCGTCATCGGGGACGTCCCCGGAATGATCGTCGCGCGGACGGTGGCCCGGATCATCGACCTCGCGCACGACGCCGTCGCCCGCGGCGTGGCCACCGAGGACGACGTCGACACCGCGATGCGGCTGGGCGTCAGCTACCCCCTCGGCCCCTTCGCATGGGGCCGCCGCCTCGGCCGCGTCTGGGCGAGCTCCCTGCTCGCGGATCTGCACGAGCGTGAACCGTCCGGCCGTTACGCGCCGTCCCTCGCGCTCTCCCGCCACGCGTGCGCCACCGAGAAGCGGGAGGACACCCCGTGACCACCGCCAGGCGTGACACGTACACCCCGGAGACGCTGCTGTCCGTCGCCGTCCAGGTGTTCAACGAGCGCGGCTACGACGGCACCTCCATGGAGCACCTCTCCCGGGCCGCGGGCATCTCCAAGTCGTCGATCTACCACCACGTGGCCGGCAAGGAGGAACTGCTGCGCCGCGCGGTGAGCCGGGCACTGGACGGGCTCTTCGGGATCCTCGACGAGGAGCACGCGCGCGTGGGGCGCGCCGCCGGGCGGCTGGAGTACGTCGTACGGCGCATGGTCGAGGTGCTGATCGCCGAGCTGCCGTACGTGACGCTGCTGCTGCGGGTGCGCGGCAACACGGCCACCGAGCGGTGGGCGCTGGACCGGCGGCGCGAGTTCGATCACCGGGTCGCCGCCCTGCTGAAGGCGGCGGCGGCCGAGGGGGACGTGCGCGAGGACATAGAGGTGCGCCTGGTGACCCGGCTGGTCTTCGGGATGATCAACTCGATCGCGGAGTGGTACCGGCCGGACGGGCGGGGCATGAACGAGCGCGAGGTGGCCGACGCGGTGGTGCAGCTGGCCTTCGGGGGGCTGCGCAAGGCGCCCTGAGGGCCATCCCTCACCCCTGCGGTTCCAGGTCCTCCTCCTCGAACACCAGCAGGGTGCGGGTGCTCAGTACCTCGGGGATCGCCTGGAGCCGGGTGAGCACCACCTCGCGCAGCGCGCGGTTGTCCGGCGTGTGCACCAGCAGCAGGACGTCGAAGTCCCCGCCCACCAGGGCGATGTGGGAGGCGCCGGGGAGCTCCCTGAGCTGCTCGCGGACCGTGCGCCAGGAGTTCTGGACGATCTTCAGGGTGATGTAGGCGGACGTCCCGTGGCCGGCCCGTTCATGGTTGACGCGGGCCCCGAAGCCGCGGATGACGCCGTCCTCGACCAGCCGGTTGATCCGCGCGTACGCGTTCGCGCGCGAGACGTGCACCCGTTCGGCGATCGAACGTATGGACGCGCGGCCGTCCGCCTGGAGCATCCGCAGGATGTCCTGGTCGATGCTGTCCAGGGGCCGCGGCGGCACGAGCGGCCCCCTCCCCTCCTGGCCCCCGGCCATTTGTTCAGATGCCACCCGCCCCCACCTCTCCGCCGTGGACGTCCTGCGTCCATCTCAGGGTGTGGAGAACCGTTTGTCCACAGCCTGGTGCCACCCGTAGCCAAAATGTGCCGGCGACCGAACAATCGGTTGGTGAGGCGCGTCACAGACGCCGCGCCTCCGACATCCCACGAGGAGGTGCCGTCATGACGGTCATGGAGCAGCGGGGGGCCTACCGGCCGACCCCGCCGCCCGCCTGGCAGCCCCGTACGGACCCCGCGCCGCTGCTGCCGGACACGGAGCCGTACCGCGTCCTCGGCACCGAGGCGGCCGCCGGGGCCGACCCGGAGCTGCTGCGCCGGCTCTACGCGGAGCTGGTGAGAGGCCGCCGCTACAACGCGCAGGCCACCGCCCTCACCAAGCAGGGCCGTCTCGCGGTCTACCCCTCCAGCACCGGCCAGGAGGCCTGCGAGGTCGCCGCCGCCCTGGTCCTGGAGGAGCGCGACTGGCTTTTCCCGAGCTACCGCGACACCCTCGCCGTCGTCACCCGCGGGGTGGACCCCGTGGAGGCACTCACCCTGCTGCGCGGCGACCGGCACACCGGCTACGACCCCCACGAGCACCGCGTGGCCCCGCTGAGCACCCCGCTCGCCACCCAGCTGCCGCACGCCGTCGGGCTGGCGCACGCCGCCCGTCTCAGGGGCGACGACGTGGTCGCGCTCGCCATGGTCGGTGACGGCGGCACCAGCGAGGGCGACTTCCACGAGGCGCTGAACTTCGCCGCCGTCTGGCAGGCCCCGGTGGTCTTCCTCGTGCAGAACAACGGCTTCGCGATCTCCGTGCCGCTCGCCAAGCAGACCGCGGCACCGTCGCTGGCCCACAAGGCCGTCGGCTACGGCATGCCCGGCCGCCTGGTCGACGGAAACGACGCCGCCGCCGTGCACGAGGTGCTGGCCGACGCCGTGCGCCGCGCCCGCGCGGGTGGGGGCCCGACCCTGGTCGAGGCGATCACGTACCGCGTGGAGGCCCACACCAACGCCGACGACGCGACCCGCTACCGCGGCGACGCCGAGGTCGAGGCCTGGAAGCGGCACGACCCGATCGCGCTGCTCGAGCGGGAGCTGACCGGCCGCGGCCTGCTCGACGAGGCCGCCGCCGAGACCGTCCGTCAGGATGCCGAGGCCATGGCCGCCGACCTGCGGGCCCGGATGAACCAGGACGCCGTGCTCGACCCCATGGACCTGTTCGCCCACGTCTACGCCGAGCCCACCGCCCAGCTGGTGGAGCAGCGGGAGCAGCTGCGGGCCGAGCTGGCGGCCGAGGCCGGGCCGGAAGGGGCGCAGGGATGACCACCGTCGCCGTCAGGCCGGCCACCATGGCGCAGGCCCTCACGCGCGCGATGCGCGACGCCATGGCCGCCGACCCGTCCGTGCACGTCATGGGCGAGGACGTCGGCACCCTCGGCGGTGTCTTCCGGGTCACCGACGGACTCGCCAAGGAGTTCGGCGAGGACCGGTGCACGGACACGCCGCTGGCCGAGGCGGGCATCCTCGGTACGGCCGTCGGCATGGCCATGTACGGGCTGCGCCCGGTCGTGGAGATGCAGTTCGACGCCTTCGCCTACCCGGCGTTCGAGCAGCTCGTCTCGCACGTGGCGAAGATGCGCAACCGCACGCGCGGGAAGATGCCCCTGCCGCTCACCATCCGCGTCCCCTACGGCGGTGGCATCGGCGGCGTCGAGCACCACAGCGACTCCTCCGAGGCCTACTACATGGCGACCCCCGGGCTCCACGTGGTCACGCCCGCGACCGTCGCGGACGCCTACGGACTGCTGCGGGCCGCGATCGCCTCCGACGACCCGGTGGTCTTCCTGGAACCCAAGCGGCTCTACTGGTCGAAGGACTCCTGGAACCCCGAGGCGCCGACGGCCGTTGAACCGATAGGCCGTGCGGTGGTGCGGCGCCCGGGCCGCAGCGCCACGCTCATCACCTACGGGCCGTCCGTACCCGTCTGCATGGAGGCGGCCGAGGCGGCCCGGGCCGAGGGCTGGGACATCGAGGTCGTCGATCTGCGCTCCCTGGTGCCGTTCGACGACGAGACGGTGTGCGCCTCGGTACGGCGGACGGGACGCGCGGTCGTCGTCCACGAGTCGGGTGGCTTCGGCGGCCCGGGCGGGGAGATCGCGGCCCGGGTCATGGAGCGCTGCTTCCACCACCTGGAGGCGCCGGTGCTGCGTGTGGCCGGGTTCGACCTGCCGTATCCGCCGCCGATGCTGGAGCGCCACCACCTGCCCGGTGTGGACCGGATCCTGGACGCCGTGGGGCGCCTGCAGTGGGAGGCCGAGAGCTGATGGCACAGGTGCTGGAGTTCAAGCTGCCCGACCTCGGTGAGGGGCTCACCGAGGCGGAGATCGTGCGCTGGCTGGTGGAGGTCGGCGACGTCGTCGCCGTGGACCAGCCGGTCGTCGAGGTGGAGACGGCCAAGGCGATGGTGGAGGTGCCCTGCCCCTACGGCGGTGTGGTCACCGCCCGCTTCGGCGCGGAAGGCACCGAACTGCCCGTCGGCGCTCCGCTGCTGACGGTCGCGGTGGGCGAGGCCTCCGAAGGCCGCACGGGCGGCGGAACGGGCGAGGGCACGGACACCGCGGACACCGCGGACGCCGCGGACGCCGGGGGCTCCGGTGCGGCCCGCGGCCAAG
>NZ_NEUB01000477.1 GCF_002910825.1 Streptomyces sp. SM1 | reverse complement strand
GTTCCGTGATCAGCTCGCGGATCGCGGCGGCGAACCGCGGGTCGGCGCCGACGGTGGCCGAGCGGCGCACCGGCAGCCCGAGTTCCTCCGCCTTGGCCGTGGCCTCCGTGTCGAGGTCGTAGAGGACCTCCATGTGGTCGGAGACGAATCCGATGGGCGCCATCACCACGGCCGGGGCCCCGGCGGCGTGCCGCTCCTCGAGGTGGTCGCAGATGTCGGGCTCGAGCCAGGGGATGTGCGGGGCACCCGAGCGGGACTGGTAGACGAGCTGCCAGGGGTGGTCGACGCCGGTGCGCTCCCGGACGGCCTCGGCGATCAGCCGGGCCACGTCCAGGTGCTGGGCGACGTACGCCCCGCCGTCGCCGTGGCCCTCGACGGGTCCCGAGGTGTCGGCGGCGGTGTTCGGGACGGAGTGGGTGCAGAAGGCGATGTGCGCGCCGTCCCGGACGTCCTCGGGGAGGTCGGCGAGCGAGCGGATCACCCCGTCGATCATGGGTTCGACGAAGCCGGGGTGGTTGAAGTAGTGCCGCAGCTTGTCGGTCTTCGGCACCTCCAGGCCCTCCGCCTCCAGGGCCGAGAGGGCGTCGGCGAGGTTCTCGCGGTACTGGCGGCAGCCGGAGTACGAGGCGTAGGCGCTGGTGGCGAGGACGAGGATGCGGCGGCGGCCGTCCTGGACCATCTCGCGCAGGGTGTCGGTGAGGTAGGGCGCCCAGTTGCGGTTGCCCCAGTAGACCGGCAGGTCCAGGCCGTGCCCGGCGAAGTCCGTCCGCAGCGCGTCCAGCAGGGCACGGTTCTGGGCGTTGATGGGGCTGACCCCGCCGAAGAGGAAGTAGTGCTGCCCGACTTCCTTGAGGCGTTCCTTGGGGATACCGCGCCCGCGGGTCACGTTCTCGAGGAACGGGACCACGTCGTCCGGGCCTTCGGGGCCGCCGAAGGAGAGCAGCAGCAGGGCGTCGTAGGGGCTGGCATCGAGCACGTCAGGCATGTTCCGATCCTGCCACCCGGCAACGGCAGCGGGGACACGGCGGGGGTGTCACCGGCCGCGCGGCAGTGGTCCCTGGTGCTTTCGGGTGACCGCCCCCGTAATCTGTACCGACTGCGATCGCACCTTACCGAGATCTTCGGAGCCCTCGTGCCCAGCCCCTATCGCGCCCTGTTCGCCGCACCCGGCAGCAAGGCCTTCTCCACCGCGGGACTCCTCGGCCGGATGCCGCTGTCCATGATGGGCATCGGCGTGGTGACGATGATCTCCGAGCTGACCGGCCGGTACGGACTGGCCGGCGCGCTGTCGGCCACGATCGCCCTCTCCGCGGCGTCGGCGGGCCCGCAGGTGTCGCGCCTGGTGGACCGGTACGGGCAGCGGCGGGTGCTGCGCCCGGCGACCCTGATCTCGCTGACCGCGGCGGCGGTACTGCTGTGCGCCGCGCACTACGCGTGGCCGGAATGGGTGCTGTTCGTCGCGTGTGTGGGCATCGGCTGCGTGCCGAGCGTCGGCGCGATGATCCGGGCCCGCTGGGCCGCCCTGTACCGGGGCACTCCGCAGCTGCACACCGCGTACTCCTTCGAGTCCGTGGTGGACGAGATCTGTTTCGTCTTCGGACCGATCGTCTCCATCGGGCTGTCCACGGCCTGGTTCCCGGAGGCCGGTCCGCTGCTCGCGGCCTGCTTCCTGGCGGCCGGTGTCTTCTGGCTGACCTCGCAGCGCGCCACCGAGCCCGTGCCGCATCCGCGCGAGCACCGGGGCGGCGGTTCGGCGCTGCGTTCCCCTGGACTCCAGGTCCTGGTCGCGACGTTCGTGGCGACGGGGACGATCTTCGGCGCCGTGGACGTGGTCACCGTGGCCTTCGCCGAGGAGCAGGGGCGCAAGGCGGCGGCCAGTCTGGTGCTCTCCGTGTACGCGCTGGGCTCGTGCGTGGCGGGCGCCGTGTCCGGGCTGCTGCGCTTCGCGGGGGGCGCCGGAACGGCGTTGGCTTCTGGGCGTCTGCGCCATGGCCGTGAGTATGATCCCACTCCTACTGGTCGGGAACCTGCCGTTTCTGGCCGTGGCGCTGTTCTTTGCGGGACTGGCCATCGCTCCGACGATGATCACGACGATGTCCCTCATCGAAGAGCACGTACCACGCGCGCAGCTCACCGAGGGCATGACCTGGGTGAGCACCGGGCTCGCCGCCGGGGTCACGGCCGGCTCGTCCGTGGCCGGCCGGGTGATCGACGCGGCCGGGGCGCGTGCCGGGTACGGGGTTCCGGCGGTGGCCGGGGCCGTCGCGGTCGCGGTCGGTTTCCTCGGGTACCGCCGGCTCAAGCGGCCGGCGCCGGGTCGGGGAGGCTCCGTTGGGCAGCACAGCGAGCGCGAGGAACGGCACGTGGCGTAACTGGGGAGGCACCGTCGCCGCGCGCCCCGCGCGGGAGGTCACGCCCGCCTCGGTCGACGAACTGACCGCCGCCGTGCGCCGGGCCGCCGAGGACGGTCTGCCGGTGAAGCCGGTGGGCAGCGGGCACTCCTTCACGTCCATAGCCGCCACGGACGGGGTCCTGATCCGGCCTAACCTGCTGACGGGCATCCGTGACATCGACCGCACGGGCGGCACGGTCACGGCCGAGGCCGGCACTCCGCTCAAAAGGCTGAATGTGGCCCTCGCGCGGGAAGGACTGTCGCTGACCAACATGGGCGACATCATGGAGCAGACGGTCTCCGGGGCCATCAGCACCGGCACCCACGGCACGGGCCGCGACTCCGCCTCCATCGCCGCGCAGATCCGGGGGCTGGAGCTGGTCACGGCCGACGGCTCGGTGCTCACCTGCTCCGAAAAAGAGAACCCGGACGTCTTCGCGGCCGCGCGGATCGGTCTCGGCGCCCTCGGCGTCGTCACCGCGGTCACCTTCGCCGTGGAGCCGGTCTTCCTGCTCACGGCCCGCGAGGAACCGATGCCCTTCGACCGGGTCTGCGCCGAGTTCGACCAACTTCATGCCGAGAACGAGCACTTCGAGTTCTACTGGTTTCCCCACACCGGTAACACCAACACCAAGCGGAACAACCGCAGCGCGGGACCGGAGCGGCCGGTACCGCAGGTCAAGGGCTGGTTCGAGGACGAGTTCCTGTCCAACGGCGTCTTCCAGGTGGCCAACTGGGTCGGCCGCGCGGCGCCCGGGACCATACCGGCCATCGCCCGGATCTCCAGCAAGGCACTGTCCGCGCGGACCTACACCGACATTCCCTACAAGGTGTTCACCTCGCCGCGCCGGGTGCGTTTCGTGGAGATGGAGTACGCCGTTCCGCGCGAGGCCCTGGTGGAGACCCTGCGGGAGCTGAAGGCGATGATCGACCGCTCCCCGCTGCGGGTCAGCTTCCCGGTCGAGGTGCGCACCGCGCCGGCCGACGACATCACCCTGTCCACGGCCTCCGGCCGCGACACCGCGTACATCGCCGTCCACATGTTCAAAGGCACCCCCTATCAGGGGTACTTCACCGCCGCCGAGCGCATTTTCACCGCCCATGAGGGGCGGCCGCACTGGGGGAAGATCCACACCCGGGACGCCGGGTACTTCTCCCGGGTGTATCCGCGCTTCGAGGAGTTCACGGCGCTCCGGGACCGCCTCGATCCGGAACGCCGGTTCCGGAACGACTACTTGCGGAGGGTCCTGGGGACATAGAGGATGCCTTGAGCGGCGCGCCAATCCACGCAGGTGGCCCAAATGGAGTACTGTGGCGAGCCCTGGGTCCGGTCTCCCGTCAGGGTGCCCGGATCTCGAGGACCGCCGGGAGGGGGCTAGTTGCACACGCTGACGCAGTTGGTCACTTAGCGTTGCGAATAGGTAACCGTGTCATAACGGCGATCCAGGGCCGGCGCCCGACACGCCGGGCAACTCGGCAAGGTTGTGGCAGGCTGCACCCGGGCAGGCCACACTCGACTAGCGGAAGCAGCGACGCACGTGACGTCGGCAGGCACCACCCGGGAGGTCCCCATGCCCGAACTGCGTGTCGTGGCCGTCTCGAATGACGGCACACGGCTGGTGCTGAAGGCTGCGGACAGCACGGAGTACACGCTTCCGATCGATGAGCGGCTCCGCGCCGCGGTGCGCGGCGACCGTCCGCGTCTCGGCCAGATCGAGATCGAGGTGGAGAGCCATCTCCGCCCCCGTGACATCCAGGCACGTATAAGGGCCGGCGCGACCGCGGAAGAGGTCGCGCAGATGGCCGGCATCTCCGTGGACCGCGTACGCCGCTTCGAGGGCCCCGTGCTGGCGGAGCGCGCGTTCATGGCCGAGCGTGCCCGCAAGACCCCCGTCCGCCGCCCCGGCGAGAACTCCGGCCCGCCGCTCGGCGAGGCCGTACAGGAGCGGCTGCTGCTGCGCGGCGCGGACAAGGACACCGTCCAGTGGGACTCCTGGCGCCGCGACGACGGCACCTGGGAAGTGCTGCTGGTCTACGTCGTCGCCGGTGAGCCGCACTCGGCGAGCTGGACGTACGACCCGCCCCGGCGGCTCGTCCAGGCCGTCGACGAGGAAGCGCGCTCGCTGATCGGCGAGTCCGACGACCTCGCCGCGCCCGAGCCCAGCTTCCCGTTCGTCCCCCGAATCGCGCGGCTGCCGCGCGACCGTCCGCTGGACCGGCCCGGCGACCGCGAGCGGCCCAGCCTGCCCGCGCCGGCCTCCGAGCCCGGCGAGGAGCCCACGACGGCCACCGCCTCGAGCGAACGGGACTCGCTGACCAGCCTCCTGGAGGCGGTGCCGAGCTTCCGGGGCGACCTGGTGGTGCCGGAGCGCACGCCGGAGCCCGCTGCCGAGGACCCGGACGCCGAGCCCGAGGCGGAGGAGCCGCCGGCGCCCGCGGCGTCGGCGGGTTCCGCCTACGCGGACGTCCTCATGCCGCGTTCCGTCACCAGCCACCGGGACCGTCTCGTCGGCTCGACCGACCGTCAGGCCGAGGCGGACGGTGTCCGTCCGGGCCGCCGCGCGGCGGTACCGAGCTGGGACGAGATCGTGTTCGGGACCCGGCGCAAGAAGCAGGAGTAGGCCTTTCGTGCCGTCCGCGCCCGCGGCAGGTTGACGGTAGACCGAGCATCGAGGGGGCCCGCGATCTACCGCGGGTCCGGGCCCACCGCGACCGGCCGCTCCGGGTCCGACGACCACTCCGACCAGGAACCGACGTACAGCGCCGCCGGGATGCCCGCGACGGCCAGCGCCAGCACCTCGTGTGCGCCGGAGACGCCCGAGCCGCAGTACACGCCGACCGGCGAACTCGCCGACACGCCCAGGCCCCTGAAACGGGCGCCGAGCTCCTCCGCCGGCCGGAACCGGCCGGCGGCTCCGACGTTCTGTGTGGTGGGCGCCGAGACCGCGCCCGGAATGTGCCCGCCGACCCGGTCGATCGGCTCCACCTCACCCCGGTACCGCTCCCCCGCGCGGGCGTCCAGCAGCACTCCCGAACGCGCCAGTTCCGCCGCGCCGTCGGCGTCCAGCAGCCCGGCCTTCCCGGGCTCCGGCGCGAAGTCCCCTTCGGCCGGCCGCGGAACCGAGGTCTCCAACGGCCCCTCCCAGAGCGGCAACCCGCCGTCGAGGACCCGCACGTCCGGGTGCCCCGTCCAGCGCAGCAGCCACCACGCGCGGGCGGCGCCCCAGCCCATGCCCCCGTCGTACACGACGACCGGCGTCGAGGCCGACACGCCCGCCCGGCGCATCGCGGCGCCGAACACGGCGAGGTCCGGCAGCGGATGACGGCCGTGCCCGCCCGGCGCGGACGCCAACTCCCCGTCCAGGTCGACGAAGACGGCACCGGGGAGATGCCCGGCGCGGTAGGCGGCCCGTCCGTCGAACGGCGGTTCCCCGGCCGCAGCGGCCGTGCTGAGCTGCCAGCGGACATCGAGCAGCACCGGCGGATTCCCGCCCGTCAGTTCGCTCGCGAGTTCGGATGCGGAGATGATGGCGTTCATGGCCCCCATCTTCGCGCACGGGGTGGCCGAGTCGTCCGGGTCCGGCTACTGTGCTCGGCCGGGCAGGTCCGGTCACGAAGCGTACAGTACCGGGCACATACGGTGTCGGCGCCGGTGCGGGAACGATCCGCCGAGCGGACGGGTTACGTCCCCACAGGGGCGAGATGACCACGGCCGACGCCACGAGCGGCCGGGAGAAGAGTGACGATGACCGAAGCACGGGGGAACGCCCGCCCGAACGGTGCGGCGCCCGCTCGGTACGCACCCGGCACACCCTGCTGGGTGAGCCTGATGGTGCACGGACTGGAAGCGACCGAGCAGTTCTACGGGGCGCTGTTCGGCTGGGAGTTCCGCCCGGGGCCCGAGCAACTGGGCCCCTACGTCGGTGCCTTACTGGACGGACACCCGGTCGCCGGCATCGGTGTGCTGCCCCCCGACCGTCATCTGCCGATCGCCTGGACCCCCTATTTCGCGTCGGACGACGTGGGTGCGACGGCCGACGCGGTGCGCTCGTGCGGCGGCACGGTCGGGGTGGGCCCGCTGGACGCCGCCGACGCCGGACGCCTGGCGATCGGCTCCGACCCCAGCGGCGCCGTCTTCGGCATCTGGCAGCCGCCCGCGCACGCCGTCCAGGCACCCACCGGCGCACCGGGCACCCCCTCCTGGAACGAGCTGACGACGTACGAGTCCGCCCATGTGGCCAAGTTCTACGAGACGGTGTTCGGCTACGACGAGGAACGCACGCCCTCCGCCGACCGCGACCACGTCACCCTGCGCCTGGCCGGCCGCCCCGTCGCCGCCGTCCACGGCCTGGGCGACGCCCTGCCCCGGGACCGGGGGCCGCACTGGACGACGTACTTCACGGTGGCCGACACCGATGCGGCGGTGGACCGGGTCGCCCACCTCGGCGGTCAGGTGCTCACCCGGCCCCACGACTCCGACCACGGCCGCGTGGCCGCGGTGGCGGACCCGGAGGGGGCGCGGTTCGCACTGGTACAGGGCCGGCGCTGACGCCTTGGCTCAGTCGTCGGTGACGGGGAACATGGCGGCATAGGGGTCGGGTCGGGGTCGCCGGTGAGCGGGCCCAGACCGGCGGAAAAGTCGGACCGGACGGCGCCCCGGTCGTCCCGGTGCTCGATGCCGGCGACATCGCGGGCACCGAGAGGCGGTTCCCGGCGGTGCGGTCCTCGGCAGAGTGGCCGCCGACGCCCAGCGATACGGCCAGACCCGCTTCCTGCGCGAGAAGTACGGGCCGGCGCTGCCGGCCGCACTGGCGACCGACAGACAGGACCGACGCCACTGACCAAGGGTCTCCGGCCTGTCGACGCACGGCGGTCCGGGACCAGCCGGGTCGGGTCGGTCAGGTCCTGGTGACCGGGCCGTCCGCCGCTGTCGTGGTCCGCGTCATCTCCGCGTCGAGGCGGTAGCGGGACTGGACCATCAGGGCCGCTGTCATCAGGAGGGCGGGCAGGAGGGTGAAGCCCAGGAGGATGGCGGTGTGGGCGGTGCCGGTCTGGGTGATGTCCTCGCCGGCCCGCGCGGCGGCGTATCCGCCGAGGGCGAGGGCGGCCGAGTACAGATAGGGGCCGGCCGCCGCCCCCGTCGACTCCGTGGCGGTCCACACCCCCGTGTAGGCGCCGGTCCGTTCGATCTCCCTGCTGCCCGCCGCGCGGACGGTGTCGGGGACCATCGAGAACGGGAAGAGCTGGAGACCCGCGAAGCACACGCCGAGGACCAGGGTGCACAGCACGGGGACCGCGATCCCGGCCGCGTCGCCCGCGGCGAGGCCGAGGGCTCCGGCGGCGAAGAAGGCCTGGCACAGCAGCAGGCAGCGCTGTTTTCCCCAGCTCCGGGAGAGGCGGAACCACAGGGGGGTGGTGAGCAGGGCGGGTGCGACGAACGCCGCCATGAGGACGGTGGTGAAGCCGGGGCGGCCCAGTTCGTGCCGCGCGTAGTAGGGCAGGCCGGCGAGGACGAGGTGGGTGGTGGTGGAGACGAGGAGGTAGCCGAGGACCAGGACGCGGAAGGACGGGTTGGCGCGCAGCACGTCCCGTGCCTGGGTCAGGGCCGGGCCGTGTGTCTTCCGCTCCGCCTCGCGGCCCTCGACGTCCGGCCGGGGTTCGGTGGGCAGGAGGTCGCGGACGCCGCCGACGCCGACGATCTGGAAGGCCACCATGAACACGCCGAGGACGAGGGCCATGACCGCGTACCGGGTGACCGAGTCGCCCTCCCCCGCCAGCAGCGGGGCCAGTGCGCCGCCGACCAGGATGCCCACGGTGAGGACCACCATGCGGAAGGAGAGCACACGGGTCCGGCCGTGGTAGCCGACCGTCATGTCGGTGGGCGTGGAGAGGTACGGCACCTGGTAGGCGGCGAAGAGGGCGTTGGCGACGACGAACCAGCCGGCGACCCAGACGGCGGCGGCCCACGGCCGGTCGGCGACGGGGCCCGGCACCGCGAAGAGCGCGACGAACGCCGGGGCGAGGGCGCAGCCCGCCGCCAGGAGGCGCAGCCTGTTGCCCCGTCGGGCGCGCTCCCGGTCGGAGAGGGAGCCGACGAAGGGGTGCAGGACGATGTCCACGGCCTTCGGCAGCAGCAGCGCCAGTCCGGCCAGCCAGGGGGCCACACCGAGGGTGTCCGTGAGGAAGTACAGAAGCAGCAGGCCGGGGACGGTCACGTAGACGCCCATACCGGCCGAGCCGAGGGCGTAGCGCAGCAGCGCGGGGCGGGGCACGTCCGCTCCGTCGCCGGTGTCCGCGGTGTCCCCGGTGACGGTGGGGGCCGGGTGTCCGGGGGGAGGGGCTTCTGATCCTGTGGCGGCGTTCATCAATCCCTCAGGTGCTTGATTGCGAGGTCTGCGGATCCTAGCCAGACTGTGCCGGATGAGGAAGAGCAGTGAGACACCCGATGAGCGGCCCGCCCGGCGTGGGCCGGGCCGGCCCCGGCGCGCGGAACGGGAAGGGCCCTCCACGCGTGAGCTGATCCTGCGGGAGGCGACGGCGTTGTTCGCCGCGCGGGGGCCGGAAGGGACCTCGCTGCGCGACATCGCGGCCCGGGTGGGCATCGACGTGTCGAGCCTGCACCATCACTTCCCGGCGAAGGACGCGCTGTACGACGCCTGCTTCGAGC
>NZ_NEUB01000476.1 GCF_002910825.1 Streptomyces sp. SM1 | reverse complement strand
CGGCCCCGCGCTGAGCTGGGGCGGAACGCTGTCCGTCGATGCAGGCGAAGTCACGGTGCACAGACTAGGTCCTCGGTCTGACAACAACCCAAACGAGGCAGATGGGTCCCGGCGTCACGGTTGTCGCACCGCCGCCGGGCGCCCGGGCGGGGACCGGGTTCAGGCGTCCTGCCCGTCCTCCCCCACCCTGCGCCGGTACACCTCCACCACCCGTTCCAGCGAGACATCGAGGTAGGCCTCGAGCAACTGCCCGGCCTTCTCCCGGTCACCGGCCCGGAGAGCCTCCATGATGGCGACATTTCGCGTGATGTACGGTTCGTGCAGTTTTCTGGACTCGTCCACCACGTGGAACGCGAGCCGCAGTTCGGCGAAGACGCTGCGCATCAGCTCGTCCGTGCGCTCACTGGCGGCGAGCGCCACCAGTTCCCGGTGGAAGTGGATGTTGGCCGTACCCACGGCTTTCCAGTCACCTTCGCGCGCCGCCCGGCGCCCCTGGGCGACCACCCGGGCGAGCGCGTCGAGCGCGTACGGCGGGTCGCCCAGGCCCCGCACGACGGCGCCCTCGACGAGCCGGCGGGTGCGGTAGATGTCCTCGACGTCCCCGACGGTCAGCACCCGGACGAACACGCCGCGGTTCAGCTCGTGGACGAGCAGCCGTTCATGCGTGAGCAGGCGGAACGCCTCCCGCAGCGTGTTGCGGGAGACCCCGAGCGCGCCTCCGATGCTGTCCTCCGAGAGCCGGGTGCCGGGCGGGAAGTACCCCTCGGCGATCCGGCTCCGGAGGATGTCCGCGACCCGCTCGGCGGTGCTGGTGCGCCCCAACAGGACGCGGTCCTCGGCCAGTCCGCTCAGCTGCTCCGTCATGCCCGGAATTCAATCGCACACGGAAGAACGGGACAACACGGGTATTGAAGGATCGTTCAACGATCCTCTACCTTGCTGCGCACGGCACGGCTCATTCCTTCCAGCACCCTCCGTCCTCCCTCTGCGAGGCGCCCATGAGCGCGATCCCCCCAGCGAAGGCCCTGACCGACGAACCACGCCCCGCACCGTCCGAACTCACGAACGACGACGGGGCGTTGGGCTGGCTGCGCGCGCTGGGGCCGCGCGGCCGGCGCGCCTTCGGCGGCGCGTTCGGCGGGTATGCCCTGGATTCGTACGACTACTTCACGCTGCCGCTGACCATGGTCGCTGGCCGCGTACTTCGGTCTCGACAGCGGGCAGACCGGGCTGCTGACCACCGTCACCCTGGTGGTCTCCGCGGTCGGCGGCACTCTCGCCGGTGTGCTGGCGGACCGCGTCGGGCGGGTGAAGGCGCTGCTGGTGACGGTGATCACCTACGCGGTGTTCACCGTGGCCTGCGGATTCGCGCCCAACTACGAGACGCTCCTGGTGTTCCGGGCGCTCCAGGGGCTCGGCTTCGGCGGTGAGTGGGCGGTCGGCGCGATCCTGGTCGCCGAGTACGCGAGCACCAGGCACCGGGGCCGCACCCTCGGCGCGGTGCAGAGTTCCTGGGCCGTGGGCTGGGCGCTGGCCGTGATCGTGTACACGGTGATCTTCTCGCTGGCCGACGGCGACCTGGCCTGGCGTGTGATGTTCTGGACCGGCGCGCTGCCGGCCCTGCTCGTCGTGTGGGTGCGGCGCAGGGTCCAGGACGCGCCACAGGCGGCCGCCGCGCGGGAGAGCAGCGCCCGGAGGGGCTCGTTCTCGGCGATCTTCCGGCCGGACCGGCCGGGGTCGACGGGTCTGCTGCGCACCACGCTCTTCGCCGTGCTGCTCTCCACCGGCGTCCAGGGCGGCTACTACACCGCCACCTGGGTCCCGACCTATCTGAAGACGGAGCGGGACCTGTCGGTCGTCGGCACCGGCGGCTATCTGGCGTTCCTGATCTCGGGTGCCTTCCTCGGCTACCTGACCGGCGGCCATCTCACCGACCGGCTGGGCCGCCGGCGCAACATCTGGCTGTTCGCCCTGCTGTCGGCGGTCTGCATCCTGGCGTACACGAACATCCCGAGCGGCGCCGACACCCTGGTCCTGGTGCTCGGTTTCCCGCTGGGGTTCTGCATGTCCGCCATCTTCAGCGGTTTCGGCTCCTATCTGAGCGAGCTGTACCCGACGGCCGTGCGCGGCACCGGACAGGGCTTCACGTACAACACCGGACGTGCCGTGGGCGGCCGTGTCCGGGGTGCGCGCCTATGTGGCCGTGTCCGGCGGCGTCGCCGTCGAACCGGTGCTCGGCAGCCGCTCCACGGACCTGCTCTCGGGCCTCGGTCCGGCCCCCCTCACGGACGGTGCCGTCCTCCCCCTGGGGCTTCCGCCGGACGGTCGCGCGCGCGTGGACGTCGCCCCGCAGCCGGCGCCCCCGGCCGAACTCCTGCTGCGCGTCACCCCGGGCCCGCGCGACGACTGGTTCGCTCCCGCGGCCGTACGCGTGTTCACGTCCCGCACCTATCACGTGTCACCGGCGAGCAACCGCATCGGGCTGCGCACGACCGGACCGGCCCTGGAACGGGCGAGGCGGGCGGAACTCCCCAGCGAGGGCGTGGTGCTGGGCGCGGTCCAGGTACCGCCCGACGGCACACCGGTGGTCTTCCTGGCCGACCATCCGACCACCGGGGGCTACCCGGTGATCGCCGTCGTGCGCTCCACCGATCTCCCGGCCGCCGCCCAGGCCCCACCCGGCACCCCGGTCCGCTTCCTCGCCGTCCGCCGCTGAGGGCTTGCGCACGGCACACCTGGGCGGCCCGCGGCGTTGTCCGGAAGGCACACCTGGGCGGCGCCGCGGCGTTGTTCCGGCGTCGGCAGCGCGGCCGGTGCCGTGGAGGCGGCCGCGGAGGCGCGCAGGTCGAGACGGCCGCACGCGCCCCGGGCGTGGTGACGCATCTCGTCGACGGCCAGGGAGAGCAGTTGCGGCAGCAGGTCCGTGCACCGGCGGGCCACCCAGCCGGTGCCGGCCGCGGCCGGCCACCGCAGGCTCGCCCACGTGGTCGGTGCCGGGGAGTCCGATCCGGTCGAGGGGGCCGGCCCGGTGGCAGCGCCGTGGCTCGTCAGCAGTTCGTGGAAGCGGACGGCCAGTTGGCGGTGCCCCGGCTCACCGGGATGCAGCCGGTCGGCACTCCACATCGCGCGGTCGGTGACCCAGGCTCCTTCGCAGGCGTGCAGGTGCACCGCCCCGTACCGGTCGGACAGGGCGTGGACCACGGTGTTCACCGCCCGGTTGCCGCCGGGCGAGCGGGCGCGCCGGCGCGCCCGGGAGTCCCAGCAGCGTGCCGGGGTCGGGCAGGCATGCCGTGAGCAGCACCGCGCCCTGACCGGTGCACTCCGCGTACACCTGGTCCAGCCCTGCCGTCACGTCACGGATGTCGAAGGCGCGGTGCAGGGTGTCGTCGACGCCGACGACGACGGACGCCAGGTCGGGCCGGAGCCTCGGCGCGGCGGGCAGCCGACGCTCGAGCACGTCGCGCGTCGCGACCCGCTCACCGCGAGGTCGGTGAACTGTACGGGCCCTGCGGACAGCGACGGGGCGAGCAGCGCGGCCCAGCCCCGCCACCCGTCGCCGGGCCGGTCCCCCACGTCCCCGGTGAGCGAGTCGCCGAGGACGACGAACCGCAGCGGTCTCACGAGAGCCCCCGGGACGTGACCGGCCGTACCGAGACCCCGCCGTCGCCCGCCGCTCGTGGCACCGTCACCGGCGCGTCGTGGGCCGCGAGAAACGCCGCGACGGCCGTCCCCCATCCGAAGTGCCCCGCACGGGCGCGTGCCGCCTCGCGGCGTTCCGTCTCCTTCCGTGCCAGCAGCAGCTCGACGGCCTCCGCGAAGGCGTCCGCGCGGTCCTCCGCGACCGCTCCCGCCGTGCCGATCACCTCCGGCAGCGCCGACGACGCGCTCGCCACCACGGGCGTGCCGCACGCCATCGCCTCCAGCGCGGCAAGCCCGAAGGTCTCGGCGGGCCCCGGCGCCAGGCACACGTCGGCGGATGCCTGGAGCGCCCCCAGAATCCTCTGGTCGCACACATGTCCCAGAAAGGTCACCGGCAGTCCGCGCCCCCGCGCACGCTGTTCGAGCCGCGTCCGCAACGGCCCGTCCCCGGCCACCACCAGCACCGCCGGCCGTCCGCGCCGCAGCAGTGCCTCCAGCGTGTCCAGGGCGGTCCCCGGCCGCTTCTCGGGGGACAGCCTGGAGCACATGAGGAGCAGCGTCTGCGGTGCGCGTGCGTGGCGGAGGCGCAGTGCCGGGTCGTGGAGCGCGGGGTGCCGCTCCGTCAGATCGACGCCCAGGGGAGCTCGTACGGTGTTGCGGGCCCCGATGCTCGTGAACTCCCGTTCGGCGAACTCGGTGGTGCACACCACGCGCGCGTACGCGTGCGCGGTGCGGAGGTTGAGGGAGTCCGCCGCGCGCCGGGCGGTCCGCTCCGGCAGGCCCCAGGTGCGCAGCACGCCGAGGGCCGTCTCGTGGGAGACCATGACCGACGGGACCCGGGCCCGCCGTGCCCACCGGCCGGTCCAGCGCAGGGTCGTGCGGTCGGACACCTCGAGCCGGTCGGGGGCCAGGTCCTCGAGCAGGCCGGCGATCCGCGCCCTGTCGGTGAGGACGCGGTATCCGCCCGTGCCGGGCAGCCGGGGGCCGGGCAGGGTGATCACTCTCCCCTGCTCGGTCTCGTGGTCGCTCTCCCGGCTCCCTGGGACGATGAGCACGGGCCGGTGCCCCGCCGCCAGATAGCCCTTGCCGAGCTCCCGCAGCGCGGTGCGCAGTCCTCCGGACGCGGGAGCCACGAAGTTCGCCAGGCGCACGATGCCCAGCGACCCGTTCATGCCGCCACCGCCGTCCGGGGTCCGGCGAGCACGTCCGCGTAGTACCCGATGAGCCGGTCGCCCACGGCCGCCCAGGTGCGGCCTTCGACCGCCGCGCGCCCGGCCGCCCCGTACGCGGCCCGCAGCCCGGGGTCCGCGGCCAGGGACCACACCGCATCGCGTACGGCGGCGGTGTCGCGCGGTGGGACGAGCAGCCCGGTGTGTCCGTGTGCGACGAGGTCCAGCGGGCCGCCCGCCGCGGGAGCGATCACGGGCACACCGCTCGCCATCGCCTCCTGCACGGTCTGGCAGAAGGTCTCGAAGGGGCCGGTGTGCGCGAAGACATCCAGCGAGGCGAAGATCCGGGCGAGCTCGTCGCCGGTGCGGCGGCCGAGGAAGGCCGCGCCGGGCAAGGCCTGCTCCAGTGCCGGACGGCTGGGTCCGTCACCGACGATCACGAGCCGCACCCCGGGCAGCCCGCAGGCCCCGGCCAGCAGCTCGACCTGCTTCTCGGGGGCGAGCCGGCCGACGTAGCCGACGACGAGCTCGCCGTTCGGGGCCAGGGTCCGGCGCAGTGCCTCGTCGCGGCGGCCGGGCCGGAACCGGACGGTGTCCACACCGCGCGGCCACAGCCTGACCCGGGGTACGCCGTGCGCCTCCAGGTCGCGCCGGGCGGCGGCGGACGGGGCCAGGGTGAGGTCGGCGGCCGCGTGCACGGAACGGATGCGCCGCCAGGCCGCCGCCTCGCCCCCGCCCATGTACGTACGGGCGTAGCCGGCGAGGTCGGTCTGGTAGACGGCGACGGCCGGCACGCCCAGGCGGGTGGCCGCCGTCATGCCGCGCACGCCGAGGACGAAGGGGCCGGCCAGGTGGACGACGTCGGGCCGGTGGGCGGCGATCACGGCGGCGAGGCGACGGCTGGGGAGGGCGACGCGGACCTGGGGATAGCCGGGCAGCGGAAGGGAGGGAACGCGGACGACGGAGCACGGTGCTCCGTCGTCCGACGAGTCGCCCGGGGTGGACGGGGCGACGACGACGGGGGTGTGGCCGCGCTCGACGAGGTGCCGGGCGGTCTGCAGCGCGCAGTGGGCCACGCCGTTCACATCGGGGGGAAAGGACTCGGTGACGATGACGACACGCATACCGGTGTTGTCGCCGCGCCGGACGTGGTCACGTCAACGTCGATCTTGCCGCGCGGGGAACACGCCGTGAGCGTTGTCTCCCGCACCGTGCGGGCCGGACGGTCTCCACCCGTGCCTGGCCCGCCCGCCATCCGCCGTTCACGCCGCGCGTGGACCGACGGGTCACACGGGGGTCTCCTCGGGGCCGATCCGGCTGCGGACGGCCGTCTGGACCTCGGCCTCCTCGGCGGGGTCGGCGGCGAGCCGCCGCAGACGGTCGACGACCCGGGTGTCACCGGTCTCGGCGTGCCGGGCGGCGATCTCGCGGGTGGTCTCCTCGCAGTCCCACAGGCATTCGACGGCGAAGCCGGTGGCGAAGGAGGGGTCGGTCGAGGCGAGGGCGCGGGCGGCCCTGCCCCGCAGATGGGAGGAGGCGGTCTCGCGGTAGACGTGGCGGAGTACGGGGGCCCCGGCGGCGATGCCGAGCCGGCCGGCGCCGTCCACGAGGGTCCACAGGGTGGGAGCGTCGGGGCCCTCGCCCCGTACGGCCTCGCGGAGCGCGGCGAGGACCAGG
>NZ_NEUB01000475.1 GCF_002910825.1 Streptomyces sp. SM1 | reverse complement strand
GGCGATCACCTGCTCCCGCGCGGGCGCGGAACCGCCGTACGCCCACGAGCTGGGGGCGGAGGGTGCCTGACACGCGCACACGCCGTGCCGCGGGGGACGAACGGTCCCCCGCGGCACGGCGTGTGCGCGGTGCGAGGTGTGCGGGTCAGGCCTGGGCGGACCGCGTCGTCTTCTTCGCGGCGGTGGCCGTCTTCCTGGCGGCGGTCTTGGTGGCCGCCTTCCCGGCCGCGCCGCTGTCGACCGCCTTGGTGGCGGTCTTCCGGGCACCGGCGTTGGCGGCGGCCGTCTTCTTCGCCGCCGTCCTGCGCGGGGCGCGCACCTGGTCGGCGTCGCTGATCCGCTCCGCGCCGAGGACGTCCCGCAGGAACTTGCCGGTGTGGCTGGCCGGAACGCCGGCCACCTGCTCGGGCGTGCCCTCCGCGACGACCAGACCGCCGCCGGAGCCGCCCTCGGGGCCCATGTCGACGACCCAGTCGGCGGTCTTGATCACGTCGAGGTTGTGCTCGATGACGATGACCGTGTTGCCCTTGTCGACCAGGCCCGACAGGACCGTCAGCAGCTTGCTGATGTCCTCGAAGTGCAGGCCGGTGGTCGGCTCGTCCAGGACGTAGACCGTGCGGCCGGTGGAGCGCTTCTGCAGCTCGCTCGCGAGCTTCACGCGCTGTGCCTCACCACCGGACAGGGTGGTCGCGGCCTGGCCGAGCCGCACGTAGCCGAGGCCGACGTCGTGGAGCGTCCGCATGTGGCGGGAGATCGCCGGGACGGCCTCGAAGAAGTGCATGGCCTCCTCGATCGGCATGCTCAGCACGTCGGCGATGGACTTGCCCTTGTAGTGGACCTCCAGGGTCTCCCGGTTGTAGCGGGCGCCGTGGCAGACCTCGCACGGGACGTACACGTCCGGCAGGAAGTTCATCTCGATCTTGATGGTGCCGTCGCCCGCGCAGTTCTCGCAGCGGCCGCCCTTGACGTTGAAGGAGAAGCGGCCCGGCATGTAGCCGCGGACCTTCGCCTCCGTCGTCTCGGCGAACAGCTTGCGGACGTGGTCGAAGACACCCGTGTACGTCGCCGGGTTGGAGCGCGGGGTGCGGCCGATGGGCGACTGGTCGACGTGGACGACCTTGTCGACGAGGTCGTCGCCGTCCACGCGCGTGTGCCGGCCGGGGACGCTGCGGGCGCCGTTCAGCTCGCGGGCCAGGTGGGTGTACAGGATGTCGTTGACCAGCGTGGACTTGCCGGAGCCGGAGACGCCGGTGACCGCGGTGAACACACCCAGTGGGAAGGACACGTCGATGTCCTGGAGGTTGTTCTCGCGGGCGCCGTGCACGGTGAGCCGGCGCGACGGGTCGTGCGGGCGGCGGATGTCGGGCAGCGGGATGGCCTTCTTGCCGGACAGGTACTGCCCGGTCTGCGACTCGGCGTTGGCCAGCAGCTCCTTGTACGAGCCGCTGTGCACGACCTTGCCGCCGTGCTCACCGGCGCCGGGGCCGATGTCGACGATCCAGTCGGCCACCTTGATGGTGTCCTCGTCGTGCTCGACGACGATGAGCGTGTTGCCCATGTCGCGCAGGCGGACGAGGGTCTCGATCAGCCGGTGGTTGTCGCGCTGGTGCAGTCCGATGGACGGCTCGTCGAGGACGTAGAGCACGCCGACGAGTCCGGAGCCGATCTGGGTGGCCAGGCGGATGCGCTGGGCCTCACCGCCGGAGAGGGTGCCCGCCGCGCGGTTCAGCGAGAGGTAGTCCAGGCCGACGTCGACCAGGAACCTCAGCCGCTCGTTGACCTCCTTGAGCACCCGCTCGGCGATCTTCTTGTCGCGTGCGGTGAGCTTCAGCTCGCCCAGGAAGTCCGCGCAGTCGCTGATGGACATCGAGGAGACCTCGGCGATGGACCTGCCCATGACCGTGACGGCGAGGACGACCGGCTTGAGGCGGGTGCCCTCGCAGGAGGGGCAGGGCACCTCGCGCATGTAGCCCTCGAAGCGCTCGCGGCTGGAGTCGCTCTCGGCCTCGCTGTGCCGGCGCTTGACGAAGGGGACGGCGCCCTCGAAGGCCGTCGTGTACCGGCGCTCGCGGCCGTAGCGGTTGCGGTAACGGACCTCGACCTGGGTCTTGTGTCCGTGCAGCAGGGCCTTCTTGGCGCGCTGCGGCAGACCCGCGAAGGGGATGTCCGTCCGGAAGCCCAGCGCCTCCGCGAGGGCGCCGATCAGGCGGCCGAAGTAGTCCTTGGTGTGGCCGTGCGACCACGGGTGGATGGCGCCCTCGTCGAGGCTCTTGTCCGGGTCGGGGACGATCAGCTCGGGGTCGACCTCCATGCGCGTGCCGATGCCCGTGCACTCGGGGCAGGCGCCGAAGGGCGAGTTGAAGGAGAAGGAGCGGGGCTCGAGCTCCTCGAAGGACAGGTCGTCGTACGGGCAGTACAGGTGCTCGGAGAACATGCGCTCGCGCTCGGGGTCGTCCTCGGGGAGGTCGACGAAGTCGAGCACGACCATCCCGCCGGACAGGCCGAGGGCGGTCTCCACGGAGTCGGTCAGGCGCCGCTTGGCACCGTCCTTCACGGTGAGGCGGTCGACGACCACCTCGATGGTGTGCTTCTCCTGCTTCTTCAGCGTGGGCGGGCTGGAGAGCTGAACGGTCTCGCCGTCCACCCGTGCGCGTGAGTAGCCCTTGGTCTGGAGGTCGGAGAAGAGGTCGACGAACTCGCCCTTGCGCTCGCGCACCAGCGGGGAGAGCACCTGGAAGCGGCTTCCCTCGGGCAGTTGCAGGACCCGGTCGACGATGGCCTGCGGCGACTGGCGGCTGATCGGGCGGGAGCACTCGGGGCAGTGCGGCTTGCCGATGCGCGCGAAGAGCAGCCGGAGGTAGTCGTAGACCTCCGTGATGGTGCCGACCGTGGAGCGCGGGTTGCGGGAGGTCGACTTCTGGTCGATGGAGACCGCCGGGGAGAGGCCCTCGATGAAGTCGACGTCCGGCTTGTCCATCTGGCCGAGGAACTGCCGTGCGTACGAGGACAGGGACTCCACGTAGCGCCGCTGGCCCTCGGCGAAGATGGTGTCGAAGGCCAGCGAGGACTTGCCCGACCCCGACAGGCCCGTGAAGACGATGAGCGAGTCGCGCGGGAGGTCGAGCGAGACGTTCTTGAGGTTGTGCTCGCGCGCTCCACGGACGATGAGACGGTCGGCCACGCCGGTCCGCACCTTTCTTGAGAGAAGTGACAGGGGCGGGGCCCCCGTCCTTCTCAGACTAGGGGGAGCCACTGACAACGCCGGTTCGGATTCACGGGTTGTCAACAAACCCCGGCTCTCCAGCATGCCCGACGCCGCTTCCGAGCTTATAGCACGTGCATTCGATTTAGGGTCTCACTCCGCCGCCTTCACCCGAACGTGCGACAGGGCTAGGGTCAGCACCATGATTGATCACGCTGATGACCTGGCATCTCTACAAGCTGCTACCGAACGGCTGCTCACCGCGCTCGGCGCACTGGACGACACGGCTGTGACCCAGTCGTCACGCCTGCCCGGCTGGACCCGCGGCCACGTACTGGCCCACCTCGCCCGCAACGCGGACGCGCTGGTGAACGTCATGGAGGGCCGTCCCATGTACGCCTCCGCGGAGGCCCGGGACGCCGACATCGAGCGGGGCGCCCCGCGCCCCCTCGACGTCCAGCTCGCCGACGTGCGGGAGAGCGCGGAGCGCTTCCGCGCGGTGTGCGCCGCCCCGGCGGACTGGTCGCGCACGGTGGAACTGCGCAACGGAGTCACCGACCGCGCGGAGCGGGTGCCGTTCCGGCGGTGGATCGAGGTGGATCTGCATCACGTGGACCTCGGGATCGGCTACGGGCTGGAGGACCTGCCGAAGGACTTCACGGAGCGGGAGATCGGCTTCCTCGCCGCGCGGTTCACCGGTCACCAGGACGTGCCGTCGGCCACCCTGACCACCGCGGACGGCCGGACCTGGACGACCGGCGGCGGGTCGGACGGTGACCCGGTCACGGTCGAGGGGACAGCCGCCGACCTGCTCGGCTGGCTCGCCGGCCGCAGGGACGGGGCCGGGCTGGCGGTGAAGGGCGGCGCACTTCCGTCGCTCCCCCCGCTCTGAGGTCTGTCCCGCGCCGGTTCCGGCGATAGGCTGGCAGCCATGACGTACAGCGGTCGGGTGACGGTCGGCGGCCCAGCCGACGTGCACGAACTCAAGGACCTGATGATCACCAAGGTCGCGGTCGGCCCCATGGACAACAACGCGTATCTGCTGCGTTGCCGGGCCACCGACGAGCAGTTGCTGATCGACGCGGCCAACGACGCGGAGACCCTGCTGGGCACGATCGGTGACGACGGCGTCGCGTCCGTCGTCACCACCCACCGGCACGGCGACCACTGGCAGGCGCTCGCCGAGGTCGTGGCCGCCACCGGCGCCCGCACCCACGCCGGCCGGGACGACGCCGACGGCATCCCGGTGCCGACCGACGTACTGGTCGACGACGGCGACACGATCCGGGTCGGGCAGGTGGAGCTGACAGCCCGCCACCTGGTCGGACACACACCCGGCTCGATCGTCCTGGTCTACGACGACCCCCACGGGCACCCGCACGTGTTCACCGGGGACTGCCTGTTCCCCGGCGGTCCCGGCCGGACGACACGCCCCGAGGACTTCCAGAGCCTGATGAGCGGCCTCGAGGAGAAGGTGTTCACTCTCCCGGACGAGACGTGGTTCTACCCGGGGCACGGCAACGACAGCAGTCTCGGGGCGGAGCGGCCGCACCTCCGGGAGTGGAGGGCGCGCGGCTGGTAGTCCGGCTACCTCTCGGACTTCAGCAACGCGGCCACGAGGGCCTCGAAGACGGCCACGGTCTTCGGCTGTTTCAGGCCCAGGTCGGCAGCGGTCTCCGCGACGCTCTTCCTTCTGGGCCTGGTGCCGCTGGGTTCGAGGATGCCGGCCATGCAGAGCATGTCCTTGTGGCGTTCGCCCAGGATCTCGCCGAACGTCTTCCACGGATCGACGGAGGGCTTGTACTTCCCTGCCGCGATGGCCGTTATGTCGTTCGCCGGCAGGCCGGTGTCCTTGGCGAGCCTGGACCGGCCGTCCGCGGTGTCCAGGTCGTAGCCCTTTATTCGCGCCCGCGTGGTGACGTACTGCCCGAACTGCCGGGGATCCAGAGGCTGTTTGCTGGCCATCGGCCCATCCTTCCGCAGGGGAGATGCAGCAGCATGACACCCGGACGGCCGGCCCGGTACACCGCGCGCTACGCCGGGGCCAGCCCCGGGCCGGCCAGCGTCGCGATCCGCTCCACCGCGAAGACGTATCCCTGAACCCCGCAGCCCGCGACGACCCCGTCCGCGCGCAGCGAGACATACGAGTGGTGCCGGAACGACTCGCGCCGGTGGATGTTGGAGATGTGCACCTCGATCACGGGAAGCCCGTCACAGGCGTTGAGGGCGTCCAGGATCGCCACGGAGGTGTGCGAGTAGGCGCCGGGGTTGATGACGATCCCGCAGTGGTCCTGCCGCGCCTCGTGGATCCAGTCCACCAGCTGCCCCTCGTGGTTGGACTGACGCAGGTCCACCGTGCCGTTGTGGGCGGCCGCCGCCCTGGCGCACATCGCCTCGACGTCGGCGAGCGTGTCGGAACCGTAGATCTCCGGCTGGCGCTGCCCGAGCAGGTTCAGATTGGGGCCGTTGAGGATCATGATGGGGGCGTCGGCCAGGTTGCGGGGCACGGTTCCTCCGGTCCGTCGGGGGCGGGCGGTTCCCGGCGGAACCGCTGCTCGTCCCCGGTTTATCACGGTGCGGCACGGACCCGCCCGGCCCTAACCTCCCACCATGACGCCCCTCACCTGCCCTCCCAAGCCCTCACCGGGCGACCGCGTGGCCGTGATCTCCCCCTCCTCCGGTGTTCCGGGACTCTTCCCGCTCCCGTATGAGCTGGGACTGAAGCGGCTGCGTGAGGAGTACGGGCTGGAGCCGGTCGAGTATCCGGCGACGCGGAGGATGGGCTCGACGCCGCGTGAGCGTGCCGCCGACATCCACGCCGCCTTCGCCGACCCGGAGATCAAGGCGGTCTTCGCGTCGATCGGCGGCGACGACCAGATCACCGTGGTGCCGCTGCTGGACCGGGAGCTGATCCGCGCCCACCCGAAGCCGTTCTTCGGGTGGAGCGACAACACCAACCTCCTCGCGTTTCTCCACGAGAGCGGGATCGTCGCGTTCCACGGTGCGAGCGTGATGGTCGAGCTGGGCCGGCCCGGAGCCATGCATCCGCGGACCGCCGAGTCCCTGCGGGCGGCCCTGTTCACCTCGGGCGCGTACGAACTGCGCCCCGCCGAGCGGTGGAACGACGTGAACCGGGACTGGGCGGACCCCGCCACGTTCGACGCGGAGCCGGAGACACGCCCCGGCGGGGGCTGGACCTGGGTGAACGCCGACCGGGTGGTGGAGGGCCGCACCTGGGGCGGCTGTCTGGAGATCGGCGGCCGGATGCTGATGGCCGGCCGCGGGGTCGCGCGGGACCTGTCCGCCTACGAGGGCGGCGTGCTGTTCCTGGAGACCTCGGAGGAGCTCCCGAGCGGGGAGGAGGTCTTCCGCACCCTGCGGAACATGGGTGAGCGAGGGCTGCTCGGACGATTCCCGGCGCTTCTGATGGGCCGTGCGAAGACGTGGTCCTTCGAGCGGCCGAACGCTCCCGGGGAGGCCGCCGCCTACGCCGCCGAGCAGCGCGAGGCCGTGCTGCGGGCCATGCGGGTCTATGCGCCCGACGCCCTCGTCGTGTTCGACGTGGACCTCGGGCACACCGACCCGCAGCTGGTGATTCCCTACGGCGGTGTCGTCCGCGTCGACGGTCCCGCCCGGCGCGTCACCGTCACGTACTGACGCCGGGCGGACCGCGCCCTGCTACGGGTTGACGGCCAGTTCGAGATAGGCGGCGAGCAGCACCAGGTGCACTCCTCCCTGGAGGGGCGTGGCCCGCCCGGGGACCACGGTCAGCGCGCCCACCACCATGGTGAGGGCGAGCAGCACCAGGTGGGTGTCGCCGAGCCCGAGGACGAGTGGTCCGGTGAGCCAGAGGGAGGCCAGCGCGACGGCGGGGATGGTGAGGCCGATGCTGGCCATCGCGGAGCCGAGCGCGAGGTTCATGCTGGTCTGCACCTGGTTGCGGCGCGCGGCCCGGACCGCCGCGATGGTCTCCGGCAGGAGGACCAGCAGGGCGATGATCACACCGACGACGGAGTGACCCAGCCCTGCGGCCTGCACTCCCGATTCGATGGTCGGCGAGACTCCTTTGGCCAGACCGACCACACCGATCAGGGCCATGCCCAGCAGGCCCACGCTGATCAGGGCGGTGCGGGTGGAGGGCGCCGGGGCGTGCTCCTCCGCCTTGGCCACCTCGCCGCTCTCGACTATCGGCAGGAAGTAGTCGCGGTGTCTGACGGTCTGGGTCGCGACGAACAGGCCGTAGAGGACCAGCGAGGACACCGCCGCGAACGAGAGCTGCACGGTGGAGAACTCCGGACCCGGCTTGCTCGTCGTGAAGGTCGGCAGTACGAGGCTGAGCGTCGCCAGCGTCGCGACCGTGGCGAGGGCCGCTCCGGTGCCTTCCGAATTGAAGACCGCCGTGCCGTGGCGCAGTGAGCCCACCAGCAGGCTGATCCCGAGGATGCCGTTGACGGTGATCATCACGGCCGCGAACACGGTGTCCCGGGCGAGGGTGGCGCTCTGGGGCCCGCCGTCGATCATCAGCGTGACGATCAGAGCCACCTCGATGACGGTGACGGCGACCGCGAGGACCAGGGAGCCGAAGGGCTCACCGACCCGGTGTGCGACCACCTCGGCGTGGTGCACTGCGGCCAGCACGGACGCCGCGAGCACCAGGGTCACCAGCGCGACGATGCCGCCGGGCAGATCGCGTCCCCAGGTCAGCACCAGCAGCAGCACGGCGAACACGGGCGCGATGACCGTCCACCGCGTCGCGAGTGCCCTGAGCCGAGCGATCATGGTGCGATCGTCACAGACGGGAAGGGGCGCCGCACCTTGCTGGAGGCTGTCGTGCGAGGACCGGCCGCGGTGGGCACGAGAGGAGCTGTCACCGCCGCACGGCGTATCCCTCCGCTGCGTCCTCCTGGTCGTCTCGGGGTCATCATGGACACGCATGGCCTCCTGGGGTGGGTCGAATACGGTCGGGGCGCCGGTGAGCGGCGCGTGCTGAGACAGGCAGGCACCGGGAGCGGCGGCCGACGATGTGCAGCCTTTGCTCCCGGTGCCGGTTTCTCTCTGTGCGTCCGACAGGGTCAGGCGTCGATGTCGCTCTTCACGGGGCCGTCGCCCCGGCCCGCGGCCGCCTCGGCCTCGGCCTCCGCCTGCTTGCGGGAGGCCCGGAGGCTGGTGATCGTGGTGATGATCAGGACCGAGCAGATCACGCCCAGCGACACGGGGATGCTGATCTCGGGGACGTGGACCCCGGACTCGTGCAGTGCGTGCAGCACCAGCTTCACGCCGATGAAGCCGAGGATGATCGACAGGCCGTAGGAGAGGTGGACGAGCTTCCGGAGCAGTCCGCCGATGAGGAAGTACAGCTGCCTGAGGCCCATCAGCGCGAACGCGTTCGCCGTGAAGACGATGTACGGATCCTGGGTCAGGCCGAAGATCGCGGGGATCGAGTCCAGCGCGAACAGGACGTCCGTGGTGCCGATGGCGAGCATCACGACAAGCATCGGGGTCATGACCCGCTTGCCGTTCTCCTCGATCCACAGCTTGGTGCCGTGGTAGCGGTCGGCCACACCGAAGCGGCGCTCGGCGGCCCTGAGCAGCTTGTTCTCCTCGAACTCCTCTGCGTCCGCGTCGGCCCGGGCCTCCTGGATGAGCTTCCAGGCCGTCCAGATGAGGAAGGCGCCGAAGATGTAGAACACCCACGAGAAGCTGGCGAGGATCGCGGCGCCGGCGGCGATGAATATCGCGCGCAGCACCAGGGCGATCAGAACACCGATCAGGAGTACCCGCTGCTGGTACTGCGACGGCACCGCGAACTTCGCCATGATCAGGACGAAGACGAAGAGGTTGTCGACGCTCAGCGACTTCTCGGTGATGTAGCCGGCGAAGAACTCGCCACCGGACTGGGCTCCGCCCCAGATCAGCAGGCCGAGCCCGAAGAGCGCGGCCAGGACGATCCAGACGACGGTCCAGATTCCGGCTTCCTTGATGGATACGTCATGCGGTTTGCGGCCGATGAAGAAATCGACGGCGATCAGGGCACTCAGGCCCAGGATCGTGAGGACCCATAGGGTCAGGGAAACATCCACTGCGCCTCCGGCAGATACGTCACAGGCAATGTCAGCGTCGTCGCTGCCGGAGGTCTCTTCCACCCGGGCCGTCGGCGCTCGAGCGCGTCCGAACGGTCCTTCGGGCCGACGCCCCGGGATCTGGCCTGATCCGTATTGACGGGGCCGCCGCACAGACAGGGAGTACTCCCCTCCGTGCGGTCAACAGTACCCAACCACCAAGGATTGGTAAAGGCCAAAGTAAAGAAACACACAAAGGCGCAGTTCAGAGGGCTTTACGAGAGCTTGGGCGAGGAGGGTTCGGGGTCACCGGTTCCCTGCGCGGCGGGCCGCCGCGACCTGGGTGAGCACCTGCTCGAGGACCTGGCTGCCGGGCGGCACCAGCGGCGGCTCGTACGTCCAGGCGTGCCCCACCCACGGGTCGGCCAAGTGGTCGTCGGGCACGGGCGTCAGCCGCAGCAGCGAACGCCAGAGCGGGTCCAGCAGCGGTCCGTAGGCCGAGGACTCCTCGCGGTCGGCGACCATCATCAGATGGACGCCGACGGACGGGCCCTCGTCGGCGAGGTAGCGCAGCTGGTTGACGGCACGGTCGTCGAAGCCGTGCGGGAAGTCGTTGACGATCAGCAGTTGCTGGGAGGCGTCGAAGCCGGGCGGCAGCGCGTCCGGCGCGCCTCCGCGCAGCGCCATCTGCACCAGGTCGACCCGCTGGGTGAGCCGGCCGAGCACCTCCGTGACGCCCGCGGCGCCGTGGGCGGGCGGGCCGGCCAGGACCCCGGTCCGGGTCAGCGGCGCCAGTGCCTGCGCGCCCGATCCCGCCGGGTCGATGACGTGCACGGTGAACTCGCCCGCCGGATAGACGGCGAGCAGCCGGGCCGCGTGCGCCACCGCCGTCTCCACGGCGAGGCGCCGTGCCTCGTGCGAGTCGGTGAACGACCCGTCGAGGGAGTCGGCCCGTCCGCTGTCGATCCACATGCCCCGCTCCAGCGGCAGCCGGAGCAGCATCGGGATGCGGATCGGGTCGGCCTCGGGAAGACGCACGTCGCCCAGGCGGACCGCCATGGGGATCTCCATGGGGACCCGGTAGGCGTGCCAGGCCGGGTTGTCCCAGCGGGCGAACGCCGGGGGCAGGGCGGGTTCGACCACCTCCGCCTCGGCGGCGAGCTGGGCGAGGTCCCGGTCGAGGGATTCCCGCGCCTGTCCGACGAGCTGGGCGTGCCGGGACCGGGCGGTCTCACGGGCGGCGTCGCCCTGGCCGCCGATCCGGCTGCGCGGGTCGGACAGGGCCTGCTCGAGCTCCTTGTCCATGCGCGACTCGGCGAAGTCGACGGCGCTCCGGTAGGCGGCGGTGGTGCGGGCCAGGTCCTCGAACATGCCCCAGACCTGGTTGTAGAGCCGCTCCTCCATGGACCAGCCGGTCGCGTCCCCGGCGACGGGCTGTGCGGGCTGCCCGGGGCGGGCCTGCGGCGC
>NZ_NEUB01000474.1 GCF_002910825.1 Streptomyces sp. SM1 | reverse complement strand
TGTTGCCCGGTGACGGGCGAGGGGCCGGCGCGTCGTCCCCGGTCGGTTCGGGCGACGGCCCCGTGTCCGACGGCGGAACGGGGGCGGGCCCGTCGTTGCATGTCGGACGGGACGTAGGCCCGTCGCCCGTCGGCGGGCCGTACGCCGACCCCCCGCCCGTCGGCGGGCCGTACGCAGGATCCTTGCCCGACGGCGAAGCGGACACCGCTGCGGAGCCGGGCCCCGCCTGGGCGGGTGCCGGACGGGTTGTCGATCTGCCCCACGAGGTGGTCACGCGCATCGCGCCCACCGCCGACCCGGACATCACCGTCGTCGCGCTGTCCGGTTCCCGGCGCCACCCCGGCGTGTGGTGGCTCCCGCACGGGCTGCCCCTGCGCACGCCGTGGTCCTCGCGCGACGAGGACGCCGTCCCGGCGGGCCGCACGCCCGTGCGCCCGGTGCCGATGAGCCCCGTGGCCCGCGACGGACTCACCCTCGGCGGCTGGTACTACCGCGCCCCGGGCCGCTCGCCCGGTGAACCGGCGCCGTGTGTCCTGCACCTGCACGGCGGACCGGAGGAACAGGAACGTCCTGTACTCGAACCCCTCTACCTCGAACTGCTCGGCAGGGGACTGGACGTGTTCGCGCCCGACGTGCGCGGCTCGTGCGGGTACGGCCGCTCCTTCGTGGACGCGGACCTGGGCACCGGGCGCTTCGATGCCATCAACGACGTCGCCGACTGCGCGGCGCACGTGATCGTCCAGGGCCTGGCGGACCCCCGGCGGATGGCCGTGATGGGCCGCTCGTACGGCGGCTATCTGGTGATGGCGTCCCTGGTGTGGCACCCGGACCTGTTCCGCACGGGTGTGGCGGTCTGCGGCATGTCGGACTTCGCCACCTTCTTCGCCGGGACCGAACCCTGGATCGCCCAGTCCGCCGCCCACAAGTACGGGCACCCGGAACACGACCGGGAACTCCTGCACAGGCTGTCGCCGATGAGCCGCATCGACGCCCTGCGGGCCCCGGTCCTGGCGGTGCACGGCGAGCACGACAGCAACGTGCCCCCGGGCGAGTCCGAGCAGTTCGTACGGGCGGCCAGGGAACGCGGACTCGAGGCCGAACTCCTCCTGCTGCGCCACGAGGGCCACGAGTTCCGCCGCGCCGACAACCGCCGTCTGTTCCGCCGGAGCGCCGCCGACTGGATGGAGGGGCACCTGGCGGACTGAGATGTCGGAGGTACCTGTCACACTTCAGTGGCGTGCGGGGGAGCGATGCGGGTAGTCGCGCGGTGTGATCGGTGAGTAAAGGCGGACCGGATGGAACCAGTTCCTGTCGACGAAGGGTCGGTGCCAGGGGCACCCAGGATGCGGGCCTCCTACGCCCTGGACGGGGACGGCGCATGGATAGCCCAGGCCCGCCAGCTCGCGGCCGCGTTCCTGACCCGGGCACGGGAGGAGGACGGCTCGCAGGTGCCGATACGCGTCGTCGAGGTCACCCAGCTCGTGGTGAGCGAGCTGGTCACCAACGCCCGCAAGTACGCGCCGGGGCCCATCGGACTGGACCTGCGGCTCGACGACGACTCCGTCGAGGTGATCGTGCACGACGGCAATCCCGAGGCGCCCGTGGCCAGGAACGCCGATCCCGGCCGGGTGGGCCAGCACGGGCTGGAGATCGTGATGGCCGTCGCCCAGGCCCTGGACGTCCGCCAGGAGGCGGCCGGCAAGAGCATCACCGCCCGTATCTCCCTCCTCGCCTGAGCCGCACCTCCCGTATCCGCGTCCTGTGGCCGCGACGGACGAGGGCGGACACCGCCGCGCAGGCTGCGTCCCACGGAGTGGTGCCGACCGCCGTCCGGCGCGTGCGTCCGGGAGGATCAGGCACGGCAGGCGGCGTCGCCCGGCACCGGGCCCGCCCGCCCGCCCGGGCAGCGGCTTCGTCCGCGTGTACCGGCGTCAGCCGTAGCGCTCGAGCAGGGCCTCCACGTACTCCTCCAGTCTGGCCGTCAGCACGTCCGGCGTCAGATCGGTACGGCCCAGTTCCCGCCAGGGGCCGGCCAGCTTCTCCGCGTCGGGCGCGTAGGCCAGGGCGTCGAGCAGCCGCCAGTGGAGATGGGCACCGGGGTCCTCGGCCAGGCTCCCTCCCGCGGCGGCGTAGAGGTCGGCGAAACGCATCCCCGCGTCCGCTCCGTGCAGCAGGGCGAGGGCCGTCGCGCAGTGGGCCACGTCCAGATCGGCCGGGCCCCAGGAGGTCTCCACCCAGTCGACCACCCCGCCGATCCGCAGGCCGGCGCCGTCCTCCGAGAAGAGCACGTTGCCGGGGTGGAAGTCCCGGTGCAGGAAGCACCCCCGGTACGCCGGAGGCTCCCGGCGGATGACGTCCACGGCGCGCCGCCACAGCTCCGGCCGCCGACTGTCCCCGGGCGGGCACACCCGCTCGGCGGAGGTCCACGGCTGATAGGCGCGGGGCCGGGTCCGGGCGCTCACCCGTACCCGGTGAACGCGCGCCAGCTGCCCCGCGAGCAGTGCGGCACGTTCCCCGGCGCCCCGGTCGTCCACCCGTACCGTCCCGGGCAGCAGGGACATCAGCAGGGACGGACGGTCGCAGTGCCGCGCCGTCGCGTCCACGGCGACGAGCGCGGCGGCCGGCACGTCCGTCTCCCCGAGCAGGGACAGCACGGCCGCCTCACGGCTCAGCAGCCCCTCCGCATGCCGTACGAAGAAGGGTTTGACGAACGACCGCAGCACCAGCGACCGCCGCCCCCCGGGCCCGTGCAGATCGAGCCGGCGCATCTGCGACGTCCAGCCCCCTCTCAGGGCCGTCACCCCCTCGACGCGCTCACCCGCCGACAACTGCCTCTCCACCCACACCCGCGTGTTGACCAGCATGCGGGCAGAGTAGGGGGTGCGGCCGACCCGCCGTACGGCGCAGCCGGGACGGGCGGAACAATGGTGTCCGCGGCGGGGTTCTCACTGAGGTACGTCGCAGGACACCTGGGAGAAGGGCGGACGAGATGACGAGGACCGAGGAGAGGGCGCTGCTCGCGGGTGGCTGCTTCTGGGGCATGGAGGAACTGATCCGCACGTTCCCGGGCGTGCTGACCACGCGGGTGGGATACAGCGGCGGCGACGTGCCCCACGCGACCTACCGCAACCACGGCACCCACGCCGAGTCGATCGAGATCACCTACGATCCGGCCGTCACCGACTACCGCACGATCCTGGAGTACTTCTTCCAGATCCACGACCCGACCACGAAGAACCGGCAGGGAAACGACATCGGGGCGAGCTACCGCTCGGCCATCTTCTACCTCGACGACGAGCAGAAGCGCGTCGCCGAGGACACGATCGCCGATGTCGACGCCTCCGGCCTGTGGCCGGGCGCGGTGGTGACCGAGGTGGCGCCGGCCGGTGCCTTCTGGGAGGCCGAGCCGGAGCACCAGGACTATCTGCAGCGCTACCCGGACGGCTACACCTGTCACTTCGTACGCCCGGGCTGGCGTCTGCCGAAGCGCGCGGAGTCCTGACCCGGGTACCGCAGACGCACGGACGGAGGGCGCGCACGCCAGGCGGCGCGCCCTCTCGTCAAGGCCCCGCAGCGGGCCGGCCGCCTGCCGTCCGGCCGCCGGGTCAGCCGAACTGCCCGGGCTGGTAGTCGCCGGCGGGCTGCTGGTTGATGACGTTGATGCGGTTGTAGGCGTTGATGACGGCGATGAGGGAGACGAGGGCGACGAGCTGGTCCTCGTCGTAGTGCTTGGCCGCGTTCGCCCAGACGTCGTCACCGACGCCGCCGGCCGCGTCGGCGATCCGGGTGCCCTGCTCGGTCAGCTCCAGCGCGGCACGCTCGGCCTCGGTGAAGACGGAGGCCTCCCGCCAGGCGGCGACCAGATGGAGCCGGACCGGTGTCTCGCCGGCCGCGGCGGCGTCCTTGACGTGCATGTCGGTGCAGAAACCACAGCCGTTGATCTGGCTGGCACGGATCTTCACCAGTTCCTGGGTGGTGTGCGGAAGCCCGGAGTCCGTCACCGCCCTGCCCGCCGAGTTGATGTGCCGCATCACCTTGGCGGCGAGGGCGTTGCCGAAAAAATCGAGACGCGGGTTCATGAGGATCTCCTTGGTCGGCTCTTCGGGGTTGCACCGCACTGACGGACCGGCTCCCTCATGTGTGACGGCAACACGGGTGTGACGTACGTCTCCTGGCCCGTCGGCACGGTGCGGCGCGCCGTCCGCCCGGCGTCGTAGGGCCGCTAACCTGGCCCGGTGAACGGGGAGCGGAGCGTCGGTGAGTGAGCGTCGGGAACGCGACTGGACGGACATGACGCCCGGGGACTTCGACCGCGACGCCCCGCTGTGCCTCAACGTGGGCACGGGCCCCGTCGTGGTGCCGGCCGAGCCCGACGAGTGCGGCACCGAGCCGATGTTCGGCGAGGAGACCCCGCCACGGCGCCCCGGCCCGCCCCGCGCCCCGCGCCGGACCGGCACGGCCGAGCAGGGCCAGTTGTTCTGAAACCGCCGCCGCGCGCTGCCTGCCCGATCTCCATGCCTTGACTCCCGCCTCGGGGGTACGCGGGCCGGGCGGTCGGATTCGGCGGGGCGCGGGCGGAGGGATTGCGGGACGTGGACGCTGCGGGAAGGGCAGTTCACCCCAACGCGCCACGCCCGCTGCGCGGTATGCCCCACCGTGAGACGTTTGCACTGCCCGGCGCCCACTCCCGTGCGGTGTTCCGTCGGATCGCCCGCAGTCGGCAACTGAACGCACGGCCACCCCGTCCGTGGCCGGTCCCCAGCGGAGGAGTGTCACCCCCCATGAGCGAGACCAACCCCGTCAAGCGGGCAGCGAAGAAGATCACCGAAAGCCTGCAGGGTGCCGGATCCGCACCCGCCGACGGAATTCCCGGCCGGCCGGGATCCGAGCCGCCCACCGTGGCGGAGCCGACCGAACCCCGCGACCCGCTGCCGCCCAAGCCCGACCAGAGCGGCCCCGACACCGTCTCGCCCACCGGCTCGCCGACCGGGGCCGACCAGGCCAGGGTGGCCCAGTCCGGGAGCTATCTGACGAACGCGCAGGGGACGCGGCTGTACGACACCGACCACTCGCTGAAGGCCGGCCCGCGCGGCCCCGTACTGCTCCAGGACCACCATCTGCGCGAGAAGGTCATGCACTTCGACCACGAGCGCATCCCGGAGCGGGTGGTCCACGCCCGCGGCGCGGGCGCGCACGGGGTGTTCCAGAGCTACGGCACAGCGGCCTCCGTGACCAAGGCGGGCTTCCTCGCCGCGGATGTCGAGACGCCGGTGTTCGTGCGGTTCTCCACGGTGGTCGGCTCGCGCGGGTCCGCCGACACCGTGCGCGACACCCGCGGATTCGCGACCAAGTTCTACACCAGCGAGGGCGTCTTCGACCTGGTCGGCAACAACATCCCGGTCTTCTTCATCCAGGACGCCATCAAGTTCCCCGACGTGGTGCACGCCGCGAAGCCGCACCCGGACAGGGAGATCCCGCAGGCGCAGAGCGCACACGACACCTTCTGGGACTTCGTCTCGCTGCACACCGAGGCGACCCACCACACCATCTTCTTCATGGGCGACCGCGGCATCCCGCGCTCCTACCGGATGATGGAGGGCTTCGGCGTCCACACCTTCCGCCTGGTGAACGCCGAGGGCGGCACAACACTGGTGAAGTTCCACTGGAAGCCCAAGCTGGGCGTGCATTCCCTGGTGTGGGACGAAGCGCAGCTCATCAACGGCAACGACCCCGACTTCCACCGCCGCGACCTCGCCGACGCCATCGAGTCGGGCGCGTACCCGCAGTGGGAACTGGGCATCCAGACCTTCCCCGACACCCCGGACCAGACCTTCGAGGGCATCGACCTGCTGGACCCGACGAACATCGTCCCCGAAGAGCTCGCCCCGGTGCAGCCGATCGGGCTGATGACCCTCGACCGCAACCCGTCCAACTTCTTCGCCGAGACCGAGCAGGTGGCCTTCCACGTCGGCCACCTCGTGCCCGGCATCGACATCACCGACGACCCGCTGCTCGCGGGCCGGCTGTTCTCCTACCTGGACACCCAGATCACGCGTCTGGGAGGCCCCAACTTCCCGCAGCTGCCCATCAACCGGCCCCAGGCGCCGGTCAACGACATGCTGCGCGACGGCATGCACCAGACCGCCGTGCACCGGGGCGTGGCCCCCTACCGGCCCAACTCCCTCGACGGCGGCTGCCCGTTCACCGCGGGCGCCGACACGGGGGCGTTCATCGAGACGCCGGTGCGCATTCCGGAGGCGTCGAAGGTGCGCGAGGCGCCGGAGTCGTTCGCGGACCACTTCAGCCAGCCGCGCCGGTTCTGGCTGAGCATGAGCCACGTGGAGCGCGAACACATCATCGGGGCCTACACCTTCGAGCTGGGCAAGTGCTACGAAGAGGCCATCAGGGAACGGACCCTCCAGGTCCTGGCCAACATCGACCCCGAGCTGTGCGCCGGCGTCGCCGAAGGGCTCGGGCTGCCCGCACCGGAGCCCACCGTGCCGCTCGCCGACGTCGCGCCGAGCCCGGCGCTCTCCCAGGTCGGGAAGACCTGGCCGGTGGACGGCCGCGTCATCGGCATCCTCACGGCCCCGGACGGTGACCTCGACGGGGTGCACGCGGTACGCGACGCGGTCCTCGAAGCCGGCATGGTCCCGCTGGTCGTCGCGCCGACCGGCGGCACGCTCGGTACCGGCGCGAGCGCCCTGACGGCACAGCGCAGTTACGTCACCGCGCGCTCCGTCGAGTTCGACGCCGTACTGCTGGCGG
>NZ_NEUB01000473.1 GCF_002910825.1 Streptomyces sp. SM1 | reverse complement strand
CTCGGGCTTCCCCCCGGCAGGGGTCTCGCACGTGGCCTCGGCCAGGGTCAGCGTGCCGTCGACCTCGGCGACACCGAGCTTCAGCGGATCGACGGCGACATCGAGCCGCAGCGCGGTCGCCGCGGCCGTGGTCGACGTGGTCCCGGTCGTCGACAGGTCCAGCCGGACCGACCCGACGCCCGGCACCTCGACGTGGGTGGGGCCGCCCGCGGTCAGCGCGACGCGTTTGCCGAGGACCGTCACCGAGGCGGGCAGGGTCACCGAGGCGTGCGGGACCTGCCCGGCCTCGCAGACCGCCTTCGAGCTCACCGCCTCGAGCTCGACGACCGACAGCAGCGGCAGGCCGGGCACATGGAGCCGGGCCTCGGCGAGGGTGGTGGACGCCTCGGCGCGGTCGCCGTCCACCGTCGCCTCCGCGTCGGCCACCTCCGCCCGCAGCACGCTGAAGGGCTTGCCGCCGTCGACACCGTCGAGGGTGGCGGTGAGGGCCGTCTTCCGCGCGCTCTGCGGTGCGTGGACCTCGTTGAGGGTGACGGCGAGCGGGGCGTGCACGGTCTTGTTGAGCAGGGACACGTCGAGCCCGGTGCGCAGCACGGCGGCGCTCGCACCGCCGTGCCCCTCGGTGGCGTGCGCGGAGCCCGCGCCGGCCAGCGCGACGGGACCCGCGGCGAGGGCGGTGGCCGTGGCGACGACGGCCCAACGGCGTGCGGACATGCGGAAGTTGATGGTGTACAAGGTGATGGGACCCCCACGAGACATGACTGGGACCCGGAAAGGATGTCCGCACGAACACCGGGCCGTCAGCGATCCACCGACTCTTCACTCCTTCGGGGTGATCCAGTGAATCCGTTCGAATCCCGTGGTACGGCTGTTCCCTGCCGTCACCCTCGTACGCCCCGCCGGGGCGCGCGCGGTCACGCCACCACGCGCCCGTTCAGCACCACCCGGCGCGGATCCGCCAGCACGCGAACGTCCGCGCGCGGGTCGGAGCCGTAGACCACCAGGTCGGCCGGGGCGCCCTCCTCCAGGCCGGGGCGGCCGAGCCACTTCCGGGCCGCCCAGGTGCCGGCGGCCAGCGCCTCGACGGGCGGGATGCCGGCCTTGGCCAGTTCGGCGACCTCGTCGGCCGCGAGGCCGTGCGGGAGGCTGCCGCCGGCGTCCGTACCGACGAAGACGGGGATGCCGGCGTCGTAGGCGGAGCGCACGGTGTCGTAGCGGCGTTCGTGGAGCCGGCGCATATGGGCCGACCAGCGCGGGAACTTGGACGCGCCGCCGTCGGCGAGCGCGGGGAAGGTGGCGATGTTGACGAGGGTGGGGACGATCGCGACGCCCCGCTCGGCGAAGAGCAGGATCGTGTCGTCGGTGAGGCCCGTGGCGTGTTCGACGCAGTCGATACCGGCCTCGACCAGGTCCCGCAGGGAGTCCTCGGCGAAGCAGTGCGCGGTGACGCGGGCGCCCAGCCGGTGCGCCTCGGCGATGGCGGCCTCGACGGCGCCGCGCGGCCAGCACGCCGACAGGTCGCCGAGGTCGCGGTCGATCCAGTCGCCGACCAGCTTCACCCAGCCGTCCGAGCGCCGGGCCTCCTGGGCGACGTACGCGGTGAGGTCGTCGGGCTCGACCTCCCAGGCGTAGTTGCGGATGTAGCGGCGGGTACGGGCGATGTGCCGGCCGGCCCGGACGATCTTCGGGAGGTCGTCGCGGTCGTCGGTCCAGCGGGTGTCGGAGGGCGAGCCGGCGTCGCGCAGCAGCAGGGCACCGGCGTCGCGGTCGGTGAGCGCCTGCTTCTCGGCGACGTCGTCGGGGACGGCGCCGTGCCGGTCCAGGCCCACGTGGCAGTGGGCGTCGACCAGCCCCGGCAGCACCCAGCCGTCGACGGTGCGGACGTCGCGGGCGCCGGCGGGACGGTCGTAGGAGATCCGCCCGTCGACGACCCACAGCTCGCCCCGGATCTCGTCCGGGCCGACGAGGATCCGCCCCTTCACGTGCAGCACCGCGCGTTCGCTCATACACGGCACCCTAGTCAGGCGTCACGGCTCCTTGCCCACCTGGTCGGAGGTCTCCTCCTCGACGTCCGCCATGGCGGGGTCGAGGAGTCGGGAGAGGAAGTGCCGGGTCCGTTCGTGCCGGGGTCTGCCGATGACCTCCTCGGGTGTGCCGTCCTCGACGACCACGCCGCCGTCCATGAAGACGACCCGGTCGGCGACCTCGCGGGCGAAGGTCATCTCGTGGGTGACGACCATCATCGTCATGCCCTCGTCGGCGAGCATCCGCATCACGGCCAGGACGTCGCCGACCAGCTCGGGGTCGAGCGCCGAGGTCGGCTCGTCGAAGAGCATCACCTCCGGGCCCATGGCCAGCGCCCGGGCGATGGCGACCCGCTGCTGCTGGCCGCCGGAGAGGGAGGACGGGTAGGCGTCCGCCTTCTCGGCGAGGCCCACGCGCCGCAGGTTCTCGGCGGCGACCCTCGCGGCCTCCGCCTTGCCCCGGCGCAGCACCCGGCGCTGCGGCAGCGTGAGGTTCTCGGTCACGGTGAGGTGCGGGAACAGGTTGAACTGCTGGAAGACCATGCCGATACGGCGGCGTACGGCATCGATGTCGACGTCCGGGTCGGTGAGTTCCGCACCACCGACGTGGACCTCGCCCCCGCTGGGTTCCTCCAGGAGGTTCACGCATCGCAGCAGGGTCGACTTGCCGGACCCGGACGGGCCGATGACGCAGACGACCTCGCCCTGGCCGATCTCCAGGTCGATGCCGCGCAGCACATGGTTGTCACCGAAGGACTTGTGCAGAGCGCTGACGCGGATCTCCGTGCGGCCGGACTTCATTTGACGGCCTCCTGGGCCTTGGCCTCCATGCGGCGCACGACGAAGCCGAGCGGAATGGTGATCAGCAGGTAGCACAGGCCGGCCACCAGGATCGGGGTGGAGTTGGCGGTCTGGCTGGCCAGGTCGCGTCCGTACTTGGACAGTTCGCGCTCCCCCAGGGTGACGCCGAGGAACAGCACCAGCGAGGAGTCCTTGAAGAGCAGGACGAGCTCGTTGGTGAGCGGCGGGAGGATGATCCGGAAGGCCTGCGGGATGATGACCGACACCATGGCCCGGGCGGGCGAGAAGCCCAGTGAACGGGCCGCCTCCATCTGTCCCTTGGGCACGGCCTGGATGCCGGCCCGGATCGTCTCCGCCATGTACGCGGCGGCCACCAGGCCGAGCGCGAGGGCGACCTTGCCGTAGGTGCCGCCGATGATCTCCGTGCCGGGGAAGGCGAGCGGCACGGCGACGCCGATGAAGATGAAGATCAGCAGGGCGGGCAGGCCGCGGAAGATCTCGATGTAGATGCCGGCCAGCCAGCGGTACGGCCCGACGGACGACAGCCGCATCAGCGCGATCACCATGCCGAGGGCGAGCCCGACGGCGAAGCCGGTCACCGTGAAGAGCACGGTGTTCTTCAGCGCCAGCGTGATGACGTCCGGGAACATCCGCTCGGCGATGTCCACCTGGGCGAACTGGTTCCGCAGTCTGCCCCAGTCGGCCGAGACCGCGAAGGCGATGACGGCCGCGACGAAGACGGCGTACTGGATGCCGCGCGACAGGCTGCGCTTCTGGCGCCTGGTGAGGCCCTTCCTCTTCGGCTGGACCGGCAGTTTCTCCGTGTCGGTCATGGGATCAGGACGCGGCCGGCGAGGCGGCGGACTCGTCGTACGGGCCGATCCACCGCTCGTACAGCTTCTTGTACGTGCCGTCGGCCCTGGCGTCCGCGAGCGCCTTGTTGATCGCCTCGCGCAGCGCGGTGTTGCCCTTCTTCACCGTGACGCCGTACTCCTCGCCGGTGTCGATCTGCTCGGCGACCTCGAAGGCGTCGGCGTTGGCCCTGTCCTTCAGCCAGCCCTGGACGACCGGGTAGTCGATGACGACGGCCTTGACCTGGCCGGTGCGCAGGCCGTTGAGGACGGCGTCGGAGGACTCGAAGGAGACGGGGTCGAGGCCCTCCTTCTTGACGTGGTCCTCGCCGGTGGTCTGGGCCTGGGCGCCGAGCTTGACGTTCTCGGACTTCACGTCGGCGAGGGAGGTGACGCCGCTGTCCTTGCCGACAAGGACGGCCTGGGTGGCGTTGAAGTACGGGTCGGAGAAGCCGACGTTCTTCTTCCGCTCCTCGGTGATGGTCATGCCGGCCGCTGCCAGGTCGCACTCGCCGGAGTTGAGGAAGGCGCCGGTCTTGAAGTTCTCGAAGGGCGTGTCGACGATCTCCTGCTTCACGCCCAGGTCCTCGGCGACCAGGTCGATCAGCGCGACGTCGAAGCCCTGCACCTTGCCGTCGATCTCCGACTGGAAGGGCGGGTACGGGAGGTGGGTGCAGGTGGTGAGCTGCCCCGCCTTGACGAGTTCGACGCCGCCGGCGGCGGTCGTGGAGCCGCTGCCCCCGTCGTCGCTGGAGGTGCAGGCGGTCAGGAGCACCAGCCCGGCCGTCGCGGTGGTGGCGGCCAGCATGCGGGTCCGGCGGCCGGGGAGCGTCTTCACGGGAGCCTCCTGATCAAGGAACGATGAGTTCCGACAATAAGGAAGGGTTTGAGGCTCTCAAACCCTTCCGATGGCCTGAGGGCCGCCCGGCCTCGGAACCCTGCGGTCGGTCCGCCCTCAGGGCGAAGGTCTACCCTCGACCTCGTCGAACGTACCCACGCCGTCGCGAAGCAAAGAGAGCACCGCTGTGACCCACTTCCTCCTCGATCTGCCCCCGATGGGCGCCGCGCACTTCGCCTCGATCGAGGACCGGGTGGCGCGGCTGCTGAGCACCCGGCAGGACGTCGTGATCACGCAGGGCGAGGCGTTGCTGCCGCTGGAGGGCGCGATCCGTTCGGCCGCCGGCCCCGGCACGACCGCGCTGAACGTCATCACCGGCCCCTACGGGCAGACCTTCGGCGACTGGCTGCGGGACTGCGGTGCCACCGTGATCGACGTGACGGTGCCGTTCCACACGGCGGTGACGGCCGAGCAGGTCCGGGACGCCTTCGCGGAGCACCCGGAGATCGGCTTCGTGTCCCTGGTGCACGCGGAGGCGGCCACCGGGAACACCAACCCGGTCGCGGAGATCGGCGAGGTGGTGCGGGCGCACGGGGCGCTGTTCCACCTGGACGCGGTCGCCTCGATCGGGGCGGAGCCGGTGCTGCCGGACGCGTGGGGCGTGGACCTGTGCGTGATCGGGGCGCAGAAGGCGATGGGCGGTCCGGCCGGGGTCTCGGCGGTGTCGGTGAGCGAGCGGGCGTGGGCGCGGATGGCGGCGAACCCGCGGGCGCCGCGCCGTTCCTACCTCTCGCTGCTGGACTGGAAGGAGCGCTGGATCGACGGCGGCCGCAAGGCGTTGCCGCACGCGCCGGCGCAGCTGGAGATGCTGGCGCTGGAGGCGTGCGTGGAGCGGATCGAGGCGGTGGGGCTGGACACCGTGATGTCCCGGCACGCGTCGGCCGCGGCGGCGGCCCGGGCGGGGG
>NZ_NEUB01000472.1 GCF_002910825.1 Streptomyces sp. SM1 | reverse complement strand
GACGGGTTACTCGACCGCTCTCGCCTGCGAACGCCTCGGATCGGCGGGCGGCACGGCGAAGAGGGGCGTACGGACATCGGGCCAGGAGGCTCGGTCGGACCGGAAACGGAGGCCGTCCGGCGCGGCGGACCCGCCGGCCCGGTGCCCGAGTGGCACGGAGTGCCCCTCCGGGCCGGGGCCGGCGGGGCGGCCCGGCGGTGGGAGGAGGTTGCGCAGGCGCCACTCCGTGCGGTGCAGGGCGGCGGCGGTGCGGGCCCGGGCCCGGGCGGGTGCGGGGACGGGTTCGCGCAGCCAGGCGTCCAGGGTGCGGGCGAGGCCGGTGACCAGGGCGTGTCCGGCCTCGGTGAGCCGGCCGCTGGTGAGGAGGGTGCGTACGACCAGGCGGCTCTGCGTCCGGCGCAGCGCGAAGTGGTAGGCGGCCGTCCCGGCGTGCGCCGGATCGGCGAGCCGGTCCCGCCAGAAGCCCGCGACGCCGGTGAAGGCGTAGGCGCCGTGCAGCAGACCGGTGAGGTGACGCGGGTCCGGGCGCCAGGGCGCGTAGAAGCGCTCGGTGCGGTCGTCGGACACGAGCGGGAAGAGGTGGATCAGCACGGCGAGCTTGCTGTGCTGGAACTCGTGGACCAGCGCCTCGGCGAGGGCGAGCGCGGAGGAGGGGCGGGCGATGACCATGGCGCCGTAGGCGTCACCGCTGGACGCCGAGACCCGCACCTCGGGCGGGGGCGGCGGCAGCAGGGCGGTCCTGGCCCAGGGGACGACGGACCGGATCAGGGCGGGGTCGAGCCGCCCAGGTCGCG
>NZ_NEUB01000471.1 GCF_002910825.1 Streptomyces sp. SM1 | reverse complement strand
CGCCGAAGTTCTTCAGCAGCGCGTCGAGCCCGCCGTCGAAGCCCTGTCCGACGGCGGCGAACCGCCATACGTCCTTGAAGTAGAAGTCGCCGAGCATCACGGCCCGCTCGGTGGAGAATTCCGAGCCGCTGAACGGGTACCGGGCCACTTCCTCGCCACCCGCGACGATACGGATGTATCCGGGGCCGACCTGCGACATCTGTCCGGCACCGTCGAGCGTCGCCGTGAAGGACAGCTTCCTGATCTGCTGCGGGATCCGGTCCAGGGTGACGCGGAAGGACTCCGTGTCACCCGCCTGGGCGCCCAGGAGCTGAATGGACTCCTCGGGGGACTTCGGCTGGTTGAAGAAGACGAAGTACCGGTCGTCCGACAGCCGCTCGTCGGCGTCGAGACCGAAGCAGCTGATGTCGAAGGTCAGCCCCGGGCCGGAGATCTGCACACCGATGTACAGATCCGTGCCCGCGGTGAGGTCACTGATCCTGGCCTTGTGGCCGCGTTGGAATTCCCTGGCCATACGTACGACCGTCCCCCATCCCGAAGTGAGTGCGTCGCGCCAGGCTAACTGCAAACACCGACAGCGGATGGAGTCGGTACAGACCCGGTACACAACGCGCGCGTGGGCCTACGGTGCGCTCACCTCGCGCGGTGCTCACACATCACTCGCCCCCGGAACATGCGGCAGCCGCTCGGCCGCGACCACGCCCTCGAGGTAGCCGCGGGCCCGCTCGGTCCGGGGATACTCCTCCAGCAGCCGCCAGAAACGCGGTCCGTGACCCGGCACCAGCAGGTGCGCCAGCTCATGGCAGAGCACGTAGTCGACGACGTACTCGGGCATGCCCTGCAGCCGGTGGGACAGGCGGATGCTGCCCTCGGAGGGGGTGCACGAGCCCCAGCGCGTGTTCTGGTTGGTGACCCAGCGTACGGAGACCGGCCTCGCCCGTCCGCCGAAGTACTGGTCCGACAGCCGCCGGGCCCGCTCGGCGAGCTCCGTGTCCCCGAGCAGCCGCCGGCTCTCCTGGGCGGCCAGCTTGTCGAGCATGACGTTCACCCAGCGCTGCTCCTCCGCCTCGGACATCCGGGCGGGGATCAGCACGACGGTGCGATCGCCCTCGCGGTACGCGGAGACCGTTCTGCGTCGGCGGGCGCTCCTGCGGACCTCGATCGCGCTCGCCCTCGAGCCGTTCGTCGGCTGGCTCGTCGTGCTGCGCTGTGGTTTTCCGGCGCTGTGCAGTGGGTCGGCGGGCACGCCCCGACGTTACCCGCTGCACACGGGGAAGTCTTGACTCCGGGACGGTTCCATGTCGATCCCACCATCGTGCGCCGGATTTATACGATGAATTCCGGTGCCTGTGGACAACTTTCGGCGGCCTCCGGCCCGTCCCGGCATGCTGGCATGCGTCGCCCGAACCACGACGGGTTCGGCCACCCACGAGAACAGTCCGGGACATACGGGGGTCCGTCATGCATCCAGTGGTCAAGCCCGCGCTCAGGCGCGGCTGGCGCGATCTCAATACCGTCCAGTTCGGGATGACCCCGGCGCACGCGCTGACGGTGGGTCCGGTGGACACGGCGACGGGCAGCTTCCTCGACCTGCTCGACGGCACCCGCGGTGTGGAGCTCCTGCGCGAGGAGGCGCGGCGCATGGATCTGCCCGACGGTCATGTCGACCGGCTCGTGCGCCGGCTGTCGCGGGCCGGGCTGCTGGACGACTCCCGCGGCGGCGGGCCGGCCGGCGAGGCCCTGCGGGAGAAGCCCGAGGTGCTCGAGCGGCTTCGACCGGACCTGGCCTCCCTCGCCCTGACCACCTCGGAACCGGGCGATCCGCTCCGTCGGCTGGCGGCGCGGCGCAGCACACGGGTGCAGGTGAGAGGCGCGGGCCGGGTGGGCGCGGCAGTGGCGGCGCTGCTGTCGGGG
>NZ_NEUB01000470.1 GCF_002910825.1 Streptomyces sp. SM1 | reverse complement strand
CGCGCACGAGGGTGCGCAGGGCGCCGGGGTCGCCCCGGTCGGGCAGGACGTCACCGACCGCGTCCCGGACCATGGCGGTGACCGCTTCCGGTCCCCCGGCGGGCAGCGGCCCTCCGCGCGTCCGGCCGCCACCGCGCAGTGCGTCGAGCACGGTGTCGAGCAACGGCCGGAGCCGGTCGGGGCCTTGGGGGCCCGAGGCGAGGGGCGGCGGCGAACTCATGGCGGTCCTCCGGGGCGGTGCGCGGGAGGATGCCAGCTTGTACGGAGATGGGGTACGTCGACCGGAAAGCCCGGGAATCACACCCCAAAGAGGGTATGCCCTGTTTGACGAGCTGCGGATCGAGCCGGCGGAAGACGACGGCAACGCCCGTGCGGGAGGGCGCCCTCGAAGGAATCGGAGGCGCCCCCACACACGGGCATGAGGCTAGGCCTGCTGTACGCGCAGTGCGCGTGCCAGGTCGTCGAGCTGGTCGACGAGCTTGCGGCGCAGGGCGGGCGTCGGGCCGGCCTTGCGCAGGCACTTCTGGCCGAGCTTGAGGTTCTCGGCGTCGACGGCGTGGGCCGGGAAGGCCCAGCGTCCGACGGCCTCGGCGATGGCGGGGCCCCGGCGCTCGGCGAGGGCGACGGCGTCCTTGTAGTAGCGGGCCACGTAGGGGCGTACGAGGTCGGCCTGTTCGGGCTGCCAGAAGCCCCGGGCGGTGGCGGTGAACAGGTAGTTCGACAGGTCGGCCCGGTCGTCGGAGCCGAACATGGCGTCCCAGGCCCGGGCCTTGGCGTCCTCGTCGGGCAGGGCGGCCCGGCAGCGGGCGGCACCCTCCTGGCCGGTGGCGCTGGGGTCGCGGTCGAGTTCGGCGGCGATGGCGGTCTCGTCGACGGCGCCGAGCACGGCGAGGCGGGCGAGGATCCGCCAGCGCAGTTCGGGGTCGAGTTCGGGACCGCCGGGAACGGTGCCGTCGGCGAGCCAGGCGGCGATGGTGTCGGGCTGGGCGGCGGTGTCGATGCGGTGGCGTACGGCGATGAGGCGCAGGCCGGGGTGGTCGCCGTCCTCGGTGCGGCGGATGAGGTCGCGGCACAGTCCGGTCAGGGTGGCGAGCGCGGCGGGGCGCCGGCCGGGTCCGGCGTAGCGGTCGGCGACGTGGACGCAGGCGAAGGCGAGGACGCCCTGGACGAGGGCGAGGTCGGTCTCCTCGGGCAGGTGCGCGGCGGCGGTGGCCAGGTAGTCGGCGGGGGCGAGTTCCCCGTCGCGGACCATGTCGCGCAGCGTGTTCCACACGACGGCCCGGGTGAGCGCGTCGGGGATGCCGGACAGGCCGCGCAGGACGGTCTCCAGGGAGGTGTCGTCGAGGCGGATCTTGGCGTAGGTGAGATCCAGGTCGTTGGGGACGACGAGGGCGGGGCGGGTCCCGGTGCGCGGCTCGGGAGCCGTGTCCTGGGGGACGTCGGCCTCGTAGCGCTCCCGCAGCAGGAGACTGCGGCCCTCGTGGAGGTCGCGGTCGTACACGCCGACGGTGACGCGGTGCGGGCGGTCGCCGTCGCGGTCGAGGGCGAGGGTCCACTGGCCGGGACGGGCGTCGACGGAGGCGGTGAGGGCGTCGACGCCGGTGGTGCGCAGCCAGGCGTCGGCCCAGGCGTGGACGTCGCGTTCGGTGGCGGCGGCGAGGGAGTCGATGAAGTCGGCGAGGGTGGCGTTGGCGAACCGGTGGCGCTGGAAGTGGATGTTGATGCCGGCGAGGAAGTCCTTCTCGCCGAGCCACGCGACGAGCTGGCGCAGCGCGGAGGCGCCCTTGGCGTAGGAGATGCCGTCGAAGTTGAGCAGCGCGGAGGCGGTGTCCGTCACGTCCGCGGGGGCGACGGGGTGGGTGGAGGGCCGCTGGTCGGCGTCGTAGCCCCAGGCCTTGCGGGAGACCCCGAAGTCGGTCCACGTGTCGGTGCCCCTCCATCGGGGGGGCTGCCCCCCGGGGGGCCCGGGGGCGACTTCGTTGAGGGTCTGGTAGCCCATGTACTCGGCGAAGGACTCGTTCAGCCAGATGTCGTCCCACCACCTCAGGGTGACGAGGTCGCCGAACCACATGTGGGCCATCTCGTGGGCGATGACCATGGCGCGGGTCTGGCGTTCGGTGTCGGTGACGGCGGAGCGGTAGACGAACTCGTCGCGGAAGGTGACCAGTCCGGGGTTCTCCATGGCACCCGCGTTGAACTCGGGGACGAAGGCCTGGTCGTAGGAGTCGAAGGGGTAGGGCTCCTCGAACTTCTCGTGGTAGCGGTCGAAGCAGGCGCGGGTGATGTCGAGGAGCTCCTCGGCGTCCGTGTCGAGGTACGGGGCGAGTGAGCGGCGGCAGTGGATGCCGAAGGGCAGCCCGCGGTGTTCGGTGCGCACGGAGTGCCAGGGCCCGGCGGCGACGGCGACGAGGTAGGTGGGGATCAGCGGGGTGGACGCGGCCCGCCACACTCCGTCGCCGGTGTGCTCGGTCACGCCGTTGGCGAGGACGCTCCAGCCGTCGGGGGCGGTGACGGCGAGGTCGAAGACGGCCTTGAGGTCGGGCTGGTCGAAGGCGGCGAAGACCCGCTGGACGTCGTCGAGGAACAGCTGCGTGTAGACGTAGGTCTCGCCGTCGGTGGGGTCGGTGAAACGGTGCATGCCCTCGCCGGTGCGGGAGTAGCGCATGCTCGCCTCGACGCGCAGTTCGTGCTCGCCGGCGGTGAGGTCCTTCAGCGGCAGCCGGTTGCCGTCGAGGGTGCCGGGGTCCAGGGGCTGTCCGTCGAGGGTGACGGAGCGCAGCTCGGCGGGCTTGATCTCGACGAAGGTGTCCGCGTCCGCGCGGGCGCCGAACCTGATCAGGGTACGGGAGTCGAACGTCTCGTCACCGGTGGTCAGATCGAGTTCGATCGTGTAGCGGTGGACGTCGAGGAGCTGTGCTCGGTTCTGCGCTTCGTCGCGCGTCAGTACGGACATGCAGGCCATGCTGCCTGATGCCGTTGCCGTGGCACAGAGGCGGATCGGGTACGTGGCCTATGTCCGGTCTCGTTCGAGCTCCCCGCTCTGCGCCCCCGCGGGCTGTCCGGGCGCCATGTGCGCGTGCGGGTGGGGCAGGGCGGGCTGGGCGGGGGTGGGGGTGCGTTCCTCGAGCCGGGCGCGCAGGGCGCGGATCTCGGCCTCCAGCGCGAGCCGGCGCTGGTGGGCGTCGTAGAGGTGGCGGATCTTGGTGCGCAGGGCCCAGGGGTCGACGGGTTTGGTGACGAGGTCGGCGACGCCGAGGCCGTACGCGGCGGCCCCGAGCTGCCGGTCGCGGGCGAAGCCGGTGAGCAGGACGACGGGGATCTGCCGGGTCTGCTCCAGGCGCCGCATGTAGCGCACGACGTCGAGGCCGCCGGTGCCGGGCATGTGGACGTCGAGGAGGAGCAGTCCGACGTTTCCGCGCAGGAGCTGTTTGAGGGCCTCGTCGCCGCTGGTGGCCCGGCCCAGCAGGTGACCCAGCGGGGCCAGGGCGCTCTCCAGGGCGTACAGGGTGTCCTCGTGGTCGTCGACGATGAGGATCCGGGCGGGGGGCGGCATGGCGCACACATCCCTCCTCGTAAGGGACCGGATGACTGTCCGGACACTGACGCTCGGTGTTCGTCAGCCGACAAGGAGTGCACAGCGCAGCATGCCCCGCGCGGACCGTCCTGTCACTCCCCGGCGGAGGAGGTCGTGGCCCGGTTCTCCGAGGGCGTGGCGCCCACGGTGTCGTCGGCGATGCTCTCGTGGTGGCGGATCACCTCGGCGATGATGAAGTTCAGGAACTTCTCCGCGAAGGCCGGGTCGAGTTTGGCGTTCTCGGCGAGGGCGCGCAGCCGGGCGATCTGGCGGGCCTCGCGGCCGGGGTCGGCGGGCGGCAGCCGGTGTTCGGCCTTGAGGCGGCCGACCTGCTGGGTGCACTTGAAGCGTTCGGCGAGCATGTGGACGACGGCGGCGTCGATGTTGTCGATGCTGTCGCGCAGCCGGACGAGTTCCGCACGCACCGCGGGGTCGACGTCACCGGTCGTGGTGTTGCTGGTGGTCATGGGGGGTCAGCCTACGGTGCGGGCGGGACCGGGGTCGGCGGTGTCCGGGCAGTGGCCGGGACGGTCCGGCCGGCGGCCGG
>NZ_NEUB01000469.1 GCF_002910825.1 Streptomyces sp. SM1 | reverse complement strand
CGGCGGGCGGCTTCGTGCACCTGCCCGGCGACTCTGGCCGCCAGCCGGCGTACGGCGGTGCCGCGCAGCCCGTTCCCGGCGGCGAGGCGGGCGGCGACGCGCAGGCAGGTCAGGTCCAGGTGGGCCGAGAACACGTCGTCGCGGTCGACAGGCACATCGGCTTCGGAGGCATCGGATGCCTCGGAGGCGTCGGACACGTCGGGGACATCGGAGATGCCGGCCCGGACCTCGGCGAGCAGCCACAGGGTCAGCGGGTGGCGGGCGTCGGTGCCGGTCACGGCGCCCTCCGGGATGCCGTGGCGGGCACGGGCCTCGCGGGCCTCCTCGGGGGTGAGGTGGCCGAGCGCCACGAACGGGGGGAGCCCGTCGGGGCGGGGACCACCGGCGGGCAGGGCCTCTTCCGGGAACGCCGCCTCCTCCCAGCACTCCGCTCCGCACGCGACCACCAGCCGTGCGCCCGTCGCGCGGAGCCACCGGGTGGTGCAGGCGGTCCATTCGGGGAAGCGGCGGAAGAGGTCCGGTGGCATCTCCTCGGGGTCGTCGAGGAGCAGCAGCAGGGGGTGCCCCGCGGCGTGGGCGAGCCGGGCGACGCGCTCGGGGCCCAGGTCGCCGAGCGCGTCCGGGGTGGCCGGGAACGGGGTGCGGGAGACGGCGACGGCAGCGGCGGCACTCTCCAGTG
>NZ_NEUB01000468.1 GCF_002910825.1 Streptomyces sp. SM1 | reverse complement strand
TGGCCGCGCGCTGGTCCGCCGCGGTCGAGCGCCGGCCGCGTTCCGTGGCCGTACTGGCCGTCGTGCTGATGGCGGCCCTCGCGATCCCGCTGCTGTCGCTGCGGCTGGGCACCGTGGACCAGGGCAACGACGACTCCTCCATGACCACCCGGCAGGCCTACGACCTGCTCGCCGAGGGCTTCGGCCCCGGCTTCAACGGACCGCTCCAGGTGGTCGTGGACGGCGAGGCGTCCGGCGGTCTGGTGACGGCGGTGAGGGAGACCGAGGGCGTTGCCCAGGTCGCCGCGATGCCGCCCACGAACGGCGTGAGCGTCATCCAGGTCATTCCCGCCACCTCACCGCAGGACGTGGAGACGGACCGGCTCATCGACACCCTGCGCGAGGAGGTCATCCCGGACGCGGGTGCCACGGCCCATGTCGGAGGCGTGACCGCCGTGTCGAAGGACTTCGCGTCGGTGACGGGTGACCGGCTGCCGCTGTTCATCGCCACGATCATCACCCTGGGCTTCCTGCTCCTGATGCTGGCGTTCCGTTCCGTGGTGGTGCCGCTGACGGCCGCCGTGATGAACCTGCTGGCCGCGGCGGCCTCGTTCGGCGTCCTGGTGGCGGTCTTCCAGTGGGGTATCGGCCTGGACGTGCTGGGTCTCGGCCAGGAGGGCCCCATCTTCTCCTTCCTGCCGATCATCATGCTGTCGCTGCTGTTCGGCCTCTCCATGGACTACCAGGTGTTCCTGGTGAGCCGGATGCACGAGGAGTGGGTGCACACCGGGGACAACGCCCGCGCGGTGCGCGTCGGCCTGGCGGAGACCAGCCGGGTCATCAACTCCGCCGCCCTGATCATGGTCTGCGTCTTCCTCGCCTTCGTGCTCAGTGGTGACTACGGCGCGGCCATGGCGGGCGTGGGCCTGGCCGCCGCGGTCGCGCTGGACGCGTTCATCCTGCGCACCGCGCTGGTCCCGGCCGTGATGCATCTGCTCGGCCGGGCCAACTGGTGGCTGCCGGCGGGCCTGGAGAAGCGGCTGCCGCATCTGGCGGTCGAACCCGGGGAGGACACCGGTACCCCGGAGCCGGACACCGGGACACCGCCGGCGATCCCCGCCCAGCGAGGCGCGCTCTCCTCGGTCGTCCACGGTTTCGTGCGCACCGTCGACGGTGCGCACGTCGAGGGGGCGGCCGTCACCCTCATGACCTCCGGGGGCCGTCAGCTGGACCGGGTCGTCTCCCACGCCGACGGGGCGTACATCCTCGCCGTACCGGCCCCGGGCACCTATCTGCTCGCGGTCACGGCGGCCTCGTACGGCTCCCGCGCGGTGCACGTGACCGTCGCGGACGGGCCGCTGGCGCACGACGTGGAACTGGCGCCCGGAGGGGTGGACGCCGTCAGCTGACGGCGCCGGGGCGCCCGTCGTCGTCGCCGGGTGGCCCCTGCGCGCCGGGCGTTCCCGTCTCCGGGGGTGGCCCCTGCG
>NZ_NEUB01000467.1 GCF_002910825.1 Streptomyces sp. SM1 | reverse complement strand
TCCCGTACCCCCGCTCACGCTCACGCGGCACGCCGCGCCGCCCCCGCTCAGTGGACGCCGGGCGCCCGCTCCGGCGCTTCGGGGAGCCTCCGGGCAGGGCCCAGGGACGTGCGGAGGCGCGGGGGCAGGGGTGATGGCCGTCGCGCCCGGGAGACGGCTCTCACGGGGTCTGGTGCCCGCCGAGTTCTTTCAGGGCGTCCTCGGGAAGGACGTCCTCGGGGCGCTCCAGGGCGGGCAGCGCCGGCAGGGCGTCCCAGGGCACCTGGATTCTGCGCAGGTCGTCCCGGATGCGGGTGGCGAGCTTTCTGGTGTCCCGGCGGTTCATGACGGCGCCGACGGCGGCCCCGACCAGGAACGGCATCAGGTTCGGCAGATTGCGGACCGTGCGCTTCATGATCCGCTGGCGCAGTTCGCGCTTCATGCGGCTGTTCAGGGCCACGCTCACCGTCGAGGGTCTGGTGGCCTGCACACCCCGCTCCTCCGACCAGGAGTTGAGGTACACGGTGCTGCGCTGGGCGAGGCTGCCGGGCGGCCGTACGCCATAGACCTCGTGGAGTTCGGCGATCAGTTTGAGTTCGATCGCGGCGACGCCGGTGATCTCGGCGGCCAGTTCGGTCGGCATCGCGGGCGGTACGGGCAACATCGCCGCCGCGCCGACGCCGGCCCCGACCGTGGCCGTGGCCTTCGCGGCACCGGCCACGAGCTTGTCCGCGAGCTCCTCGGGTCCGAGTCCGGCGAACTGCCTGCGCAGCGTCCCGAGGTCCCGTACGGGCAGACGCGGGGCGATCTCGATGATCCGGTCCGCCAGGTGCGCCAGACCGGCACGGGCGCGGGCGCCGCCGTTGCGGACGCCTTCCCGGGCCTTCTCGCGGAACGCGGCGGCCCTTCTGTGCGCCGCGGGCGCGGTGACCTCCAGGGGTGCCGGGAGGTCACCCCGGCCGGATGCTGCTTCGAGCGAGGCCGCACCGCTGCCGGCTGGGCCTCGCTCTGGGTCACGCGTTTCGTGCTGCGGGCCCTTGAGGGGCCCTTTGTCCGCTCCCCTCGTGAAGAAGCGGCGCTTCCGCGGTGGGGTCGAGCCAGTCACGGCCGACCCCGCCTCAGTCGCAGTCGCGGCAGATCGGCTGGCCGTTCTTCTCGCGGGCCAGCTGGCTGCGGTGGTGCACCAGGAAGCAGCTCATGCAGGTGAACTCGTCCTGCTGCTTCGGCAGAACCCGGACGGCCAGTTCCTCGTTCGAGAGGTCCGCACCGGGCAGTTCGAGGCCTTCGGCGGCCTCGAACTCGTCGACGTCGACGGCCGAGGCGGACTTGTCGTTCCGCCGGGCCTTCAGTTCTTCGAGACTGTCCGAGTCGACGTCGTCGTCGGTCTTTCGTGGAGTGTCATAGTCGGTTGCCATGTCGCTCTCCCCCTCTGGGTGTATGCGGTGTCTCCAGCGCACGTAACGCGTGAGAGGCCGGACTTGTGCCCGACCTGAGGCGGAGATTTTGCCTCACATCAAGGTCTGTTACTCAATCGACACCCAACCGGATCCCTCATGAGTGATCGGCTTGGATGGCGATGGGGACCGTACACGGTCCCAACGCCGCACATCAAAGGCGCCTCACCGTGTACTTCCCGTGATCGGGGCCCCTGAAAACCGGGACTTTCCCGACCTTCCGACGCGACACATGATCACGGAGAGTGGATGACCGGGAAAACACCCCTGTGATCGATCACACACGCGAGTCCCGGAGACGTGCCCCGGAAATTCCGCGCAAAGCGAACACCCCGTTGTGTCGGGGGCATGATGTCAGATCGGCAGGGTGACGCGCATCACGAGCCCTCCCCCCTCCCTCGGCTGCGCGTAGATGTGCCCGCCGTGCGCCCGGGCGACCGACCGCACGATGGAAAGCCCGAGCCCGACGCCCTTGTCGCTGCCGGTGCGCTCGGTGCGCAGCCGGCGGAACGGCTCGAAGAGGTTGTCGATCTCGTACGCCGGCACGACGGGGCCCGTGTTGGACACCACCAGGACCGCCTGGCCGTGCTGGACCTCGGTGGTGACCTCGACCCAGCCGTCCTCGGGCACGTTGTAGCGCACGGCGTTCTGCACCAGGTTCAGGGCGATCCGTTCCAGCAGCACGCCGTTGCCCTGGACGACGGCGGGCCTGCGGTCCCCGCGGATCACCACGTGCCGGGCCTCCGCCTCGGCGTGCACCTGATCGATGGCCTGCCCGGCGACCTCGGCGAGGTCGACGGGCCCCCGCTCGACGATCTGGTTGTCGCTGCGGGCGAGCAGCAGCAGTCCCTCGACGAGCTGCTCGCTGCGCTCGTTGGTGGCCAGCAGCGTCTTGCCCAGCTGCTGGAGCTCCACCGGCGCGTCCGGGTCGGAGAGATGCACCTCGAGCAGCGTGCGGTTGATCGCCAGCGGGGTGCGCAGTTCGTGCGAGGCGTTGCCCACGAAGCGCTGCTGGGCCGTGAACGCCCGCTGGAGCCGCTCCAGCATGTCGTCGAAGGTGTCGGCCAGCTCCTTCAGCTCGTCGTCCGGGCCGTCCAGCTCGATCCGGCGGGACAGGTCCGAGCCCGCCACCGCGCGGGCGGTGCGGGTGATCCGGCCCAGCGGGGACAGGACGCGGCCGGCCATGGCGTAGCCGAAGGCGAAGGCGATGATCGCGAGACCGAGCAGGGCGAGCAGCGAACGGCTGAGCAGATCGTCCAGGGCGTGCTGGCGCTGCTCGTTGACGCATTCGTTCAGCGCCCGGTTGAGGTCGTCCGCGGGCAGCGGGGAACTGCGCAGGTTGCAGAGTTCGCTGGAGACCTCGCCCGAGAGGATCCGGAAGGGCAGGTCGCTGCCCACGTTGAGTGCGTTGGCGGCGAGCAGGTAGATGATCGACAGCAGCATGATCCCGGCGATCAGGAACATGCCGCCGTAGAGCAGCGTCAGCCGTATCCGGATGGTCGGACGCAGCCAGGGAAAGGGCGGCACCGGCCTGCGGGGGTCCCACGTGGGCTTCGGCGGGGCCTGCGGGGACGCCGGTGTGGGGGTGGCGGCCACGGGGATCAGATCCGGTAGCCCGAGCCCGGCACGGTCACGATGACCGGCGGCTCGCCCAGCTTGCGGCGCAGTGTCATCACGGTCACCCGCACCACGTTGGTGAACGGGTCCGTGTTCTCGTCCCACGCCTTCTCCAGCAGCTGCTCGGCGGAGACCACCGCCCCCTCGCTCCGCATGAGCACCTCCAGCACGGCGAACTCCTTCGGCGCCAGCTGGACCTCCTTGCCGTCGCGGAAGACCTCGCGGCGGTTGGGGTCGAGCTTGATCCCGGCGCGCTCCAGCACGGGCGGCAGCGGCACGCTCGTCCGCCGGCCGAGGGCGCGCACCCGCGCGATGAGCTCGCTGAACGCGAAGGGCTTGGGCAGATAGTCGTCGGCGCCGATCTCCAGGCCCTCGACCCGGTCGCTGACGTCACCGGACGCGGTGAGCATCAGCACGCGCGTGGGCATGCCGAGCTCGACGATCCTGCGGCAGACGTCGTCGCCGTGCACCAGGGGGAGGTCGCGGTCGAGGACGACCACGTCGTAGTCGTTGACGCCGATGCGCTCCAGGGCGGCCGCACCGTCGTACACGACGTCGACGGCCATGGCCTCCCGGCGCAGTCCGGTGGCCACCGCATCGGCGAGCAGTTGCTCGTCCTCGACGACGAGTACGCGCACGTCGCTTGTCCTTCCTCATGTCCCGGACCCGCGCGGCACCGAAAGGCGCACGTGGGCGGGAGTACTGGGTGGGTGTGTTGCCTCCATCCTGCCCTTTTCGGCCGTAAGTCGGCTGTAAGGCGGAGGAACGGCCGGTGGCGAACGGCCGCGGGACCGGGGAACGTCCGGGCGAACGGGGCGGGAATACGGGATTTTCTCGCGCGGTGAGGTTTCCGCGGAAGGGAGCCTGGGGAGGACGGGTTTACATCCCGCGATCACGCTCCGCATGTACCGCACCACCATGCGGTGCGACGCAGTCCGCTTCCGCAGGGCGGGCGTGGATGTCCGGCACCGCCGCCGCCCGGCCGGGTGGCGCTGGGCATTCGCTCAGGACGTGATCGTCCCTTTCGAACGGCACACCCCCGTGCCACCGACCCACCCACCCAGGACGAGGGGGCGCAGCGCATGGACGCATTCACCGCAGGACTTCTGCAGCGCATAAGGGCGACCGAGTCCGATCTGACGCGGGCACGTGACGAGGGCGACGACTTCCTCGTCGACGTGGAGCAGGGCGAACTCGACGACCTGCGCCGCCTCGCCGCCGAACACGGCGTGGAGGTCGGCGCGTACAGCGTCTGATCAGCTCGTGGACGAACGGGCCCCGGCGAATCCAGCGCCGGGGCCCGTTCGCGTCGTCCCCCGTACGCAGGGATGAGCGGTGATCCGGTCAGTCGTGCCAGGCTCCCAGGTCCTCCAGGAGCCGCTGGAGGGGCTCGAAGACACCCGGACTGGCCGCGACGGTCAGCTCCCGGGAGGGGCCGTCCCCGGCGCGTCCACCGGTCAGCGCGCCCGCTTCCCGGGCGATGAGATCACCGGCGGCGAGGTCCCAGGGGTGCAGTCCGCGCTCGTAGTAGCCGTCGAGACGGCCCGCGGCGACATCGCACAGGTCGATCGCGGCCGAACCGCCGCGCCGGATGTCCCGCAGCAGGGGGATCAGCCGCTGCGTCACGTCGGCCTGGTGGGCCCGGACCTCGGTGACGTAGTTGAAGCCGGTCGAGACCAGGGCCTGGTCCAGGGGCGGCGAGGGGCGGCAGCTCAGCTCCCGCTCGCCCTCCCAGGCACCGGTCGCCCACGCCCCGCCGCCGCGCACCGCGTGGTACGCCTCGCCGCGCATGGGCGCCACCACGGCTCCGGCGACGGTCTCGCCGTCCTGCTCGGCGGCGATGGAGACGGCCCAGGTGGGCAGGCCGTACAGGTAGTTCACGGTGCCGTCGAGGGGGTCGATCACCCAGCGGACACCGCTGCTGCCCTCGGTGGAGGCGCCCTCCTCGCCCAGGAAGCCGTCGTCCGGGCGGCGCTCGGCGATCAGTGTCGTGATCAGCTTCTCCGCCGCGATGTCCATCTCGGTGACGACGTCGATCGGGCTGGACTTGGTCGCGGCGACCGCGAGGTCGGCGGGACGGCCGTCCCGCAGCAGCGCGCCCGCGCGGTGGGCCGCCTCCCGGGCCAGCTCCAGCAGTTCCGCGTGCAGGGGGTCGGTCACGGGGCTCCTCATGCGTAGGGACTGTCGACGCCCGCCGC
>NZ_NEUB01000466.1 GCF_002910825.1 Streptomyces sp. SM1 | reverse complement strand
CGGCGCGGCGCCCCGTTGCGGGGGACCGGCGCCGGAGCCCGGGGAGGGGGCGTTGCGGGGGGCCTGCGCCGGACTCCGGGGGGAGTGGGCGGTGTCGGGGGCCGGGGTGGGGGCTAGGTCGTGCGGCGGCCTGCCGCCAGGCGGACGATGTCGACGCGGGAACGGATGCCCAGCTTGCGGTACACCCGGGTGAGCGTCGCCTCCACGGTCTTCACGCTGATGAACAGCCGGCCGGCGATCTCCCGGTTGGTGGCGCCCTCCATCACCAGCGCGGCGACCTGGCGTTCCATCGAGGCGAGCCCGTCCAGAACCGCCGGTGTGGCGGCCGGCACCGGCTCCGCCTCCGCGGGACCCGCGGCCACGGCCTGGTCCACCTGACGCAGCCACGGCAGCGCGCGGCAGCGCCGGAACAGCCGGGACGCCTCCTCGTACCCGCCCGGCCCCTGGTTCCGGGAACGCAGTCGCGCCAGCGCGAAGGCGGCGCGGGCCTCCTCCATGCCGTACCCCAGCTTGGCCAGCCGTTCCTGCGCCGACACCAACTGCACCTGCGCCGCCTGGTTCTCGCCCCGCGCGGCACGCACCAGCGCCTCCGCCCGGTCGAGCACCGCCAGCACGCTCGCCCGGTTCAGCCGCAGCGCGTGCACCCGGGTGAGATTGATGAGCTCCTGTGCCTCACCGGGCTCACCGATCCGGACCAGCGCTTCGGCGAGGTCGCCCTGCCAGCGGCCCCGCGCGGGGTCGTTGATGCCCATGCCGTGCTCCAGCTCCCGCACCCGGCGCAGCGAGCGGACCGCGGCCTGCGCGTCCCCGGCCACCAACTGGGCGTAGCCCAGAGCGCCCAGGGCCAGCGAGAGGTACAACTGGTCGCCGTCCACCTCGGCGTGGTCCGCGGACTCGCGGGCCAGGGCCAGTGCCCGGTCCACGTCCCCGCCCGACGCCTCCGCGAGCGAGGCGAGCATGGCGGAGGCGCTCTCGCCGATCCCGGAGTCGCGGGCCAGCCGCAGGCTCTCCCCGGACAGGTCCAGCGCCCGGCCGCAGTGCCCGAAGCGCAGTTCGGTGTCGGCGAGCAGCCGTGAGAAGTGCACCTCGCTCTCGACCATGCCGCGCCGCCGCGCCTCCCGCAGCAGCGCGGTGATGGCGTTACGGGCCTCCGGCAGCTGGTCGCTCATCAGCAGCCACCGGAATCTCGCCATCGCGGCGCCGTTGTGGTGGCTGGCCACATCGGGGTCCTGGGGCTCCTGGAGGGCCCGCTGGATCGTGGCGGGAGCGTCCGGGTGCCCCATCAGCGTCTCGGTGGACGACTGGAACGCGAGCGCCATCAGCTCGGTGCGCCGGTCCCCGCCGCGGGCGGCCAGTTCCGCCGCGTGGGCGGCCTCCTGGCGGGACTTGGCGAAGTCGCCGTCCACCACCACCTCGCGCCAGGCCAGCTGGTAGTGGACCAGCGCGAGCAGCCGGGGGTCGTCACCGGCGTCGGCCAGCACCTGCGGGAAGACGGCGTCGACCTCACCGAGTGCCTGCCCGGCCGCCTCTATGACCACCATCCAGGCCCGCACCCGCTCCGCCGGCACCGTCGCCCGGGTCAGTACCTCCCTGGCTATGTCCCGGGCCAGGTCGACCTCGCCGGCGGTGATCGCGTCCTCGGCGGCCTGGAGCCGCCGCTCGTCCGGGCCCGGCTCGCCGTCGG
>NZ_NEUB01000465.1 GCF_002910825.1 Streptomyces sp. SM1 | reverse complement strand
CCCCGGGTCCGCGCCCACGCCTGCCGCGCCCGCGAAGCGCCTGTTCAGGCGGACGAAGGCGAGCGGCACCACCGCTCCCGCCGCCCCGGTGGCCGAGGTCCGTTCGCTCGCCGTGCGCCGTGACCGCGTCCAGGCCCTGCGCGAGGTCGATCTGACGGTCACCCCCGGCGAGACGATCGCCCTGATGGGCCGCAACGGTGCCGGAAAGTCGACGCTGCTCAGCGCGCTGGTCGGCCTGGTCGCCCCGTCCTCCGGCTCGGTCCGCACCGGCGACGCGGTCCCGCACCGCGCCCGCCCCCGCGACCTGGTCCGCCGGGTCGGTCTGGTCCCCCAGGAGCCCCGCGACCTCCTCTACACGGACACGGTCGCGGCGGAGTGCGCGGCCGCCGACCGGGACGCGGAGGCACCACCCGGCACCTGCCGTGCCCTCCTCACGGAACTCCTCCCTTCCGTGGCCGACGAGACCCACCCCCGCGACCTCTCCGAAGGCCAGCGCCTGACCCTCGCCCTCGCGGTCGTGCTGACCGCCCGCCCGCCGCTCCTCCTCCTCGACGAGCCGACCCGGGGCCTGGACTACGCGGCGAAGGCCCGGCTGCTGAGGATCCTGCGGGGGCTGGCGGCCGAGGGCCACGCCATCGTCATGGCCACGCACGACGTGGAACTGGCGGCGGAGCTGGCCCACCGTGTCGTCCTGCTCGCCGAGGGCGAGGTGATCGCGGACGGCCCGTCGGCGGAGGTGGTCGTGGCGTCCCCGTCCTTCGCCCCCCAGGTGGCGAAGATCCTGGCCCCGCAGCACTGGCTCACGGTCTCCCAGGTCCGAGAGGCGCTGAACCCATGACCACGCCCCCCACCACCGCCCGCCGGGCGGACCGCCAGGCCCGCGCCGTCCGCCTGGGCCTCCGCTCCTGGCTGGCCCTCGCCCTGGTCAGCGCGGTGGGGGTGGCCGGCTTCGGCTGGCCCTTCCTCGCCCCGCCCACGTCCACCCTGAACGCCCACGCGCAGGACGCGCCGTGGCTCTTCGCGGGGCTGCTGGTCCTCCTGGTCGCGGTCGTGGCGGCGACGATCTCGGAGTCGGGCCTCGGCCCCAAGGCGGTGGCGATGCTCGGCGTCCTGGCGGCGGCGGGTGCCGCCCTGCGCCCCATCGGCGCGGGTACCGCCGGCCTCGAACCGATGTTCTTCCTCATGGTGCTGAGCGGCAGGGTCCTCGGCCCGGGCTTCGGCTTCGTCCTCGGCTCGGTGACGATGTTCGCGTCCGCGCTGCTCACGGGCGGTGTCGGCCCCTGGCTCCCGTTCCAGATGCTGGCGATGGGCTGGTTCACCATGGGCGCGGGCTTCCTCCCCGGCGCCGACCGTCTGCGCGGCCGCCCGGAAGTCTGGATGCTGGCCGTGTACGGCTTCCTGGCGGCCTTCGCCTACGGCACGGTGATGAACATGGCGGGCTGGCCCTTCATGTCCGCCCTGGCCTCGAACATCTCCTTCGACGCCGACGCGTCGCTCCCCGCCAACCTGGCCCGCTTCCTGGCCTACTGCCTGGCGACGTCCCTCGGCTGGGACCTGGGCCGCGCGCTGGTCACCGTCGTGCTGACCCTCACCGTGGGCACCCCTCTCCTGAAGGCCCTCCGCCGGGCCACCCGCAGAGCGGCTTTCGAGGCCCCGGTCACATTCCGCGACACCGCTGGGTAGCACCTCACCGACACGCTGTGCCCGAGATGGTGAAGCACCCCACATGACCCACCTCACATACGACCCGGCACCGTAGCGATCCCCCGGCCCGCACACGGGGCATCGACCCCCGGACCACCCCTTCCCCGACCTTCGGTAGTAAAAGGGACCTTTGCGGGCAATCGCGGGATTTGTTTCTGTGGAGCCGTCGCCAGGCGCCGACGCCCCTCCCGGGGTCACGGCGCCGACGCATGTCCCCGCCGCACACCACGGCATCCGGCACGGCGTAGCGCGACTCCCCTGCTTCCCACCGAAAGGCCGCCTGTGTCCGCCGCTTCCTTCCTCCACACCGTCGCCACCCCGAAGAAGTCCCTCGCCGGTGCCGCCCTGATCGCCGCCACCTGCGGCACCCTCATCGCCGCCGCGCCCGCCCAGGCCGCGAGCACGAGCGCTTCCTCGGCCCAGGCGACCGCGCAGAAGATGATCGGCAACTCGGCCGAGTTCCAGTGCTTCTCGAAGATCGTCCAGCACGAGAGCGGCTGGAACCCCACCGCCACCAACGCCTCCAGCGGCGCCTACGGCCTGGTCCAGGCCCTGCCCGCCTCCAAGATGGCCTCGGCCGGCTCCGACTGGAAGACCAACCCCGCCACCCAGATCAAGTGGGGCCTGGACTACATGAAGGACCGCTACGGCAGCGCCTGCGACGCCTGGTCCTTCTGGCAGTCCAACAACTGGTACTGATCCACCCCCACACCCCCCATACCGAAGGCGGCGACCCCACGATCCCCGGGGCCGCCGCCTTCGTCGTCCCGGGGGCGCTCAGGCCAGTTCCTCCGACACGGCGTCGGTGGCCCGGTTCCGCGCGTTGACGACCGTGATGGACAGCGCGTCGAAGGCGGCGCGGCGAGCGGCCTCGAACGGGATGCGGCGGCCGTCGGTGAGCGTGACCAGACCGGGATCGCCGGGGTCCACGAAGGAGTCCCGTTCGTCGTCCCAGTCGATGCCGTAGCCGGCCCAGATCACCAGCTCGAAGGTGTCCTCCCCGTCGGCGTCGACATACACCTGGTCGGCGCGGCGGCCGCGCAGTCCGTCCGCGTCCCGGCTGTCGCAGAACATCGCGTCGTAGCCGTGCGCCGCTCCGTCGAAGAGCAGGATCCGCTGCCCCGACCCGGTCACCGCGTACACCAGGGCGGGCAACGCGTCGTCGACGATGAGCCCTTCGAACCGTTGCCCGTAGTAGTGCAGCCGGAAGCGGGTCCGGCCGTCCTCGGTCGCAGCCGCGCCGCCCAGCCGGTCTCCAGCAGCCCCGCCCAGAGTTTCTCCGGCACGTTGCCGGGCCGGCCTGCCGGCTCGGTCAGGCCGGCCAGATGAGGAGGTCCGAGGTGGGCAGCGGCCCCGGACGCTGACATGCCGTTCGCCATGCGCCCGATCATCGTCCATCCGGCACCCGCGGGTCCACGCCCGAGCCGGGAACTCGCCGGCGGGCCGGTGGGTACCGGATCAGCTCGGCGTACGGTCCTTGGCCGGCGCCGGTGGCCTGCTGCCGAGCTCCTCGGCGACCGCCACCGTCGTACGGGCCCGGGGGCCCTGGAGGAGGTACGTCAGGCCGAAGCCGCCCCCGACGACGAGTGCGCCGCCGGCCGCGTCCAGGATCCAGTGGTTGCCGGTGGCGACGATCGCGGCGGCCGTGAAGAGGGGGTGGAGGAGGCCGAGGGCCTTCGTCCACGCCTTCGGCGCGATGATCGCGATGACCAGTCCGCACCACAGGGACCAGCCGAAGTGCAGGGACGGCATCGCCGCGTACTGGTTGGTGAGGTGGGTGAGGGTGCCGTACTCGGGCTGGGAGAAGTCCTGGACGCCGTGGACGGTGTCGATGATCCCGAAGCCCGGCATGAGGCGGGGCGGGGCGAGCGGGTAGAGCCAGAAGCCGACCAGGGCGAGGACCGTGGTGAAGCCGAGGGCCGAACGCGCCCAGCGGTAGTCGACGGGGCGGCGCCCGACGAGTACGCCGAGGACGGTCAGCGGGACGAGGAAGTGGAACGACGTGTAGTAGAAGTCGAAGAAGTCCCGTAGCCAGCCGACCTTGACCACCGCGTGGTTGACGGTGTGCTCGATGTCGATGTGGAGCAGGCGTTCGAGGTCGAGGATCTGCTGTCCGTGTTCCTCCGCGCGCTCACGGCCCGCCGAGTTGCTGCCGCCGGTCGCGGCGAGGCGGACCTTGGCGTACGCGGCGTAGGTGACGCGGATGAGGAGGAGCTCGAGCAGGAGGTTCGGGCGGATGAGCACCCTGCGCAGGAACGGCAGCAGGGGGACGAACGCGAACCGGGCCGGGACGGGTGGGGCGTACCGGGTCGGGACGGGTGCGCGGAAGTACTCCGAGGAGCGGAAGAGGAAGGGGACCGCGGTGGCGGCGGCCAGGGCGGCGAGGAGGACGACGTTGTCCCGCACCGGGTGGAGGAACGCCATGTTCGGCAGCATCATCTTCGCCGGCAGCGTCATGACGAGGACGACGGCGACGGGCCACACCAGGCGGTCGCGGGCACGTTTTCCCACCCGGCCGACGGCGGCGAGCAGTACCCACAGCAGCTGGTGCTGCCACGCGGTCGGGGCGACCACGAGGGCGGCACAACCGGTGACGGCGACCGCGAGGAGCAGCTGGCCGTCGTGGGCGTAGCGGACGGCGCGGCGCAGGGCGAGGGTCGCGACGGCCGCGCCGAGCAGCAGGAAGAGGGCGATCTCCAGGGGGCCCTCGACGCCGAGGCGGAGCAGGGCGCCGTGCAGGGACTGGTTGGCGAGGTCGTCGGCGGGGCCGCCCAGGCCGGTGCCCCCGAGGTGGTGGACCCAGTAGGTGTAGGAGTCGTGCGGCATCGCGGCCCAGGCGAGCACCGTGGTGGCGGCGAAGGTGACGCCGGTGGCGGTCGCGGCCCGGCGGCGGCCGGTGAACCACAGCAGCGGGACGAAGAGGATGAGGGTGGGCTGGAGGGCGGCCGCGACGCCGATGAGGGCGCCGCTGACGCGCTGGCCGTGGGCGGCGAAGCAGCCCAGCAGGACGAGCAGGACCGGGATGATGCTGGTCTGGCCGAGCCAGAGGGTGTTGCGCACCGGCAGGGACAGCATGAGCAGGCTGACGGCGACGGGCGTGGCGAGCAGCGCGGTGCGGCGGCCGACCGGCTGGGGCAGCGCACGGGCGGCGATCACACCGAGGGCGACGACCAGCAGCAGGGTGCCGAAGGTCCAGCCCCAGCCGAGGGCGTCTTCGGCGGGGCGGGTGAGCGGTTTGAGGACCAGCCCGCTGAAGGGGGTGCCGGTGAACCGGGTGGAGTCGTAGAGGGAGCCGCTGACGTGCAGCACCCCCTCGGAGCCCGCCCAGGCTTCCAGGGTGGTCAGCCGTTCTCCGCTGGGAGTGGTGAGAACGGCGGCGACCTGGCGTACGGCGAGGACGGCGGCGAGCAGCCACAGTCCCAGGCGCGCCACGCGCAGCCGGGCCCGGGTGCCGCCGGCCGCCGTCGCTCCGAGTCTCTCCGCCCCTCGCCCACCGTGCTCCGCGTTCGCCACGCCTCGTCGGCCTCCCGCCCCGTTTCGTCCCGCACATCCCGTGCGTGGTGGTTCGCTCTGCGCACCCTATGCGGCCCGCACACCCCTCGACAGTGACGCCGGAAGCCGCGGCTTCACCTGACGGCCCTCCCGATGTTGTCCGGATGACGACCGTCCGGGCGGCTCACGGTGCCCGTTGGTGACGCGGGAAAGGTCACACGGCCGCGGCGCCCCGGCGGAGTCCGCGGCGCCGGGTTCCGCCGGGGTGTCCCCAGGCCGTCGCCGACGGCCTGGGGACACGCACGGGAAGGCCCGACGGGAGGCGGGCGGGCGGCGTATCTTCGGTGGGCGCATCGAAGTCGCCAGACGCCAAGCAGCCGTACGGAGGGCCAGGTTCATGAGCGAGCCGCAGCTGTGGCACGAGGTGGACGACTATTTCGCCGACCGGCTCCTGACCGACGCCCCCGACGAGGCGCTGGCGTCCGCCCTGCGTGACAGCGAGGCCGCCGGACTGCCGCCGATCGCCGTCTCCGCCGTGGCGGGCAAACTGCTCCAGCTCCTCGCCCAGGTGCAGGGCGCCCGCAGCATCCTGGAGATCGGCACACTCGGCGGCTACAGCACCATCTGGCTGGGCCGCGCCCTCCCGGCGGACGGGCGGCTGGTCACCCTGGAGTACGACCCCCGGCACGCCGAGGTCGCGGTCCACAACATCGCCCGCGCGGGACTCGACCAGCAGGTCGAGGTGCGGGTGGGCGCCGCGCTGGACTCGCTGCCCCGGCTGGCCGACGAGAACCCGCCCCCGTTCGATCTGGTCTTCATCGACGCCGACAAGGTGAACAACCCGCACTACGTGGAGTGGGCGCTCAGGCTGACCAGCGCGGGGAGCCTGATCGTGCTGGACAACGTCGGCCGGGGCGGGCGGGTGGCCGATCCGGACAACACCGATCCGGACGTGGTGGGCACCCGCGCCGCGCTCGACATGATCGGCGGCCACCCGAGGCTGACGGGTACGGCGATCCAGACGGTCGGGGCCAAGGGTTACGACGGGTTCGCGCTGGCGCGCGTACTGGCGTGAACGCGGGTTTCACGCCTCGCGCGCGAGCCCGGACGTCACGCTCCGCACGTCACGCCTGAGCCGCACGATTCACACCTCGTGGTAGAAGCCCACGTTGACGCTGCGCGGGGCGGTGCGGTCGTGGATGACGACCTCGCCGCTGCCGCCCCGGGGCAGCGAGACGGTGCCGCCGTAGGTGACCGGGTGGGCGTACTCCCCGATGGTCAGCCGTACTTCGGAGGACGGCTCGGGCAGGGAGCCGCGCCGCCAGGTCAGCTGCCAGGTGCCGTCCTGCGCGCAGCCGAACTCCAGGTGGACGCGTGAGACGAACAGCCAGTCGTCCGGCGTCGAGAGCCGGCACAGCGACTTGTCCCTGCCCACCCGCAGCAGGGCTCCCGGCTCGCTCGGCGCGTCGGCCATGAGCATGCCCGCCGTGGCACCCGCTTCCTCCGCTGACACCGCGGCCATGGTGAGTTCGAGCACCTGTGCTCCTCCTGAGACGTCCTGCGGGCCGAGGGGGCCCGGACCCGGCGGTGGCCGGAACGGCCTTGCACGGCGGCCGGATCGGCTGGCCGCCGCCGAATGATAAAACGCCCGGGTGCACGGCGTCCGGCACAATGAACTCATGACGGAGCGAAAGCCACCGGGCGTCGACTTCGAGGTGGGGTCCCCCCGCTCGAACGTAGTTGAGAGTGGGGGAGGGTCGACAAGCAGATCCGCGACGCCGAGGCGCGCGGGGAGTTCGAGCAGCTGGCGGGGGCGGGCAAGCCGCTCCCCAGCGAGGTCGAGAGCACCTACGACGAACTGTGGTGGGTGAAGCGGAAGATGGCCCGCGAGGGCTTCTCGGTGCTGCCGCCGGCGCCGGCCCTGCGCAAGGAGGCCGAGGACGCGCTGGAGGCGGCACTCGCCGCTCCCTCGGAGCGGATCGTCCGGAAGATACTCACGGAGATCAACGCCAGGATCAGCGACATGATGTTCAAGCCGCCGCCCGGCCCCCCGCTGGGCAAGAAGCCGTACGACGTCGACGACGTCGTACGGCAGTGGCGGGAGCGCCGGGCGGCGGCGGGCGGGGCGGACCCCGGCTCAGACGTGTAGCAGCCGTTCCGCCAGCTCGCGGTAGTCCCGCAGGGCCAGGCGCAGCTGCTCCGTGTCGGTCGCCGCGGCGGCCTGTCCGTCGCCTGGACCCGCGGGGCCGGCGTCCGCGGTCTGCCAGGACCGCCGCAGGGTGCGGCGCCGCTCGGTCACGGCGTCCGTGAAGCGCTCGGCCAGCTCGCGCAGTACCTGATCGGCCTCCTGTACGGCATCGCGCGGCGCGTCGACGAACCCGGCCACGGCGTGCTGCAACTGGGCGGCGAGCTGGTCGGTGTCGTCGTGCGGGAGGAGCCGGTGGTGTCCGCCGGCCTCACCGTCGTGGCGGGTGTGGCCGGGGGCGCCGCTCGCGGT
>NZ_NEUB01000464.1 GCF_002910825.1 Streptomyces sp. SM1 | reverse complement strand
CGTCGGCCCCCGGGACGGCGGGCGCGTCGGCGGCCGACTCCCCGGCGGCCGGCCCCTCGGTGTCGGGTTCCTCACCCCAGGCCGGACCCAAAGGTCGATAAAAGGGAGATAAGTTCCGGCGAGGGTCACGGGTCTGTGACCGGTGGGTGTTCGCAGTGGATACGTGAGGGTCTCGCGCGATATGGATGAACCATGAGCAGCAACGGGGGAGCCCGCAGCGGGTCCGACGAGCCCACGAGTTTTGGTCTGCAACCACCGAACCCGCCCACGCCGGTGCCGCACGCCGACAACCCGTACGCGGCGCCGACGCAGGTGGTCCCGCGGCAGGCGCAGGAGACCCGGCAGGCGCGGACCCCGCAGCACCCGCCACACCCGTACGGTGCGGGGCAGGACCCGACGCCCCGGCCGGCGACCGCGCCCGACCCCGGCACCGGGCGGCTGATCGCCGGTCGCTACCGGCTGCTCGCCAAGCTCGGGCACGGCGGCATGGGCACCGTGTGGCGTGCCAAGGACGAGACGGTGGACCGCGAGGTCGCCGTCAAGGAACCGCGCGTCCCGGACCACCTTCCCGAACGCGAACGTGTCAACGCCTTCGAGCGGATGCGCCGTGAGGCCCGCGCCGCCGCCCGGCTCGACCACCCGGCGGTGGTCAACGTCCATGACGTCGCGGTGGTCGACGGCCGGCCGTGGATCGTGATGGAACTGGTCCAGGGCCGTTCGCTGGGCGGCGTGCTGCAGGAGGAGGGCACCCTCTCCGCACGGGAGGCGGCCAGGGTCGGCCTGGAGGTGCTCGGCGCGCTGGAGGCCGCCCACGCGGCGGGCATCCTGCACCGGGACGTCAAGCCGGACAACGTGCTGCTCGGCCGGCACGACCGCGTCGTACTCACCGACTTCGGCATCGCCCAGATCGAGGGCGAGACCAATCTGACCGACACCGGCGGCTTCGTCGGTTCGCCCGAGTACATCGCGCCGGAGCGGGTGCTGGGCCAGCGCCCCGGCCCCGCCTCCGACCTGTGGTCCCTCGGTGTGGTGCTGTACGCGGCGACGGAGGGGGTCTCGCCGTTCCGCCGCAGCAACACCCCCGCCACCCTCCAGTCCGTGCTCAACGCGACCCCGGCG
>NZ_NEUB01000463.1 GCF_002910825.1 Streptomyces sp. SM1 | reverse complement strand
GGTGGATCCCGCGCCGCGAGCCCCCGCGCCGCCCGCCGGTCCCTCGCGGCGTCTCTTCGTCTCCCGTGTCGTCGGCGGGGCCGCCGCCGCGGCTGCCGTGGGGACCGTCGGCTACGGGACGTACGGGGTGCTGCGCGGACCGGGTGTGAAGCGGGTCACCGTGCCGCTGGCCAGACTGCCCCGCGCGGCACACGGTTTCCGCATCGCGGTGGTGACCGACGTGCACCTCGGGCCGGTGCTCGGGCGCGGGTTCGCGCAGAAGGTCGTCGACACGGTCAACTCGACCCAGCCGGATCTGATCGCGGTCGTCGGGGACCTGGTGGACGGCAGCGTGAAGGATCTCGGTCCGGCCGCGGCGCCGCTGGCGCAGCTGAGGGCCCGCCACGGGTCGTTCTTCGTCACCGGCAACCACGAGTACTTCTCCGGTGCCGAGCAGTGGGTCCGCGAGGTGCGGCGGCTCGGACTGAACCCGCTGGAGAACGCCCGGACGGAGTTGCCGCACTTCGATCTGGCCGGGGTCAACGACATCGCCGGGGAGCGCGAGGGCGAGGGGCCCGACTACGTGAAGGCGCTGGGCGACCGGGATCGAGGGCGGGCGTGTGTGCTGCTGGCACATCAGCCTGTGCAGATTCATGATGCCGTCGACCATGGGGTGGACCTGCAGCTGTCCGGGCACACGCACGGGGGCCAGCTGTGGCCCGGGAATCTTGTCGCGGGTGCGGCGAATCCGACGGTGTCCGGGCTGGAGCGGTACGGGGACACGCAGCTGTACGTCAGCCGGGGAGCGGGGGCGTGGGGGCCGCCCACCCGGGTGGGCGCGCCGTCGGACATCACGGTGATCGAGCTGGCGTCGCGGGAGGCGTGAGCACACCGGGGTGGGCCGGGGTGGGCCGGGGCGGAGCCCCGCCCCGGCCCACCGCGCTCGCGGGGTGCCGCCCCCACTGCCCGCGGCCGGGGGCGGGTTCGCCGGTGTCCGTCAGTCCCGGCCGACGGTGGTCAGGTCCGTGTTCTTCGTCTCCCGGTAGCGGATGAAGGACGTCGCGCTGATCGGGCAGAGCGCGGCCACGTACCAGCGGTACCAGTCGGCGTGGCCGTGTGCGGCGAGGTACTCGTTCAGGTAGGGAGCCGGGACGTCGTCGGACGAGACGGGCGGGCTGCCGCGCCGCTTGGAGCGGACGAACGCGTACGCCGCTGAGGACAGGTAGCCCACCGTCATCCGGGCCTCGCCCATCTCGTGGCCGGCGATCAGGAACCGTATGCCGTACGTGACCGAACGGGCCGGCGCGCTCGCGTCGGCCGGCCGGTCCGTGGTGACCTCCATGGTCAGCTCGGCCGGGTCGCCGGAACGCACGGTGAACAGACCGGGCAGGCGCATCGACCAGGACCGCAGAACGAACGTGGTGCCGTCGTCCACACCGAGGTGGCGGTGCGCGCCGTAGGTCTCGGCCTGGCGGGCGCATTCGAGCAGCAGCACCGGGTCGACGGCGGTGTGACCGGGGTGGTCGGTGAAGTAGGCGTGCGAGGAGGGGAGTTGCGCGCCGGCGAGGAAGCGCTGCCCGTCCACCGCCGCGGTGTCGGTGAGGAAGACTTCCGACAGGGCCCGGCGGTGGAGCAGACGGCGGTCGACGGACCGGACGAACTCGAGCTCCCGGACACCGGAGGCGAAGGCAGTTGTGGACACCGTCATCGGCGGGTGACCCTTCTCTCGGCTGATGAGAAGGAAGCTCATGAGCGGCGCTTTCACCCCACTGTCGGCTGCTGAAAGCCCTCTGACGCCGCG
>NZ_NEUB01000462.1 GCF_002910825.1 Streptomyces sp. SM1 | reverse complement strand
GCGGTCATCTCGCTGCGCTCCTCCCACAGGCCCCAGCCGATGGACAGGCCCGGCAGCCCCTCGGCGCGGCGCTCGGCGGCGAGTGCGTCGAGGACCGCGTTGGCGGCGGCGTAGTTGGCCTGCCCGGCCGCGCCGAACTGGGCGGCGCCCGAGGAGAACAGGACCAGCGCCGCGAGGTCGAGGTCCCGGGTGAGGTCGTGCAGGGCGAGCGCCGCGTCCGCCTTGGGTCGCAGCACCCGGTCGAGCCGGTCCGGGGTCAGCCCGGCGATGGTGGCGTCGTCGAGGACCCCGGCCGCGTGCACGACGGCGGTCAGCGGGTGACCGGCGGGCACCGCGCCGAGCAGGTCGGCGAGCGCGGTGCGGTCGGCGACGTCGCAGGCGGCGACCGTGACCGACGCCCCCAGCCCGGTCAACTCCCGTACCAGCTCAGGCATTCCGTCGGCGGAGCCGCCCCGGCGGCCCGCCAGCAGCAGGTGCCGGGTGCTGTGCGCGACGACCAGGTGCCGGGCCAGCAGCCGCCCCAGGGTGCCGGTGGCCCCGGTGACCAGGACGGTTCCTTCTGGGTCGAGCGGAGCGGGCAGCAGCAGGACGTTCTTGCCGGTGCCCCGCGCCTGGCTGAGCGAGCGCAGCGCGGCCGGAGCCTGCCGGACGTCCCAGCCGGTGACGGGCAGCGGACGCAGTACCCCCTGCTCGAACAGGTCCAGGATCTCGGCGAGCATCTCGCCGATGCGTTCCGGACCGGCCTCCATCAGGTCGAACGCCCGGTAGCGCACCCCCGGGTGCTGCCGGGCGACCGTCTGCGGGTCGCGGACGTCGGTCTTGCCCATCTCCACGAACCGGCCGCCGGGCGGCAGCAGCCGCAGACCCGCATCCACGAACTCCCGCGCCAGGCTGTCCAGGACCACGTCGACGCCCCGCCCGCCGGTGGCCGTCAGGAACGCCTCCGCGAAGTCGGTGGTACGGGTCGAGGCGATGTGCGCGTCGTCTAGTCCGCCGGCCCGCAGGACGTCCCACTTGGCCGGGGACGCGGTCGCGTACACCTGCGCCCCGGCATGCCGGGCCAGCTGCACCGCCGCCATGCCGACACCGCCGGCCGCGGCGTGGACCAGTACGGATTCCCCGCGCCGCAGCCCGCCCAGATCGAACAGGCCGTAGTAGGCGGTGAGGAACACCACGGGCACGGACGCGGCGCGGGCGAAGGACCAGCCCGCCGGGATCCGGGCGACGGTGCGGCGGTCGGCGACGACGGTCGGGCCGAACGCGCCCCCGAAGATGCCCATGACCCCGTCCCCGGGCGCCAGGTCCTCCACACCCGGGCCCACCTCGATGACGACCCCCGCGCCCTCGCTGCCCAGCCCCTGCTGTCCGGGGTCCGGGTCCAGGCCGAGCGCGGCGATCACGTCGTGGAAGTTCAGCCCGGCGGCACGCACCGCGATCCGCACCTCGCCCTTGCGCAGCGGGGCGAGGGCGGCAGGATCGGGCTCCACCGCGATGTCCTCCAGGCCGCCCCGGCCGTCGGTGGTGAGCCGCCAGGCGGCGCCGTCCGGCAGGGACAG
>NZ_NEUB01000461.1 GCF_002910825.1 Streptomyces sp. SM1 | reverse complement strand
GACGGCTTCGTCAACGGCGCGCGCCTGGTCGCCGCCCTCGGCGCGGTGGCCGCGCACCGTACCCGTGACGCCTTCGGCCGACTCGACGACGGCGGACCCGACCGGTACGCGGCCCAGTGGCTCGCCACCGCCGTCTACCTCGCCGGTACCGAGGCCGCACTGCGCCGGGCGAGTTGGTACGGGCAACCCGACGCCTAGGCTGACCCGGAGCTCGTACGCCGGTGCGGCGCCGCCGAGCCGTCCGGCCACGAGTCCCGGTCGGGGACGAGCTCCTCCCCGGCGCCCGCCTGCCGCGACGCCGCGCCCCACCCCGTGGAGCACCTCGTCGGTCACCGCGCCACCTACCGCCGCCCGCCTTCGACCGCGTCCTCGACGACGGGGCGACGTATCCCGCACCGGGGGCTACGTCGGCCGGGCCGCGAGGGACGGGGGGCGGGGATGCCGATCTTCATCGACACGCTGGCGTACCGATACGTTCGCGTACCGGTAGGCTGGCGTACCGGCAGATGTCGGACACATCAGGGACAAGGAGCAGAGCCGATGACGTCGCAGGACGTGGACCGACCCGCACCGGTCGGCACCGCGCGCCGCTCCAAGATCACGCCGGAGCGCGAGCGGGAGTTCTTCGACGCCGTGCTGGACCAGATCCGGGAATGCGGCTACGACGCCGTGAGCATGGAGGGCGTCGCCGCCAGCACGCGGTGCAGCAAGTCGACGCTCTACCGGCAGTGGCGGACCAAACCCCGGTTCGTCGCCGCGGCCCTGCGGTCCAGCCGGCAGGCGCGGATCGACCGTATCGACACCGGCACCCTCGCCGGGGACCTGCGGGAGGCGGCCCGGTGCGCGGCGGAGTGGTCGCCGAAGGACACCGCACTGCTCCAGGCGCTCGGACACGCGGTCACCCGGGACAGGGAACTGGCGCGGGCACTGCGCGAGGCACTGGTCGACCCGGAGCTCGCCGCGCTGGACCGGATCCTGCGGCGCGGGGTCGAACGCGGCGAGGCCGACGCGGAGAACCCGGCGCTGGAGTACGTCCCGGCACAGATCTTCGGCGTGCTGCGGGTCCGGCCCCTGCTGGAGGGGCGCAACGCCGACCCGGACTATCTGGTCCGCTTCGTGGAGGCCGCCGTACTGCCGGCACTCGGCCTCGATTGAGACTCGGGCCGCCGCTCCCGGCACGACCGGACGGCGGCCCGGCCGCGCCGCACCGTGGGGACGGGGGCGGCGCGCAGCCCGGCCGGGTGGGGCACCCTCCTGAGCGGAGGGGTGCTCCACCCGGTCGTGAGACACCGGGCGTCAGACGTCCTGCCCGTTGCCGCCGCCGGCCGACGCCACCTCGATGCCCTCGGTGATCTCGTCGAGGACGGCTTGCGTCTGGTCGGTGTCGACCCCGACGCGCACCACGACGATCTGCTTCGGCTGCGCGGGGGACGGGAACGCGAGGGACTGCACGAACCCGTCGGAGCCCTTGCTGGTGACCGCCTTCCAGCGCACCAGATAGCCCTTCTGGCCGGCCACGGTCACGGCCTTGGACGCGAGCACGTCGTGCGAGATGATCTTCCCGTACGCGTCCCCGCCGTAGCTCTCCTCGGCGTTGGCGGTGATGTCCGCCTTGGCGACCTCCTCGGCGGTGGAGCCGCGGCTGCCGAGCGCGAGGGCGGGCGCCGAGTAGGCGCCGCCCTTGGTGCAGCTCTTCTCGGTGTTGCCGGGGCAGTCGTACGAGTCCTCCGACGTCACCGAGGCGCCCACCTGGAGCTCCTGGCCGTACCAGCCGTCCAGGACGGGGAGACTGATGCCGCTCAGCGCGTCGGTCACCGACCCGCTCTCGACCCGCGGCGGCTCGGACGCGTCCGGCTCCGGCTCCTCGCCCCCGGAGCCGCCGTCCCGGCCCTCCGGTGCCCGCGAGGTCGCGGATCCCCTGTCCGGGCCGTCGTCCGCCAGCGCGTACACACCCACACCGATGCTCGCCAGTACGGCCACGGCCACGGCCACGGCTATCCCGTTCCGCACCTTGTGCCCCCGGCCGGGCGGCGGTGCCGCCGGATACGCCGG
>NZ_NEUB01000460.1 GCF_002910825.1 Streptomyces sp. SM1 | reverse complement strand
GCGCCGGCACTCCCGCCCGGACAGCCACTGCGCGTCCAGCCCCGACCGCTGCTGCAAGGCGTGCAGTTCGCGCAGATGGGCGCGGTCGTCGGCGTCCAGGGCCACGGCGAGCGTGCCGCAGCGGCGGTAGCCGAGGTCGTGGCCGGTGAGTTCGGTGAGCTCGGCCGCGAAGTCGGGGTAGCGCCGCGCGGAGTCGAGGTTCAGGCCGAGCAGCGTCTCCTCGCCGTAGTGCAGTTCGGTGACCGCGGCCAGCATCCCGGCGGCCACCCGGGCGGCGCCGCCGCCCGGCTCGGGATCCACCACGGCCGTGGTGAGACCCCGCTGCGCGGCCCGCCAGGCCGTGACCAGACCGACGATCCCGCCCCCGACGACGAGGACGTCTGACGTACGCGTGAACGACATGGGCGTCCAGCCCCTCCCTTCGCCGGCATGACCCGGATCAGGTTCGTACGGTCGGAGGCCGCCAGCCTCCCTCTCAGCCCGGTGCGTCCGGGCTCCCGCGAGTGCCTTACGTTGGCCACCCTACGCACATGCAAGGGAGCCTCCAAGTGGCCCGATCGCTCGACGGACTCGTTCTCTCCCCCGTTGCCGACCAGGCTCCCGGCCAGGTCGGCACCCGCACCCGGTTCGACTACCACGAGCGGGACGGTGAGATCTGGGCCGACTACGCCGGGGGCGACGTGGTGCGCGGGCACCTGGTGGGCACCCGCGCGGGGGACCGGCTGGACTTCCGCTACGTCCAGCTCAAGCGGGACGGCACGACGTCCTCGGGGCACTGTGTGTCCACGGTCGTGGAACTGCCCGACGGGCGGGTGCGGCTGGAGGAGCGCTGGGAGTGGGAGTCGCAGCCGGGCAGCGGCACGAGCGTGGTGGAACAGCTCCCGGATCACGGGACCCGCCGAGGACCGAGTGACTAGGGTGAGCGGGTGAGCGAGCAGACGCAGGAACCGGGACGGTCCGCACCGCGGCGGGTGGTGGTGGCGGGCGCGGGCATGGCCGGTGTGCAGACCGCGGCCGCCCTGCGGGAGCAGGGCTTCACCGGCACCGTGACCCTGATCGGCGCGGAGCCCCACCAGCCTTACGACCGGCCGCCGTTGTCCAAGGCGGTCCTGCTCGGCAAGGCCGAGGACTCCGCCCTCGACGTCGACTTCGAGGAACTCGGCATCGAACTGCGGCTCGGCTGCGAGGTGCTGGGCCTGCGCCCGGACGACCACGAACTCGACACGGAGGCCGGGCCCGTCCCGTACGACGTGCTGGTCATCGCCACCGGCGCGGAACCGGTACGGCTGCCGGGCGCGGAGGGCGTCCGGGGCGTGCATCTGCTGCGCACCCTGGACGACGCCGAACGGCTGCGCCCGGTGCTCGCCCGGCAACACGACATCGTGGTGGTCGGCGCCGGCTGGATCGGCGCGGAGTTCGCCACCGCCGCCCGCGAGGCCGGCTGCGCGGTCACCGTCGTGGAGGCCGCCGGGCGGCCGCTCACCGAGGTGCTCCCCGCGGAGGTGGCCGCCCCGATGACCGCCTGGTACGCCGAGGCGGGAGTGGCGCTGCGCACGCACGCGCGCGTGGAGCGTGTCGAGGAGGGCGCCGTGGTCCTGGACGACGGTACCCGGCTGCCCGCGGGTGCCGTGGTCGTCGGCATCGGGGCGCGGCCCGCCACGGCCTGGCTGGCCGGCTCCGGGATCGGCCTCGGGACGCGGGGCGAGGTCGTCGCCGACCACCATCTGATGACCTCCCTGCCGGACGTGTACGCGGTCGGCGACTGCGCGTCCTTCCCGTCCGGGCGCTACGGGGAACGTCTGCTGGTCCACCACTGGGACAACGCCCTCCGGGGGCCGCGCACGGTCGCGGTGAACATCCTCGGCGGGCCGGGACACGCCCCGGCGGTGTACGACCCGGTGCCGTACTTCTGGTCCGAGCAGTTCGGGCGCTTCGTCCAGTACGCGGGACACCACGCGGACGCCGACCGGACCGTGTGGCGCGGGGACCCGGGAGAGGCGGCGTGGAGCGTCTGCTGGCTGCGGGAGTCCCGGCTGGTCGCGCTGCTCGCGGTGGGGCGGCCCCGGGACCTGGCGCAGGGGCGCCGGCTGATCGAGGCGGGCACGGCGATGGACGCGGACCTCCTGGCGGACCCGGCACGGCCACTGAAGTCGGCGACGGCCTGACGCGGTCCCGTACGGCGGTCCCGACGGCGGTCCCACATGGCGTGTCCTGCCGACGCGTCCGCCCAGGTGGCGGGGGGCTGGCTTCCGACTGTCGGTGGCAGGTGGCAGGCTTGTCCCGTGACCGAGATTGACGCAAAGATCGATGCTCTCGTCCCCGCCTGGCTCACCCTCCCCGACATCGCCGAACAGTTCGGCGTCGAGGTGACGCGCGTCCGGCAGCTGGTCAGGGACGGCCAGCTCATCGCCGTACGCCGGGGTGAGAACCGCGCGCTGCACGTCCCCGCCGCCTTCGTCGACGGGGACAAGGTGGTCAAGGGGCTGGCCGGGACCCTGACGCTCCTGCGGGACGACGGCTTCGCGGACGACGAGATGCTGGAATGGCTCTTCACCCCCGACCCGTCCCTGCCGGGCACCCCCGCGCAGGCGCTCAGCGAGAACCGTGGCACGGAGGTGAAGCGCCGGGCCCAGGCACTCGCCGTCTGACCCGCACCCGACCGACCGGAGTCCGGACCCCACCG
>NZ_NEUB01000459.1 GCF_002910825.1 Streptomyces sp. SM1 | reverse complement strand
GGGCCGTACAGCGCTCGGCCACCGCGTCCAGAGCGGCGGGCAGTCCGCGTTCCAGATTGGCGGGACGCAGCCACACTCCCTCGCGCAGCTCGGCGAGCCGCAGTGCGGCGAGCCGGGTGCGCAGGTCCGCCCGTTCGGCGGGACCGCGGCCCGTCGCGGTGATCACCACCAGTTCCCAGTCGCCGTCCCACGGGCGCGTGCGCGGCCGGACGGACTCGTCCTGGCGGTGCTGGCGTTCCAGCAGCCGGTCGCTGAGCCGGTAGCCGGCGTCGGTGCGCCGCAGATCGCCGGCGGAGGCCATCCGGCTGAGCGCCGCGCGGAGCGTGGACCCGCCGACGCCGAAGCCCTCCAGAAGCCGCCCGAGTTCCTTCGCGGAGAGTTCCGGCGGATGCGTGCCGAGCAGCAGGCTCAGGACGACCGATCGCGCGGAGAGAGGACGCAGCAGCAGGTCGTCCGTGGCCGGCGCCGGTTCGTTCCGCATGGGCCGTACTCTACGGTCCACGTCATGTTGCATCATTGCTACAGTCGCAGGAACAGTGCAACACTCGATGTCATGACCACCACACGCGCGGACGAGCGGCAACAGCACCCGGTCGCACCCGACTCCACCCACGACGTCACCAACCAGCCCCCTCCCCTCACCCCGTACGACCCCTCCGACGACTCCGCCCTGCTCGAGGGCCTGCGGCGCGAGGGAGCCGGCTGGGCCGAGGAGGACCTGAGGCGGCTCGGCCGGCTGGCCGGCAGCGCGCAGGTGCAGGAGTGGAGCGACCAGGCCAACCGCCACGAGCCCGAACTGCGCACCCACGACCGGTACGGACACCGGATCGACGAGGTCGAGTTCCATCCGAGCTGGCACCACCTGATGCGCACCGCCGTCGCCGAGGGCCTGGCCGCCGCGCCCTGGGCGGACGACCGGCCCGGCGCGCACGTCGTCCGTACCGCGGGCGGTCTGGTGTGGGGGCATACGGACGCGGGCCACGGCTGCCCGACCTCCATGACGTACGCGGCGGTGCCCGCGCTGCGCAGGCAGCCGGAACTGGCGAAGGTGTACGAGCCGCTGCTGACCAGCCGCGAGTACGAGCCGGGCCTGCGGGTGCCGGCCGGGAAGCGCGGACTGCTGGCCGGCATGGGGATGACGGAGAAGCAGGGCGGTTCCGACGTCCGGACCAACACCACCGCGGCGGCCCCGACCGCCGAGCCCGGCGTCTACACCCTGCGCGGCCACAAGTGGTTCACGTCGGCGCCGATGTGTGACGTGTTCCTGGTACTGGCGCAGGCCCCGGACGGCCTGTCGTGCTTCCTCGTGCCGCGCGTGCTGCCCGACGGGACCCGCAACACCTTCCGCGTCCAGCGGCTTAAGGAGAAGCTGGGCAACCGCTCCAACGCCTCCTCCGAGCCCGAGTTCGACGGCACGGTCGCCTGGCTGGTCGGTCCGGAGGGGCAGGGCGTGAAGACCATCATCGAGATGGTCAACTGCACGCGGCTGGACTGCGTGACGATGTCGGCGGCGCTGATGCGCAAGACACTCGTCGAGGCGGGCCATCACGCGCGGTACCGCAGCGCGTTCGGGGCACGGCTGGTGGACCAGCCGCTGATGCGCAACGTGCTGGCCGATCTGGCGCTGGAGTCGGAGGCCGCCACGACGCTCACCCTGCGGCTGGCCGGAGCGGCCGACCGCGCGGTGCGCGGGGACGCCGGGGAGGCCGCGTTCCGCCGCATCGCGACCGCGGTCGGCAAGTACTGGGTCACCAAGCGCGGCCCGGCCTTCACCGCCGAGGCCCTGGAGTGCCTGGGCGGCAACGGCTATGTCGAGGACTCCGGGATGCCCCGCCACTACCGCGAGGCCCCGCTGCTGTCGATCTGGGAGGGTTCGGGGAACGTCAACGCGCTCGACGTGCTCCGCGCGCTCGGCCGTGACCCGGCCACCGCGCAGGCGCTCTTCGACGAACTCGCCCTCACACGCGGCGCGGACGCCCGGCTGGACGCGGCCGTGGCCGGACTGAAGGACCAGCTGGCCGAGGCGTCCCAGGCGAGCGCCCGCCGGCTGGTGGAACGGACCGCCCTCACCCTCCAGGGCTCGCTCCTCGTCCGGCACGCCCCGCCCGCCGTCGCCGACGCCTTCTGCGCGACCCGGCTGGGTGGCGACTGGGGGCACTCCTTCGGCACGCTGCCCGCGGCGGCGGGGGTCGACGCGATCGTGGGGCGGGCGCTGCCGGAGCACGGCTGAACCCGTGACCGGGGCGACGGCACCGAGGGCCGCCCGACTCGGCGCAGACCGGTCGGCACACGACGCGACCTGCGGCGCAGCCTGATCCGGAGGTGACTGTCAGTGGTGGGGCGCAGACTGACCGGTGACCAGAATCAGGACGTCGGGGACGACGTCGCGGAGGTGATCGGCATGACCGAGGTACTGCTCACCGTGGGCACCCGCAAGGGCCTGTTCATCGGGCGCCGGCAAGGTGGCACCTGGAAGTTCGACGAGAGCCCCTATTTCAACGCGCAGGCCGTGTACTCGGTCGCCATCGACACCCGCGGAGCGAGCCCCCGGCTGCTCGTCGGCGGGGACAGCGCGCACTGGGGCCCTTCGGTGTTCCATTCCGACGACCTGGGCCACAGCTGGACCGAACCGGCGCAGCCGGCCGTCAAGTTCCCCAAGGACACGGGCGCCTCACTGGAGCGGGTCTGGCAGCTGCATCCCGCCGCGGCCGAACCCGACGTGGTGTACGCGGGTACGGAACCGGCCGCGCTGTACCGCTCGGAGGACCGCGGGGAGACCTTCGAGCTGGTGCGGCCGCTGTGGGAGCATCCCACCCGCGACAAGTGGGTGCCGGGCGGCGGCGGTGAGGGTCTGCACACGGTGCTGACCGACGAGCGCGATCCGCTGGCCGTGACGGTGGCCGTCTCCACCGCCGGTGTCTTCCGCACCCTGGACGGCGGCGCGAGCTGGACCCCGTCCAATTCCGGGGTCTCCGCGGTGTTCCTGCCGGACCCGGACCCGGAGTTCGGGCAGTGCGTGCACAAGGTCGCCCGGGACGCGGTGAACCCGGACCGGCTGTATCTGCAGAACCACTGGGGTGTGTACCGCAGCGACGACGCGGGCGGGCACTGGACGGACATCGGCGAGGGGCTGCCGTCGACGTTCGGCTTCACGGTGGTCGCGCACCCCCGCCGGGCGGACACGGCGTACCTGTTCCCGATCACCGCCGACTCCGACCGGGTCCCGGCCGACCGGCGCTGCCGGGTCTACCGGACGGCGGACGCGGGCGCGAGCTGGGAGCCGCTCACGGCGGGGCTGCCGCAGGAGGACCATTACGGCACGGTGCTGCGCGACGCGATGTGCCACGACGGAGCGGACCCGGCCGGCCTCTACTTCGGCAACCGCAACGGCGAGGTCTACGCGTCGGCCGACGACGGCGAGAGCTGGCGGCAGCTGGCGTCACACCTGCCGGACGTGCTGTGCGTCCGGGCGGCGGTCGTCGGCTGATTCGGGCGCGGGGTC
>NZ_NEUB01000001.1 GCF_002910825.1 Streptomyces sp. SM1 | reverse complement strand
GAGTCCCCGCCGCGGGCGAGTGCCGCCTGATGGGCGGCGTGCGCCCGGCGCACGCCGACGGCCAGGTTCACCGCGGTGGGCCGGGCGCTCTCCAGCGCCGACGCCGCGTCCTCCACGTCGAAGCCCCGTACCGCCGCGAGCGCGACTCCGTAGGCGCCCGCGACGCCCAGCAGGGGAGCACCGCGCACGGCGAGCGAACGGATCGCCTCCACCAGCGCGGACGCGTCCGTGCAGACGAGTTCCACCTCCTCCGCCGGCAGCCTCGTCTGGTCGAGCAGGACCAGGACGGGACCTTCGGGGGGTTCTTCCCAGCGCAGTGCCGGGACCTCGGTCGGCCGCTTGGTGTCGCCGCTGTGTGCGTACTGATCAGCCATGCGGCCAGTCTGCCCCCTCTCGCGCCGACAAACGAAGGTACGCAGCCCTCACCTCGGCAGGTCCCTCGATGACCACCCCATGGCACGATGGCAGCCAAGCTGCCGCCGCGACCGCGGACGGGCACCGTGAAGGAGCGACGATGAACGACACTCCGGGCTGGGCCTCGCCCGGATCCTCCCCGTCCGAGGGGCAGGGACCGGACACGTCCGGACCTGCCGGACCCGCCAGCCGCCCGGACGCCGAGCAGCCCGCGGACCAGCCCCGGCAGCCGGGCCCGGCCCCGCGGGACCCGGGGGTGACGTGGTCCAAGGAGCAGCCCCCGGCCGGTCAGTGGTCCGCGCCCACCGGCTCCACG
>NZ_NEUB01000044.1 GCF_002910825.1 Streptomyces sp. SM1 | reverse complement strand
GATCGCCGCGTTGGTGCCGGCGGTCCTGGGCAGGGAGTGCCGCACCACGCGCGCCGCGTCCACGATCTGGGTGGCGGCGGCGAGTTGGGGCGTCCCGACGCGTGCCTCGGCGGCGCGCTCCCCGAAGTCGGAGATGCGTGAGGTGAGTTCGGCCCGGCGGGCGAAGAGCGACTCCATGTTCGCCGAGTCCTCCGGATCGCCCTGCGGGTCGCCCTGCGACGGTGATCCGTCGGGTCCGTCTCCGATCGCCTCGTTGACCTGGGCGAGTTCCTCCCGCATGCGTTCACGCTGTGCGAGCAGGGACCTGGCCTCGGCGTCCGCGGCCTCCTCCATCCGCCGCACATGGTCCGCGACGAACGCGCCGGCCAGCGCCTCGGCGCGGGCCACGGCTTCCGTGTCGCTGTCACCGGTCACCGTGATCTGCAGCAGGTTGTTGGTCAGACCCCGGCCTTCGTAGTCCTCCATGAAGTCCTCGGGCCTGTCCGGGGACTCCAGCGACCGCAGGGCCGCACCGGCGATCCGTGTGGTGTGCAGCAGCGCGGCGTCGGTACGGATCAGCGTGCCGGGATCGTTCGGCTGGTCCTGCTGGTGCGCGACCAGCACCTTGGTCACCGCGGTCGGTGGCGGCGGCAGCACGACCGCCACCGTCGCGCCGAGGACCAGCCCCAGCAGTGCCAGGGAGCACCAGAGACGGCGTCGCCTGCGTACCGCCACCACCAGCGCCTGGAGGTCCACCAGGGGGGCGGCGGACGGAGCCTCCGCCGTCGCGGGCGTCGTCATGCCGGACCTCCCGTC
>NZ_NEUB01000458.1 GCF_002910825.1 Streptomyces sp. SM1 | reverse complement strand
CTCGCGGTGGCCCCGAAACTCCGGCGCGAGGTGCACGCGGCGGCGTGGGCGGCGGCTTCGGAAGCACCGGCGGTACGGCCGGTTCCCGGCCCGTGCCGTGGAAGACCCGCCAGCCGCCTGGGGCCGACTGCTCCTGAGTGGTCATGCCGGTGCCTCCTCGCCGGCGAGACCGCCGGGATCGGTGGGCTGGAAGTCGATGGGCCGGGTGGGATCGTCCCAGAGAAAACCGATGTGCCTGCCGAGGAGCTCACCCGGCCCCTGGCCGTCGCTCTCGGCGTTCCGGCGCAGCAGGTGTACGGCCGTCGGGATACGGGCCGGGGTCTGGGCGGCGGCGAACAACGCGGTCACCACCTCCCGGCGCTCCTCGACGAAGACTCCGCGGCGGTCCCATATCGCGAGCCCTATCCCCTCGGCGATGGCGGCCTTGAGCGCCGCCAGGGCCCCGGTGCCGCTGGGGGCGTCCAGCACCACCGCCGTATGTCTTGATTCCCCGGCGAGCCCCGCCTGCCACGCACCGGGACGCCGGCCGTCCGGTTCACGCCAGTCGTGCACGGTGACGCCCTGCTCCCCCAGGGTGCGCCAGCGCTGCCGCCACTGGTCGCGGATCACGGTGTCGTCCGAGTACATCCGCTCCAGACTGCGCAGGTGGACGCCGTACTTGAGGCTGAGCGGCAGCGGCTGGCCGTCGCCGACCCGGTGCGTCAGCCCGGCCACGTCGTGGTTGAGAAGGTCGTAGGGAAGAAGGAACTCGATGTACGGCGGCGGGGGCCGGCGTCCGCCGGATTCCGGCTCACGTGGCGCCGTCCAGAGCCGGGTGCCCTGCCTCAGCGCCCGTTCGACGGCGGTGCCGAGGTCGTCCAGTGTCGTGTAGGCGGGTTCACCCGGCTGGGGGTTCCAGTGTCCGGGTACGGTGTTGAGCCAGGGGCGGACGACGATGTCCCGGGTGCCGTCCCGCACCGGTTCGACGGCGATGACGAGGCAGCAGGGTATGTCCGGGTCCCCCGGTGCCGTGGGGGCGGCCTGTCGGCGGCCCTCCAGCTGTGCGGTCAGGCCGGCCCGGCGGGCCCAGTCGCCGACCCAGCCGCTCAGGGCGTCGTGATGGGCGGGGGTGGCGGCCAGGCGGGCGGCGTGGTCGACCAGGAGCACGGCGGGCGGCAGTCCGTCCAGCTGTGCGGTCCAGCCCAGGACGTGCGAGAAGAGCTGGTCGGCCGTCAGCCCGGTGGGCAGGTCGCGGCCGTTGAGTTCCTCCACGAGCGCGTCGCGCAGCCGCGTGGCGGGTAACTCGCCCCGGGACAGGACGGCGCGGGCGCCGAGCTCGTCCTCACGGGAGATCACGGGGCCGGCCAGGAGGTCGGGGCCGGCCGGGCCCCGCGGCCGGCCGAGCAGCCCGTCGAGCAGACGGTCCAGCTCGTCGCCCGCCAGGTCTCCCTCGAGGATCCGCACCACTTCGACCAGTACGCTCTCGCCGCCCGCCGTGTTCAGCGCCGCGCGCACGAGCAGCACGACGTCCTCGCGCAACTTGACGCCCCGGAGGTCGACCTGCCCGCCCAGCAGGTCACCCAGCACCACGGCGAAGTGCAGGCGCCCCTGCGCGTCCTCCATGCAACCGAGATCGCACAGGGCGTTGGTCAGCCCCAGAAGCACCCGGCTGCCACGCGCGCGCTCGGGTTCGCCGAGCCCCGTGTCCGTTGTCACCGACCTTCCCCCTGAGCCGGTTCGTCTGCCTGGCCGATCAGCGAAGTTAGCACGGTCACCAACGGTTAACCAGGGACGAATGAGGTCATGGTCCCGCCCCACGGTCAGGATCGCCCACACGGGTGACATCGTCGGCCGGAATCATTCGCACCCGCGACCCGGGCCACCGAGCCGTCACACCCGGGAGCCGCCGTGGGCACGCCTCCGGACCCTCCCCGGTCCCCCGCGGCAGCCACCCGGGAGTCGGCCCCCGCGCGGGAACGCGGGGGCCGACTCGCGGGCCGTCACAGGCGCGGGTCGACCGGTTCCGACTCCAGTGCCAGGACGGCGAAGACCGGCTCGTGGACGCGCCACAGGGGTTCGCCCTCGGCGAGGCGGTCCAGGGCTTCCAGGCCGAGCGCGTACTCGCGGACGGCGAGGGAGCTCTTGTGGTTGAGGAAGCGGCCGCGCAGCCGGGCCAGGTTCTCCGGGCGGGTGTACTCGGGCCCGTAGATGATCCGCAGGTACTCGCGGCCCCGGCACTTGATGCCCGGCTGCACCAGGCGGCCCGAGGAGTCTCGGACCACGGCGCCGACCGGTTTGACGACCATGCCCTCGCCGCCGCGTCCGGTCATCTCCAGCCACCAGTCGACGCCGGCCCGCACCGACTCGGGGTCGGCGGTGTCGACGTAGAGGCGCCGGGTGGTCCCGAGAAGGCCCGTCGTGTCGTGCTCGACCATGCGGTCGAGCAGGGCCAGCTGCTGGTCGTGGGGCAGCGCGGCGAGGCTGCGGCCCTGGACGGCGAGCACCTGGAACGGCGCCAGGCGGACACCGTCCAGGCCGTCGGTCGTCCAGCAGTAGCGGCGGTACGCGTCGGTGAACGCCGAGGCGGACCGGGCGCGTTCGCGCTGGCGGTCCAGCAGGTCGCCCACCTCGACGCCCCGGGCCGCCGCGCTCTCCAGGGCGGCCAGGGTGCCCGGGAAGACCGCGCCGGACGCGGCGCCGACCGCGGCGTACTGCGAGCGCAGCAGCCCGGACGCCTTCAGGGACCACGGCATCAGTTCGGCGTCCAGCAGGAGCCAGTCGGTGTCCAGCTCGTCCCAGAGGCCGGCCCCGGTGACGGCGGTGCGCAGCCTGCCGAGGATCTCCTCCGTGACGGACGCGTCGTCGAAGAAGGGGCGGCCGGTACGGCTGTACAGCGAGCCGGTCCCGCCACCGGTGGCAGCGAAGCGCCCCGCGGCCACGTCCGCGTCACGGCAGACCAGGGCGACCGCGCGCGAGCCCATGTGCTTCTCCTCGCACACCACCCGCGCGACGCCGTCCCGCTCGTACTGGGCGAAGGCCTCCACCGGGTGCTCCAGATACCCGTCGAGGTGGGAGGTCGCGGTGGGTGCCATGGTCGGCGGGAGGTACGGCAGCAGGCGCGGGTCGATGGCGAAGCGGCTCATGACCTCCAGGGCCGCGGCCGCGTTCTCCTCGCGGACGGACACCCGGCCGGCGTACCTGGTCTCGACGATCCGGCGGCCGTGCACGTCCGCCAGGTCCAGCGGGCGCCCCTCGCGGCCTCCCGGTGCCTCGGTACGCAGCGGGCGGGCCGGCTCGTACCAGACCCGCTCGGCCGGTACGTCGACCAGTTCGCGCTCCGGCCAGCGCAGCGCGGTGAGTTTGCCGCCGAAGACCGCGCCGGTGTCGAGGCAGATGGTGTTGTTGAGCCAGGTGGCCTCCGGGACGGGGGTGTGCCCGTAGACGACGGCCGCCCGTCCGCGGTAGTCCTCGGCCCACGGGTAGCGCACCGGCAGGCCGAACTCGTCGGTCTCGCCGGTGGTGTCGCCGTACAGGGCGTGGCTGCGGACCCGGCCGGAGGTGCGGCCGTGGTACTTCTCCGGCAGACCGGCGTGGCAGACGACCAGTCCGCCCCCGTCGAGGACGTAGTGGCTGACGAGCCCGTCGATGAACTGCCGTACCTCGGCGCGGAACTCGTCGCTCTCCCCGTCCATCTGGGCGATGGTCTCGGCGAGTCCGTGGGTGTGCTGGACGTTGCGGCCGCGCAGGTGGCGGCCGAACTTGTTCTCGTGGTTCCCGGGCACGCAGAGGGCGTTGCCCGACTTCACCATGGTCATCACGCGGCGCAGTACCGCGGGGCTGTCCGGGCCGCGGTCGACGAGGTCGCCGACGAAGACGGCGGTACGGCCCTCGGGGTGGGCCCCGTCGGTGTAGCCCAGCTTGCCGAGGAGCGACTCCAGTTCGGCGGAGCAGCCGTGGATGTCGCCGATGATGTCGAAGGGGCCGGTGAGGTGGGTGAGGTCGTTGTACCGCTTCTCGGTGACGACGACCGCGCGCTCGACCTGCTCCGCACCGCGCAGCACATGCACCTTGCGGAACCCCTCGCGCTCCAGGTGGCGCAGGGAGCGGCGGAGTTCGCGGGTGTGGCGCTGGATGACCCGGCGCGGCATGTCGGCGCGGTCGGCGCGGGCCGCGTTGCGCTCGGCGCACACCTGCTCGGGCACGTCGAGCACGATGGCGATGGGCAGCACGTCGTACTGCCTGGCGAGGTCGATCAGCTGACGGCGGGCGTCCTGCTGGACGCTGGTGGCGTCGACGACGGTGCGTCGGCCGGCGGCGAGTCGCTTGCCGGCGATGTAGTGCAGCACGTCGAAGGCGTCGCGGGACGCGCTCTGGTCGTTCTCGTCGTCGGCGACCAGACCACGGCAGAAGTCGGAGGAGATGACCTCGGTGGACTTGAAGTGGCGGCGGGCGAAGGTGGACTTGCCGGAGCCCGAGGCGCCGATCAGGACGACGAGGGAGAGGTCGGTGACGGGGAGGGTGCGGGCCGGACCGGCGGAGCCGGCGCTGTCGTCGGTCTCGTCGGTGCGGCTGGTGCGGCCGGTCTCGTCGGTGGTCATGCGGCCTTCGCCTCCTTCGGGGTGTCGGCCTGGAACACGGCCATCTGCGTGGGCGGTCCGACCTCGGGGTCGTCCGGCCCGACGGGCACGAACCCGACGCCGTACCCGTACTCTTCGGCCACCTTCTCCGCCCAGGCGCGGAACTCCTCGCGGGTCCACTCGAAGCGGTGGTCGCCGTGCCGGACACGGCCGGCCGGGAGGCTCTCCCAGCGCACGTTGTACTCGACGTTGGGGGTGGTCACCAGGACCGTCCGGGGGCGGGCTGCGCCGAACACCGCGTACTCCAGTGCGGGCAGCCGGGGCAGGTCGAGGTGCTCGATCACCTCGCTGAGCACGGCGGCGTCGTAACCCCCCAGCCTCTTGTCGGTGTAGGCGAGTGAACCCTGGCGGAGGTTCACGCGCGCGGACTGCCGCTCCCCCATGCGGTCCAGCTTCAGCCGCCGGGAGGCGATGGTGAGCGCCCGCATCGACACGTCGACGCCGACGATCTCGGTGAACGCCGGGTCCTTGAGCAGTTGCTGCACGAGTTGTCCCTGGCCGCAGCCGAGGTCGAGCACCCGGGCGGCGCCGGAGGCGCGGAGCGCGGCGAGGATCGCCTCACGGCGCTGCACGGCGAGCGGCGTCGGCTTCTCCTCCTGCTCGGCCTCCGCCTCGACGGCGTTGTCGATGTCCTCGACGGCGGTGTCGTCCGTCTCGGCCAGCCGCACCAGCTCGAGGCGTTCCATGGCCTGCCGGGTCAGTGACCAGCGGCGGGAGAGGTAGCGGCTGGTGATCAGCCTCTGCTCCGGGTGTCCGGGCAGCCAGCCCTCGCCGGCCCGCAGCAGTTTGTCGACCTCGTCGGGGGAGACCCAGTAGTGCTTGGCGTCGTCGAGGACGGGGAGCAGTACGTAGAGGTGGCGCAGCGCCTCGGCGAGGGTGAGCGTGTCCGCGTCCAGGACCAGCTGTATGTACCGGGAGTCGCCCCACTGCGGGAACTCGCCGTCCAGCGGCACGGGCTCGGCGGTGACCGTCCAGCCGAGCGGCTCGAAGAGACTGCGGACGAGTCCCGGACCACCGCGTGCGGGCAGTGCCGGCACCTCGATGCGCAGCGGCCGCGGCTGCGCCGGGAGCTGCGGGCGGGCGGTGCACACGCCGCGCATCGCGCTGGAGAAGACGGCGCTCAGCGCGACGGCGAGCAGCGAGGACGCCGCGTAGGGACGGTCGTTGACGTACTGGGCGAGGGCGGCGTCGGGTGCGCCGCCGCGCCCCTTGCCCTTGCCGCGCCGGACCAGTGCCACCGCGTCCACCTCCAGCAGCAGCGCCGCCGTGCAGCGCTCGGCGTCCGCCTCGGGATAGAGGACGTGTGCCGTGCCGTAGGACGTGGAGAACGCCTGCGCCTTCTCGGGATGCTTGTGCAGCAGGAAACCGAGATCGGTCGCCGGACGCTCGGCGGAGCCGGTGGTACTGATCGTCAGGAACACGGTGGTTACACCTCGAAACACCTTCTGAGCTGCGAGTACACACCGGGACTCCGGCGCGTCCGATCAACGTACAGGGAAGGGGTCACGAGGTCGCACAGAATTTCGGCGCCACGGGGTGCGAGGGACCGCCCCCGGCTGGAGGCGGTCCGGCTCGCCGTGCGCGCCCCTACGGCAGCTGGGACTGCACCTGGGAGGAGATCAGCTCCAGGTGGTCCAGGTCGGAGAGGTCGAGGAACTGGAGGTAGATGCGCCGGGAGCCGGTCCCGGCGTAGCGGCCGATCTTCTCGACGACCTCGGCCGGGGAGCCCGCCAGGCCGTTGGCCTTGAGCTCGTCGACCTCGCGGCCGATCGCGGCGGCACGGCGGGCGACCTCCCGGTCGTCCTTGCCGACGCAGACGACGAGGGCGTTGGAGTAGACCAGGTCACCCGGGTCGCGGCCGGCCTCCCGGGCGGCGTCGCGGACCCGGCCGAACTGGCGGGCCGTGTCCTCGACGGAGGCGAAGGGCATGTTGAACTCGTCCGCGTACCGGGCCGCGAGGCGCGGGGTGCGGATCGCGCCGTGGCCGCCGATGAGCACCGGCACCTTGGCCTGGACGGGCTTGGGGAGCGCGGGCGAGCCGGTGAGGTCGTAGTGGGTGCCGTGGTGGTCGAAGGTCCGGCCGGGCTCGGTGGCCCACAGTCCGGTGACGATCTCCAGCTGCTCCTCGAGGCGGGCGAACTTCTCCTTCGGGAAGGGGATGCCGTACGCCTTGTGCTCCTCCTCGAACCAGCCTGCTCCCAGGCCGAGTTCGATGCGCCCACCGGACATCTGGTCGACCTGGGCGACCTGGATGGCGAGCACGCCGGGGAGGCGGAAGGTGCCGGCGGTCATCAGTGTGCCGAGCCGGATGCGCCGGGTCTCGCGGGCGAGTCCCGCGAGGGTGATCCAGGCGTCGGTGGGGCCGGGCAGGCCGTCGCCGGAGCCCATGCCGAGGTAGTGGTCGGAGCGGAAGAAGGCGTCGAAGCCGAGGTCCTCGGTGGCCTTGGCGACAGTGAGCAAGGTGTCGTAGGTGGCCCCCTGCTGGGGCTCGGTGAAGATGCGGAGATCCATGTCTCCATCCTGCACGCCCGCACGCTCACGGGCGTGGACGGCCACGGCCGACCGTACGGCGTGCCCCGGCGCGGCCACGGTCGGGTGAAGTCGGGCCGAGGACGGTCACGCGGTACGTCAGGCCCGGTGACCGGCACGGTGAAGACCGCCGGCTCGGGCGGGTCCGGAGCGGCCGGCACCCGCGCCGGGGGTGTGCGCCGGGGCGTCGTCGTGCCGACCGCTCCGGATCCTGACGCGTCGCCGGGCAGGCGGAAGTGCGGCGACGGCGTCGCATCGGGCGGTGCGGAAGGCCGGGATGCTCAGCCGGCCTCCCGCACCGGCAATGCCTCTTCGCGGTCCGTCAGCCTGCGGAGCATCTCCAGCACCCGGTCGCGGGACTCGTCCGCCGCGTCGATGACCTCCATGCACTGCCAGTACATCGCCTCGTCGTCCACGGAGCAGGCGATGCCGACCAGCGCGATACCGACCTCGCCGAGCAGGCCGCCGAGGCACATCAGGCACTGCCGGGCCTCGCCCACCTCGGTGAGCTGGGCCGCGCGCAGCTCTCCCGGGCCGAACTCCGGGGTGCTCAGCACACCGCAGCCGCGACCCGCCAGCTCGGTCAGTCCCAGAGCCTCTCCGCGCAGTTCGGGCGGGCCGACCACCGCCAGCCGGCTGCCTATCGCCTGTGCCAGGGCCTGCGCCTGCCACACCTCGGTCAGCAGCTCCGGCACGCCGCCGGTCGCGGCCAGAGCCCTTCTGCTCGTCACGATGAGCCGCACAGCGTCCATGCGCTGCCCCCGTCTGTCCGACGCGCTGCCCACGCGTCCGCATCCGTTGAACTCCCTGATCCACTACCCAGAGTGAAGGTGCGTGAGACAAAAAGCCAGAGGAAGACCGAAATCTGTGGACAACAATTCGAGCATGTCCAGATTGTCATATACGGAGAGTGAAAACGGAGTCGGCGAGTCCCCGCTCTCCTACTCGGGGGACGGGCGCTGCCCTCCGGCCGGGAACCTGTGCTCGTTCCGGTCGATCTTCGCCGCCAGGGCGGCCAGCGGGTCGACGCCGAGGACCTCGCACAGCTGGAGAAGATAGGCGAGGACGTCGGCGACCTCGTCGGTGACCCGGTGCGCGCGGTCGGGGTCGCCCATCACGCGGGCGGACTCCTCGGGCGTCAGCCACTGGAAGATCTCCTGGAGTTCGGAGGCCTCCACGCTGAGCGCGGCCACGAGGTTCTTCGGGGTGTGGTAGGGCTGCCAGCCGCGTACGGCGGCGAACTCGGCCAGGCGGAGCTGGAGTCGGGCGAGGTGGAAGGGCTCGCGCGCGGTGTCGTCGTCGTCCGGATCAGTCACGGTCCAGGTGTACCACTGTCACGCCGGTCACTCCGGCGGCCCAGGAGGCGTCACTCACCGCGCCGGCCAGGCGGATGTGCCCGCGCTCGCACATCCGCACGGCCAGGCGCAGCAGGTGCTCGCGCTGTCCGGGGTCGAGGTCCCGGTCCAGGCCGTCGGCGAGGATGGTGAGGCTGCGGAGCGCGGCGGGTACCTCGCCGGGCACATCGGTCTCCAGCACGCCGGGGCCGGTGAGCAGCACCAGCGCGAAGGCGGTGTACCTCAGCTCGCCGTCACCGAGCCGCCGCAGCTCGGTGCGGGTGCCGTCGCCCCGGTCGAGCAGGGCGCGGACCAGGCGGCCGGCGTCGTACGGCTCGGCGAGCAGGTCGGTGACGGGACCGGCGCAGCCGGCGCGTACCGCGTCCACGAGGAGCGCGTGCCGGCGTCCGCACTCGGCGCGGG
>NZ_NEUB01000457.1 GCF_002910825.1 Streptomyces sp. SM1 | reverse complement strand
GGCCCGCTCCGTCATCCGCACCAGCCCCGGCGGGATCAGCCCGCGCGAGTGCACCATCACGCCCAGGCCCGCGCGTGCCGCCGCGAGCAGCCCGTTGAGGCTGCCGCTGGTGCAGACGATCCGCCACTGACGGCCCTCCCGCTCCAGCGCCCGCAGGGCGAGCGCCCGGGTGATGCCCGGCGGCGGGTAGACGATCAGCGGCACGGGCCGGTGCGGGTCCAGCCGCAGACCCGGTGCGCCGATCCACACCAGCTCGTCGTGCCAGACCAGCTCGCCCCGCGAGTCCTCCGGCCGCCGCTTGGCCAGTACCAGGTCCAGCCGGCCCGCGGCCAGCCGCTCGTGCAGGATGCCCGACAGTTCGACGGCCAGCTCCAGATCGACCTCCGGGTGTTCGTGCCGGAACCGCTCGAGGATCTCCGGCAGCCGCGTCAGTACGAAGTCCTCCGACGCGCCGAACCGCAGCCGCCCGCGCACCCGGGTGCCGGTGAAGAACTGCGCCGCCTGCTCGTGCACGTCCAGGATCCGCCGCGCGAAGCCGAGCATCGCCTCGCCGTCCTCGGTCAGTTCGACCGAGTGCGTGTCCCGGGTGAACAACTGCCGCCCGGTCGCCTCCTCCAGCCGCCGCACATGCTGGCTGACCGTCGACTGACGCAGCCCGAGCCGACGAGCCGCCTGCGTGAAGCTCAGCGTCTGCGCCACCGAAAGGAATGTGCGCAACTGCGTCGGGTCGTACACGACGCCAGCGTAACCATGGTGATCGGGGAACGCGATGACAGTGAGAGCGGTGTACCGGATTCCCGATCACAGCGGGCAGGAAGCAGGATGGGCAGGGCACGGCCCCGGCACAGCGGGCGTGCGCGGAAGCGTGGGTACGAGCAAGTGGAGCACCGTGAAACGCCTGCACCGGCCGGGCTGGATACCGATCGACCCGTACGTCCTGCTGCTGCTCGGCACCGTCGGCCTCGCCGCGCTGCTGCCCGCCCGCGGCACGGGCGCGGACCTCGCCTCCGGCGCCTCCACGGGCGCCATCGCCTTTCTCTTCTTCCTCTACGGCGCCCGGCTCTCCACCCGCGAGGCACTGGACGGACTGAAGCACTGGCGGCTCCACGTCACCGTGCTGGCCTGCACCTTCCTCGTCTTCCCGGCGCTGGGACTCGCCACCGGCGGACTCGTTCCGGTGCTCCTGACCGACCCGCTGTACCAGGGCCTGCTCTTCCTCACCCTCGTCCCGTCCACCATCCAGTCGTCGATCGCGTTCACCTCCATCGCCCGCGGCAACGTGCCCGCCGCGATCTGCGCCGGCTCCTTCTCCTCGCTGGCCGGCATCGTCCTCACCCCGCTGCTCGCGGCGGCGCTGCTGGGCGGCGGCGGGGGCGGCTTCTCCGGCTTCTCGGGCGGCTCGGTGGCGAGGATCGTGCTCCAGCTGCTGGTGCCGTTCGTCGCCGGGCAGTTGCTGCGCCGCTGGATCGGGGGGTTCGTCGCCCGGCACCGCAAGGTGCTGGGGCTGGTCGACCGGGGCTCGATCCTGCTCGTCGTCTACACCGCGTTCAGCGAGGGCATGGTGGCGGGCGTCTGGCACCGGGTGAGCCCCGCCCGGCTCGGCGGACTGCTCGCCGTGGAGGCCGTACTGCTCGCCGTGATGCTGCTGCTGACCTGGTACGGGGCCAAGGCGCTGCGATTCGGCCGGGAGGACCGGATCGCGATCCAGTTCGCCGGTTCGAAGAAGTCGCTGGCAGCGGGGCTGCCCATGGCGAGTGTGCTGTTCGGGGCGCAGGCCTCGCTCGCCGTGCTGCCGCTGATGCTGTTCCACCAGATGCAGCTGATGGTCTGCGCGGTGATCGCCAAGCGCCGTTCGCACGCCCCGGTGGAGGACACCTCTGACGCCGTGGAGGCGGTCGGGGAGGGCGAGGAGGCCGAGGGGGTCACCGTCCCGGAGCGAGTCGTACGGTCACGAACCGGGGCCGGTACAGGGAGACGTTCCGGCTGAGCATCGCGGCGGCTCCGCCCGTCTCCAGCCAGTTCACGTCGTAGCTGATCACCAGCCGGCCGTCCTCGCTCAGCTCCGGGTGTGTCTGCGGGTTGTAGGCGGCGGTCCCGGCGTCGGGCAGCGCGGGGGTGAGCTCGTGCGCCGGGCCGTGCCAGGGACCGGTCGGGGAACAGGCCCAGTACGACGCCACCGTGGTCAGCCCCTTGGCGCCGGTGGCCATGGTGAACAGGACGTACGTCCCCTCCTCCCGCGCCACCGAGAAGGCGCTGCCCACCCCGGTGCGCCGCCCGTCGCCGAGCACGGGTTCCGGGCGGGCCCGGGTCTGCCAGGCCGAGCCGTTCCAGTATTCCCAGGCGGCCGGGTCGGCGAGCCCGCCGTCCGGGACCCGGGCCACATACGCGTGCGAGGCCGGGCGGGCCGCGGGGCGGCCGTCGTCACCGCCGAAGACGTACGTCCAGCCGTCCTCCTCGACGAGGGTGGTCCCGAACAGCATCCGCCGGGACGGGTCGGCGACCCGCTCCTGGTCCAGCACCGTCACGATCGACTCCGGGCGCAGGTCGGGCAGGGAGAGCGTGGCGACCTCGGTGGCGGTGGGCACACCGTAGATCCAGGGATGCTGTGCGGTCTGGCGCACCCAGAGCAGGATCTTCAGGACCTGCTCGGACGAGCCGGGGGAGCGCGGCTCGACCCGGGCGGCGACCGGCCAGCGCCACCGGTCCGGCGACGGGTCGGGGAAGAGCGGGGCGGGCAGGGTGCCTTCCAGCCGGCCGTCGCGCATGAGCACGGCCGAGTTGCGCACGAGGGGGGCCGCCGCGTCCCGCCAGGTGTACGACTCGCCGGCCGGGTTCGGCGGGCCGTGCACCCGGCCCAGGAACGTGTCGGAGAACAGCCACAGCAGCCGGCCGTCGGGCAGCCGTACCGAGTGGGTGCCGTCGCCGCCGGTCCAGTCGTCGGTACGGCCGGCGTCGTCGCCGTAGCGGGCGAACTCGGAGGTGAGGGCGGAGTCGGCGGCCCAGGAGGCGACCGTACGCGGCCGGCAGCCGTCGTCGTCCGCCCGGCGGTCGTCGTCCGGCCGGCCGGTGACCAGCACGGCTCCGAGAACCAGCGTCACGGCCAGGGCCAGGGCCAGGGCGAACCCGGTCCCCGTCCGTCGTCGTGCTCCGGCTGTGTCGTCGGGCATGCTCAGGGACGCTAGTGGCTGGGGACGATCCGGGTCCATGGGGCTCCGGATCGGCGGCGGGATACCCGGCGAGTGGGGCCGGTCAGGCCCCGGCGGCCGCGGTCCGTACGGCGATGCGCTCCTCGCCCGCGTACACGTTCATGGAACTGCCGCGCAGGAAGCCCACCAGGGTCAGGCCCGTCTCCGCCGCCAGGTCCACGGCCAGCGAGGAGGGTGCCGAGACCGCCGCGAGCATGGGTATGCCGGCCATGACCGCCTTCTGCGCCAGCTCGAAGGAGGCCCGGCCGGAGACCAGCAGGACCGTCCGGGACAGCGGCAGGTCCCCGCGCTGCAGGGCCCGGCCGACCAGCTTGTCGACCGCGTTGTGCCGGCCCACGTCCTCGCGTACGTCGAGCAACTCGCCCCGCTCGTCGAACAGGGCCGCCGCGTGCAGCCCGCCGGTGCGGTCGAAGACCCGCTGCGACGCGCGCAGCCGGTCCGGCAGGCTCGCCAGCAGCTCCGGCTCCACGCGCAGCGGGGGAGTGTCGGCGATGGGGTGGCGGGCCGTCGTACGCACCGCGTCCAGGCTGGCCTTGCCGCACAGGCCGCAGGACGACGTGGTGTAGACGTTGCGTTCCAGCGTGATGTCCGGGATCACCACGCCGGGAGCGGTCTTCACGTCGACCACGTTGTACGTGTTCGCCCCTCCCTCACCCGTCGCCCCGGCGCAGTAGACGATGTTCCGGAGGTCCGGGGCGGTCGCCAGCACTCCCTCGCTGACCAGGAAGCCGGCCGCCAGGGCGAAGTCGTCACCCGGGGTGCGCATCGTGATGGCGAGGGGCTTGCCGTTCAGCCGGATCTCCAGGGGTTCCTCGGCGACGAGTGTGTCGGGCCGGCTGGAGACCGCCCCGTCCCGGATGCGGAGCACCTTGCGTCGTTCCGTGACTCGTCCCATGTCCCTACCAGTTCCACTCAGTCCCGGTTCTGCACATGACGGTGGCCGAAGCGGCCCTCGACACACAGGTTGTCGAGGGTCACCGGAGTGCCGTGCGGCGGCCTGACCTCCACGATCTCATTGTCCTGCACACGGAGTGCGCGTCCCCGGTCGTCCGTCGGGCCGGGCCGTGGGTGGGCCCGGGACGCGTGGTGGGGCGGGGGGACGCGCGGTGGAGCCGTGGAGGTGGCAGTCCGGAGGTGAACCCGGCAAGGCCTTGTGCAGTACCGGTGGTTGTCTGCTCAACCGTCTTCTCAACGGCATGCCGCTTCCCTACGGTTGTGGGTTCATGAGTCCCCCCGTCGCACCGCCGGGCTGGAGCCGCGGGGCTCGTGCCCCCCGCCGCGCTCTCCGTCCATCTGTCCATCGGCCAGGCCTACGCGTGGAGCGTGTTCAAGCCGCCCCTCGAGTCCGCGCTCGGCCTCAGCGGCACCCAGAGCGCCCTGCCCTTCCAGCTCGGCATCGTGATGCTCGGTCTGTCCGCCGCGTTCGGCGGCACCCTCGTCGAACGCCGGGGCCCCCGCTGGGCGATGCCCGTCGCGCTGGTCTGCTTCTCCTCCGGCTTCCTGCTCTCCGCGCTGGGCGCGGCCACCGAGCAGTACTGGCTGATCGTGTTCGGCTACGGCTTCGTCGGCGGCATCGGCTACATCTCGCCCGTCTCGACGCTGATCAAATGGTTCCCGGACCGCCCCGGCATGGCCACCGGCATCGCCATCATGGGCTTCGGCGGCGGCGCGCTGATCGCCTCGCCCTGGTCGGCGCAGATGCTCGACTCCTTCGGTTCCGACAACGTTGGCATCGCGCTGGCCTTCCTCGTGCACGGGCTCACCTACGCCGTGTTCATGCTGCTCGGCGTGGTGCTGGTGCTGGTGCTGGTGCGGGTGCCGCGCACCGCGCGTCCGGTGAGCGCGGCCGGTGCGCCCGGCGTGCCCGCCGCGCTCACCGGGCCGCAGGTCTCGGCCCGTTCCGCGGTGCGCACCCCTCAGTTCTGGCTGCTCTGGCTCGTGCTCACCCTGAACGTCACCGCGGGTATCGGCATCCTGGAGAAGGCCGCCCCGATGATCACCGACTTCTTCTCGGAGACCTCCGCACCGGTGTCGGCGACGGCCGCCGCGGGATTCGTCGCCCTGCTGTCGGCGGCCAACATGGCCGGCCGCATCGGCTGGTCGACCACCTCCGACCTCATCGGCCGTAAGAACATCTACCGGGTCTACCTCGGCGTGGGCGCGCTGATGTACGGGCTCATCCGGCTGTTCGGCGACTCCTCCAAACCGCTGTTCGTGCTGTGCGCCCTGGTGATCCTCTCCTTCTACGGCGGAGGCTTCGCCACGGTCCCCGCGTACCTCGAGGACCTCTTCGGCACCTACGAGGTGGGCGCCATCCACGGCCGGCTGCTCACCGCCTGGTCCACCGCCGGTGTACTCGGACCGCTGATCGTGAACTGGGTCGCCGACCGCCAGGAGGAGGCGGGCAGGCACGGCCCGTCCCTGTACGGGCTGTCGCTGGTCATCATGATCGGCCTGCTCGTCGTCGGCTTCGTCGCCAACGAACTGGTCCGGCCGGTCCATCCCCGTCACCACGTCCCGGGCACCGGGTCACCGAAGGAGGCCGCCGATGACCGGCGACAGCAGCCAGAGTCCGCCTGGCCCCGGCCGCCGGGGCCTGATCGCCTTCTCCTGGCTGTGGGTCGGGGTGCCGCTCACTTACGGTCTGTACGAGCTCGTACGCAAGGCGACACAACTCTTCACCGGGTGACCGGAAGAGGGTGAGCACCCCTCGACGGGTGACGGAAGCCGACAAGGCCGACGCGCGTTTCCTGTCGCTTCACCTGCCCTCGTACCGGTGAGTCACTGATCAGACTGGTGCATCCCGCAACCGAAAACGAGGGGGATCCACCCATGATCGGCTCGCGCATCGCCGCCGTCGGCCACTACCAGCCCGCCCGGGTCCTCACCAACGAGGATCTGGCGGGCATGGTCGACACCAGCGACGCGTGGATCACGAGCCGGGTGGGCATCCGCACCCGCCACATCGCCGGCCCCGACGAACCCGTCGACGAGCTGGCCGCGCACGCCGCCGCCAAGGCCCTGGCGGCGGCCGGCCGCACACCCGCGGAGATCGACCTGGTCCTGGTCGCCACGTCCACCGCGATCGACCGCTCGCCCAACATGGCCGCCCGGGTCGCCGCCCGGCTCGGCATGCCCGGGCCCGCGGTCATGGACATCAACGTGGTGTGTGCCGGCTTCACTCACGCCCTGGCCACCGCCGACCACGCGGTACGGGCCGGCGGTGCGAGCCGGGTGCTGGTGGTCGGCGCCGACAAGATGTCCGAGGTGGCCGACTGGACCGACCGCTCCACCTGCGTCCTCGTCGGCGACGGGGCGGGCGCGGCCGTGGTGGAGGCCTGCGCGCCCGGCGGGGAGCCGGGGATCGGCCCGGTGCTGTGGGGCTCGGTGCCCGAGATGGGGCACGCGGTCCGGATCGAGGGGACGCCGCCGCGGTTCACGCAGGAGGGGCAGAGCGTCTACCGCTGGGCGGCCACCCGGTTGCCGGTCGTCGCCCGCAAGGCCTGCGAGAACGCGGGGCTGACGCCCGAGGACCTCGCCGGGGTCGTACTGCACCAGGCCAACCTGCGGATCATCGAACCGCTCGCCCGCCGGCTCGGCGCCGTCAACGCCGTCGTGGCCCGGGATGTCGTCGACTCCGGCAACACGTCGGCCGCGAGTATCCCGCTGGCCTTCTCCAAGCTCGTCGAACAGGGTGCGGTGTCGACCGGCGATCCGGTGCTGCTGTTCGGCTTCGGCGGGAACCTGTCGTATGCGGGACAGGTCGTGCGCTGCCCCTGAGCGCGTACCTCCGGCCCTCGAACGGACATTCGGCGCCTCTGGCCCGACATCGGCGTTCGGCCCTCCGGCATGCCGTGCCGCCCCTCCGACGTGCGGTGGCGGCCCTCCGACGCGCAGCGCCGGTACTCCGGCGGGTGGGACGCGGGCGGCTCGCCCGGTCCCGGCAACTGCGCCCCCGCCGGGCGTGGCCGCGGGACTCCGGTGGTCTCAGTTCTCAGGGGCACGCGTAGGTGAGGTCGGCCGTGGTGGTGCGGGCGGAGGGGGACAGGATCCGCAGCTCCGCCCGTGCCTCGTAGCGTCCCGGGCCCTCGAAGGTCCACAGCAGATGGAGCCGCGCCTCCTTCTGCCCCCGCGCCATCTCCTCCCGCAGTACGCCGGACGAGGTGCCGTCGCTGCGTGTCCAGCGGTAGGTCAGGGTGCCCGGGCGGCCATTGGTGGTGACGGTGCCCACGACGTCCGCGGTGCTGTCGCACGCCACCGCGGCGGACGGGGCCGTGACCGCCGCACCGCGCACCGCAAGCTCCGGACCGAGCCGCTGCCAGGCCAGGAGGACGAGGACGGCGAGCAGGACGAGAACCGGCAGCGCGTACCGGCGTGGACCGGGCCGTCGCGGCCGGACGGGAGGCGGTGCCGGGGGCGGTGTCCGGCCGGCCCGGCGCGCGAGCGCGCCCTGCACTCCCGGGCCGAACCGCAGCACGGCCCCCTCGGTCCGGTCCGGCCGGGTACCGCCGTCCCGCACCCCGGACACCTCGCGTACGGTCGCCGTCACCGTGGTGTCCGGTTCGGGGCGCTGGAACCAGTGGCTTCCCAGCACCGTGGCGCTGTACTCGTCGCCGGCTCCGGGCCGGGCGCTCTCGCCGGGCGGCGGAGCGGGCTCGTCCGTCGCCCTCATCGCAGATCACACCGGCTGGTGAGGAGCTGCCGGGACGCGCCGCCGTCGGCGGAGGCCGGGGTGGTCGTCGCCGTCACCGTCCAGTAGCAGCTCCGGTTCTGGAAGGTGTGCTGGGCGGTCACCGTGTACTGGGTGGCGCCGCTGCGCGGGAAGACCTCGACGGCACCGTCCGGGGCTCCCGGCTGACCCGCGGCGTCGCCCGTGGACCAGCCGAGGTGGACCGACACCGGCCCGGTGCCGTCCGTGACGACGGTGACCGTGACGGTGGCGGTACCGGTGCCCGTCTGACGGAACTCCGAGACGGTGACGTCC
>NZ_NEUB01000456.1 GCF_002910825.1 Streptomyces sp. SM1 | reverse complement strand
GCGGTCGCCTCCTCGTCCACGACCGTCGGATCGACACCGGGCATCGCGAGACTCTCGGCGGCGCGCGCGGCGACCATCGCGGCGACGGGGTCGGGGAGCCAGTCGGCCGCATCCGGGGCGTCCTCGGAGAGCTGCCGCGCCACGTCCGCCGCCGTGGGGCGGGCGTCCGGCTCCCTGGCCAGACAGCGGCACAGGAGCGGCCGTGCCCCGGTCTCCACCCCGTCGAGGTCCGGTTCGTCGTGGACGGTGCGGTACAGCAGTGCGTCCGGTTCCCCGGTCCCGAAGGGCGGCCGGCCGGACATCGCGTACGCCAGGACGCAGCCGAGCGCGAAGACATCGCTCGCCGAGGTGGCGGGTTCGCCGCGGGCCTGCTCCGGGGCGAGGAAGCCGGGGGTGCCGACCACGAGGCCGGAGGCGGTCAGCGCGGTGTCGTCGGCGGCCCGGGCGATACCGAAATCGATGAGCCGTGGTCCGTCCGGTGCCAGCAGGATGTTGCCCGGCTTGACGTCGCGGTGCACCAGCTCCGCCGCGTGCACCTCGGCCAGCGCGCCCGCCAGCAGCCCGCCCAGCACTCGTGCGGCCCGGGGCGGCAGGGGGCCGTGCGCGGTGACGGCCTCGGCGAGCGAGGGACCGGGGACGAACGCCGTGGCCAGCCAGGGCGTCCGCGCGTCGGCATCCGCGTCGAGCACCGGCACGACCCAGGCGTTCTCCACCCGCCGGGCCAGCTCCGTCTCCCGTGCGAACCGGGCCCGGAAGCCGTCGTCGGCGGCGCTCTCGGCATGGATCACCTTGACCGCGGCGAGTTGCCCGGCGTCGGTGCGCCCCAGGTAGACCACGCCCATGCCACCCGCTCCGAGGCGGCGCAGCAGCCGGAATCCGGCGATGCGGGAAGGATCGGACGGACGCAGCGGCTCACTCATCACCGGTCCCCTTCCTACGCGCCTCGTCGGAGCTTCCTCGGCGGTCGACCGCGGCGGCGACGAAGCCGACCCCCTTGACCACGTCCGCCGAGACGGCCGACTGTTCTTCCTCGGTCCGCCCGGCGCCGTATCGGGCGGTCGCGGCCACGGTGACGGGACCGAGCCGGAGTTTGAACCAGTCGAAGGGGAGAGCGCCCTTCTCTCCGTCCACCAGCCACTCCCCGCTCTCCATCAGATCGTCCTCGGCGATGGCGTTGCGCTGGTCCTCGAACGTGTTGGCCTGCGAGTACAACTCCCGCACGCGCTGGGTGGTGTTCAGCCGCTGCTCCGGGCAGCGCAACGCCTCCTCCAGGGACACCGCCATGTCCCGGCGACCCTCGACGGTGTTCCGGTGCACCGTGATGGTCAGGGAGACGTACACGGCTTCCCTCCCCTTGGCGGCCGGCAGGACGAACGCCCGGGTGAGACTGGCCAGGACGTGGTCCGGCAGCGGCTCACGGCGCCAGAGGCAGTCCTCGCCCAGCACGGCCCACCGGGACGGATCGCTCTCGTGGGGCCGGTGTCTGAGGAACCCGAAGCCGAAGTAGTCGGGCTGTACTTCGAGTCCGCGTACGAAGGCGACCGCCTCGGCCCGTGTTCGGGGTGCCCGGTCCTCCGGCAGGGTGTACGGCTCGTCCTCCGCGGCCGCAGCGTCCGCGGAGGACGAGCCGGGACTCGGGGCGTCGGCCGTGTTCCTCTCCGGCCCGGACGGCTTGGCCGCACCGGCCCCCCCGTCCGTTCCCCCCGTGCAGCCCGCCATCAGCAGTGCTCCCGCCACCGCGGCCACGACCGGTCTGTGCGCGACCATGCCCCGCCCCCGCTCTTCCCTTGTCGGCCGGTCCCTTGGCAGCAGTGTGGCGCACGGGGAAGCGGTCGGATAGCAACTCGACTGCAAAAGAAGGGACTTACTGGAACCCCGTGCCGATGAGTCATGCCCGCGCACATCCGGGGCATCAGAAGGCCACCGGCCGGAGCGAGAAGGGACACCAGCCATGAGCAGGGGCAGCCGCACTCTCACCGTCCTGTACATCGCCGTGGCCCTCTGGCTCTCCTTCTGTACGGTGCGCACCTGGGGTGCCGTTCCCGCCTGGACCACCCTCGCCATGGCCGTCGCCGCCCTCGCCCCCGTCATGGGTGTGGTCCGCGAGACGGTGATCGCCGACGAACGCCGCACCGTCGCCGTCCTGCGCGAACGGGAGGGCCGCCGGGCGGCGTGGCGCGACGTGGCGGCCGCGGCGCTCGCGCAGGCCGAGGTGGAGGCCGCGTGCTGTGAACGCTGGTGGACGTCCTGCGCCACCGAGCACGACCCGGCCTGTGCACACCGGACCTCGTGGGGCACAACGGCGTGAATCACCGGCCGGACCCGGCAGGGCGGGCGCGGTCACGACTCCTGGTACGTACCAGAGTCTTGACGCCCTCTTATCTCACCTCTTGAATCAAGTCGTTGCGCATTCAACCCCCACAACCTCGGTCCGGCACGCCCGTACCCACGGGCCGCCGTACGGAAGGGAGAGCCATGTTCTCTCCGCGCACCCGCCGCAGATGGCTGATCGCCGCCCTGCCCGCCGTGCTGGTCGCCACCGGCGCGGTCGGTACCACCGCGCAGGCCGAAGAGCCGGCGGACGTCACCGCCGCGGCGGCCGTGACGTTCTCGGACACCTTCGACGGGCCCGCCGGCGCGGCCGTCGACTCCTCGAAGTGGCAGATCGAGACCGGCGACAACGTCAACAACCACGAGCGGCAGTTCTACACGTCAGGCAACAAGAACGCCGCCCTGGACGGCCAGGGCCATCTGGTCATCACCGCCCGCAAGGAGAACCCGGCCAACTACCAGTGCTGGTACGGCACCTGTCAGTACACCTCGGCGCGGCTCAACACGGCGGGCAGGTTCACCGCGCAGTACGGGCACGTCGAGGCGCGGATGAAGGTGCCGCGCGGACAGGGCATGTGGCCGGCCTTCTGGATGCTGGGCACGCCGGTGAACTGGCCGGACTCGGGCGAGATCGACATCATGGAGAACGTCGGCTTCGAGCCCTCCACCGTGCACGGCACCCTCCACGGTCCCGGCTACTCCGGCTCCGGCGGCATCGGCGCCGGCTACACACTGCCGGGCGGCCAGGCCTTCGCGGACGCCTTCCACACCTTCGCCGTCGACTGGGCGCCGGACTCGATCACCTGGTCGGTGGACGGGAACGTCTACCAGCGGCGCACACCCGCCGACCTGGGCGGCAGGCAGTGGGTGTTCAACAAGCCGTTCTTCCTGATCCTCAACCTGGCGGTGGGCGGCTACTGGCCCGGCGACCCGGACGGATCCACCGTCTTCCCGCAGCAACTCGTGGTGGACCACGTGTCGGTGACCACGGGCGACTCGCCGGCCGGCGGAGCGATCCGCGGCCTGGCCGGCAAGTGCGTCGACGTCGCGGGGGCGGGCACGGCGAACGGCACCCCCGTACAGCTCTACGACTGCAACGGCACCTCCGCCCAGCAGTGGTCGGTCGGCGGTGACGGCACGATCAGGGCGCTCGGCAAGTGCCTCGACGTCGCTTCGGGAGGTACGGCGGACGGCACGCCCGTCCAGCTGTGGGACTGCAACGGCACCGCGGCCCAGAAGTGGGTCGTCACCGCGGCCCGCGACATCGTCAACCCGCAGGCGGACAAGTGCCTGGACGTGACGGGCAACAGTTCCGCCAACAGCACCCGGTTGCAGATCTGGACCTGCCTGGGCGGCGCCAACCAGAAGTGGACGGTGGGCTGAGCCGCGGCCGGATCCGTCGCGGGAACGGGACCCGTAAAGGGGCCGGACCCGATGCCGGCGGCCGCCGCCCCGGGCCTCACGGTCCGGTGCGGCGGCCGTTCGTCCGGCCCCGGCGGCGCCCGTGCGGCCGCTGACGCGCCGGCAGTCTTCGCCTTCTTCTGCCCCGCGGGAACACGGCCGGGGTCGCGTCCGTTGACCGGACGGACCGTGAGGACCCGGGCTGGCAACCAGGACCGGGTGGACAGCTACACAACCAGAGGTGGCACCGAATGGCGATGTGGGACCGGCTCAAGGAACAGGCCAGGACGCTCCAGCAGTCCCAGGGCGCTCAGACGGGGGGCGCACGGCAGCAGGGGCACGGCTCGTCCTCCTCCGGCGGCGGCTCCAAGGCCAAGCTGGTGGGGCTGTTCAAGTCCCAGCTCGCCTCGGCCAAGACGGAGCTGAAGAGCGGCGCCTACCGGGACGCGAGCATGGCGATGTGCGCGCTGGTCGCGGCGGCCGACGGCCGGGTCGACCCGGCGGAGCGGCAGCGGGTGGAGGAGCTGATCGTCTCCAACGAGGTACTGCAGAACTTCCCGCCGGACCAGCTCCGCAAGCGGTTCAACGAGCATGTGGACCGGCTCACCGCCAACTTCGAGCAGGGCAAGGCGCGGGCACTGGAGGACATCGCCAAGGCGGCGAAGAAGCCGGTCGAGGCACGGGCGGTCGTCCAGACCGGCATGGTCGTCGCCGGTGCGGACGGGAGCTTCGATCCTTCCGAGCAGTACGCCGTCCGCGAGGCCTGCGGAGTGCTCGGTCTCTCGCCGCAGGAGTTCGGCGTCTGACGGCTCCCTCGTTGTCAGTGGCACCCCCTACGGTTCGATCAGTGGGTCCGCCGGAGCGGCCGTGGGCCCGTCTGGGGAGGGGTGTGCCATGTCTGCCGGGTCCACGGTGTCGACGACGTATCTGGAGCTGTCCCAGGAGGACGGCGCCGCACACAAGTTCTACGAGGTGTCGGTCGACGGCCAGTTGGTGACGGTGCGGTACGGCCGGATCGGCGCGGCGGGGCAGACGCAGACGACGACGTTCGCCTCGGCGGCGAAGGCACGGGCCGCCGCGGCGAAGAAGGTGGGGGAGAAGGTCCGCAAGGGCTACGAGCCGGCGGTGCCCGGTCAGCGGGCCCCGCGCGCGGTGACCCGGCGCCAGGTGGCCTCCGCGCCGTCCACCGCGCGCGCCGTGGCTCCCGTGCTGTGGCGGTTCGGTACGGGCTCCTCCGCCTTCGGCATCCATGTCGACGACGACCGCTGCTGGGTCGGCAACCAGGCCGGAGACGTCTTCACCCTGGACCACGAGGGCAGCGTACTGGCCCGGTTCAGTCTGCCGGACGGCGTGAAGTGCCTGGTGGCCGACGACTTCTGGATCTACGCGGGCTGTGACGACGGCCGGGTCTACGACCTGTCCTCGAAGCTGCCGTTCGCCGCCTACGACATCGCGGCGGACGTCGACATCTTCTGGCTGGACATCCACGAGGGCGTGCTCGACGTCTCGGACCGCGAGGGCCGGCTCACCGTCATCGACCACGAGGACGAGCACCAGTGGTCGCGCCGCAGCCAGGGTGACCACGCATGGATGGTCCGCGCCGACGACCGGGCCGTCTACCACGGCCACCACCGGGGTGTCACGGCCTACGCGCCCGACGGCAGCGGCGAGTTGTGGCACACGCCCACCCGCGGCGGTGTGCTGTTCGGCTGGCAGGAGGACGACACCGTCTACGCGGGGACGGCGCACCGGGTGGTGCAGCGGCTGTCGAAGGCGACCGGTGCCGTCGAGGCCACCTACGCCTGCGACGGTTCCGTGTACTCGTGTGCCACCGCGCCGGGCGGGCGGTTCGTCTTCGCCGGGGACTCGGCGTCGTCCGTCTACTGCTTCGACCGGGACGGTACGCGGCTGTGGAAGCTCGGCACGGGAGGCGGATCGGCGCTGTCGATGCAGTACCGGGACGAGCGGCTGTACCTGGTGACCACGGACGGTTCCCTGGTGTGCGTGGACGCGAGCGAGGCGGCGATCTCCGCGGCGCAGCAGGGCAGCGTGCCGGTCGTGCGGGACGTCAAGCTCGCCGCGGCCCTGCCCACCTACACGCCGGCCACGACCGCGACCGCGGTGGCCACCGTCGCACAGGCGCCCGCCGGTGCCGTGGTCGTCGAGTGCGCGCAGCACAACGGGAGGCTGCGCGTCCATGTCGTGTCCGGCGGCTACGACGAGTCGTGGAACGTGCAGTTCCCGCGCGCGATACGGGTGCCCGGCGCCCGGTATGTGGTGGACGCGCTGCATCCGGCGGCCGGCGGCTTCTACCGGGTGCGGGGGGAGATCCGGCGGCTGCTGTGACCGGGAGACGTACCGCCCGCGCCGGTGCCGGGGGTTCCCCGGAGTGGGGCCGGGGAACCCTGCTCGGGGGCAGTCGTCCGCTCAGATTCCGCAGGTCGGCGCGGACCAGTAGCGGCTGCCGCGGTGGTCGACGTGGGTGTGGTCGTTGTGCCCCGGGTAGCCGGGACCCAGGATGCCGCGGAAGCCGTGGTTGCGGGCCTGCTTGGCCAGGGTGCACAAGGAGTGCGGTCCGGCGCCGAGGTCGGCCGCGTCGCCGTACAGATGGCGGCTGCCGCTCGCTCCGCCCACGGCGTCGTTGCAGGCGTGGGAGCGGAAGCCGCTGGTGACCCGGATCGGCTGGTCACCGAGTGCGTGCCGCAGGGCTTCCAGCTTCCACATCGTCCGCAGCGCGTTGGACTTGGCCGTCGCGGCACTGACCGCGCCGCCAGACCAGGTGGAGTTGCAGCTGTTCAGCTCGGCGTAGGAGAAGTGGATGGGAGTGCAGTCGTTGTCCTGGAGGGCGTAGAGCTTGTTGAAGGTGTTGGGGCCCGCCACACCGTCGGCGGCCAGGCCGTAGGCCGACTGGAAGCGCTTGAGCGCGGCCGCCGTGGCCGGGCCGAACGAGCCGTCGACGGCCAGCACGGAGCCCTGGCCGGGGTAGCCGCCGAGCCTGATCTGAAGCTGGGTGACGTCGGCGCCCGAGGCGCCCTGGGACAGGGTGCGGGGCCAGGTGTAACAGCCGTCGGCGTGCGCGGTGCCCGCGGTGGCGACGGCACCCGCGGCCAATCCGGCCATGAGCATGACAATTGAGAGAAACAGACGTACAGCGCGTCCGAACATGCGATCTCCGGTTCCGGGAAGTGTGGTTCAGCCGAGTGACGGGCCATGTGACGCGCGTCAACCATGGAGCAAGCACCCGGCCGAGCGCAAGGTCCCACCCGATGGGCGCACACGGCGAACCAGCGAGCCCTGTACGCGCCCCCGTGACGGTGCCGACAATGCAGTGCCCCGGATCATTCCGCGAAGTGGCTTGTTCCCCGCCCCCGTCGAGGAAAGCAGGTCGACCGCCGTGCTGTTGCGTCTGCCCACGTCCCTGTCCGGAGCACAGCACTGTCTGGCCGAGGGGGCGGTACCCGTCGGCGGAGCCACGCTCGTGTGGGCCCTCTGGCAACGCGACGGCTTCCCCGAGCAGGCGATGTCCCTGCGCGAACTGTCCGAGGCCAACCGGATGGAACGCCAGGAACTGGGCGCGGCGGTCCTGTTGCACCAGGTGGACGACCGGGTGCCGGAAGTGCTGCGCCGCGCCGCCTCGACCGTGGGGACCGGCGCGGTACGCCGGACGGCCACCGTCGGCGGCAACATCGTCGGCAGCACGCTGCGCTGTCTGCTCCCGGCGGCGCTGGCCCTCAACGCGCGGGCGACCGTTCTGGACAGGGACGGTACGTACGAGACCGACCTGGGAGAAGTGGTCGCCAAGCGCCACCTGCTGCTCGGGATCCACTGGCAGGACCCCGTGACGAGCGGGTACTACAAGGAGCCCGGCGAAGCGGGCGGTCCGCCACCGCTCGTCGTGGCCACCGCCGTGCATGCGGGTGACGACGGCCGGCACCAGCTGTCCGTCGCCGTCCGGGACGGCTACGAGGTGACCACCGGGACCGCCGACTGCCACACCGGACCCGACCCGGCGCTCCGGGCCCTGGACCGGACCGGCCTGGCGTCCCTGCCCGGCCCGGCACGGGAGGCGGTACGCCGCGAAGTGACCGCCCTTCTGGACCGCCCGACGAACCGCTGACGCGCCCCACGCCGCCGGCGCTTCCCGCACCCCCGGCGTTTC
>NZ_NEUB01000455.1 GCF_002910825.1 Streptomyces sp. SM1 | reverse complement strand
GGCCCGCGGGCACGATCCCGCCCGGCGGATCGCGTACGCGGCGGCGGGTGAGCTCCGCAGGGCGGGGGTACCCGTCCGAGTACTTCCCGCCCTGCGGCAACGGCGGGGCGTGGCCGACCAGTCGGGGCTCGGCTCCCGGCAGCGGCTGGCCAACCTCGCGGGCGCGCTGACGGTGGCCCCCGGGTGCCGGCGGCTGCTCCTGGGAAGCCGGGTCGTCCTGGTCGACGACCTGATGACGACGGGGGCGTCGCTCGCCGAGGCGGCACGCGCGGTACGGGCCGAAACGGAAGCGGAGTCGAGTATCTCGGGGCCCGCGTTCGTGTACCCGGGTGAGACGTGGGAAAGGAGAGGGGAACAGCGGAACGGACCGGTTCGACAACGGGCGGGCCGGCAGTCCGGCCGGCCGGCGGGAAAGGCGGTCGCGGACAGTGCCGACGCGATCATCGATGTGGTGTGCGCCGCGGTTGTCGCGGCGTCACCGGATGCTTTCGAAGTACACCGGAACTGACTGAGTACGTGCGTCGTTGCAGGTTATGAGAGGGGTAATTCCCCCGAATGGAGGTAGGGCGCAGTAGAGGGTGACGCCATCCGTCCGGGCGAGATATGTTCGGTTGTGAGGGAAAGCCGCAGGCCACACCTCTCGAATCCGATTGCCGTGCTGCGGGTTTTTCATCATCACCCGCGCCGGTGGACTGGAGATCTCGCATCCGGGGGAGGAGGTGGACGTCACCGAGTCCGAGGCTCCGGACGACACCGGAGCCTGGTGCACAAGGGAGACACTCCGCACCGAGGCGGAGTGATCCGGGAACGGAGTTCTGCGTGGACATCGTCGTCAAGGGCCGCAAGACCGAGGTGCCCGAGCGGTTCCGGAAGCACGTGGCCGAGAAGCTGAACCTGGAGAAGATCCAGAAGCTCGATGGCAAGGTGATCAGCCTCGACGTCGAGGTGTCCAAGGAGCCCAACCCCCGACAGGCCGACCGCTGTGACCGGGTGGAGATCACGCTCCGCTCCCGCGGCCCGGTGATCCGGGCGGAGGCGGCGGCGAGCGACCCGTACGCGGCGCTCGACCTGGCAGCGGAGAAGCTGGACGCCCGGCTGCGCAAGCAGCACGACAAGCGTTTCTCGCGGCGCGGCGCGCGCCGGATCTCGGCCGCCGAGGTCCCCGACCACGTCCCGGGCGTGGCCACACTGAACGGGGCCGGCGCGAGCGTCGCCCCGGAGGAGACGGACGCGGTCCCCACCAAGAAGATCGGCTCGCTGGAGGTACAGGGGGACGGACCCCTCGTCGTCCGCGAGAAGACCCACGTGGCCGCACCCATGACCCTCGACCAGGCGCTCTACGAGATGGAACTGGTCGGGCACGACTTCTATCTGTTCGTCGACTCCGAGACCAAGGAACCCAGCGTCGTCTACCGGCGCCACGCCTACGACTACGGCGTGATCCACCTCAGCACCGACACGATGGTCACCGAGACCGACTCCCCCGAGGCGGGCGGAACCCTCGGCGGCTGAGCTGCCGCACGACAGCACGGCCGGTGCCCCCGGGTGCGCGTGTGCGCCCCCGGGGGCACCGGCGTGCGCCCGCTCCGGACCGCTACCGGGACCCCGGTGTCGTCCGGGCATGGAATCATGGCGGCAACGGCCCAACCGGTGGGTCGTTGCCTTGGGTTGGCGATGGTCGGGACCACGGGCCACAGCCTTCAGGGGGAGGAACGATGGCGGACAGCTTCGGACCGATGCAGCACGGGGACGCCGACGGCGGCACCGTCGGCATGGGCCCGGACGCGGACACACCACGCAAGGAGCCGATCAGAGTCCTGGTGGTGGACGACCACGCGCTGTTCCGCCGCGGGCTGGAGATCGTGCTGGCGGCCGAGGAGGACATCCAGGTCGTCGGCGAGGCGGGGGACGGCGCCGAGGCCGTGGAGAAGGCGGCCGACCTGCTGCCGGACATCATCCTGATGGATGTGCGGATGCCCAAGCGGGGCGGCATCGAGGCCTGCACCTCCATCAAGGAGGTCGCCCCGAGCGCGAAGATCATCATGCTGACGATCAGCGACGAGGAAGCCGACCTCTACGACGCCATCAAGGCGGGCGCGACCGGCTACCTGCTGAAGGAGATCTCCACGGACGAGGTGGCCACCGCCATTCGCGCGGTGGCCGACGGACAGTCCCAGATCAGTCCGTCCATGGCGTCGAAACTCCTCACCGAGTTCAAGTCGATGATCCAGCGCACCGACGAGCGCCGTCTCGTGCCCGCACCGCGGCTGACGGACCGTGAGCTCGAGGTCCTCAAGCTGGTGGCCACGGGGATGAACAACCGGGACATCGCCAAGGCGCTGTTCATCTCCGAGAACACCGTGAAGAACCACGTCCGCAACATCCTGGAGAAGCTTCAGCTGCACTCCAGGATGGAGGCGGTGGTCTACGCGATGCGGGAGAAGATCCTCGAGATCCGCTGAGGCCCCGGGCCCGGTCCGGGGAGTCAGGCCAGGGACCGGGCGAGCTCCAGGGCGAGGGCCTCGCGCAGCCCGGGTGCGTCGACCCGCTCCACACGGACGTCGGTGCAGTCCACCCAGCCCGCCGCCTCCACCAGGGCCCGCGCCACGGCCGGGACCGCCGCCCGGCCGTCCAGCGTGACCTGCCGGGCCACCAGCGTGCGGCCCTCACGGGCCGGATCGACGCGGCCCACCAGCCGGCCCCCCGCGAGGACCGGCATCGCGAAGTAGCCGTACACCCGCTTGGGCCTGGGGACGTACGCCTCCAGGCGGTGGGTGAAGCCGAAGATCCGCTCCGTGCGCGCCCGTTCCCACACCAGGGAGTCGAACGGCGACAGCAGCGTCGTACGGTGCCGGCCGCGCGGCGGGGCCGCCAGGGCCGCCGGATCGGCCCAGGCCGGCTTGGACCAGCCCGCCACGGTCACCGGGACCAGACCCGAATCGGCGACCACCGCGTCGACCTGCTCGCCCCTGAGGCGGTGGTAGTCGGCGATGTCCGCGCGCGTACCGACGCCGAGGGACTGGCCGGCCAGCCGGACCAGGCGGCGCAGGCACTCGGCGTCGTCCAGCTCGTCGTGCAGCAGTTCCGCCGGGACGGCGCGCTCGGCGAGGTCGTAGACCCGCTTCCAGCCGCGGCGCTCGACGCACACCACCTCGCCGTACATCAGCGCCCGTTCGACGGCGACCTTGGTGCCGGACCAGTCCCACCACTCACTGGTGCGCTTGGCGCCGCCCAGCTCCGTGGCCGTGAGCGGGCCCTCCGCACGGAGCTGCTTGATCACCTGGTCGTAGGTGCCGTCGGGCAGTTCGTGGTTCCAGTGCGGACGGGCGCGGTAGGCGCGGCGGCGGAAGGCGAAGTGCGGCCACTCCTCGATGGGCAGGACACACGCGGCGTGCGACCAGTACTCGAACGCGCGCGGCGGCTCGGACTCCCGCCTCCAGTACGCCTCCTCGACCGTCCGGCGCCCGACCGCGCCCAGCCGGGCGTACGGGATCAGCTCGTGGGAGCGGGCGAGGACGGAGATGGTGTCGAGCTGCACCGCGCCCAGGTGGCGGAGGACCCCCCGCACACCGGAGCGGCGGTCGGGGGCACCGAGGAATCCCTGGGCGCGCAGGGCGATACGGCGGGCCTCGTCGGCCGAGAGTTCCGTGGCCGGACGCGGGAGGGTCGTCATACGTCCGCACGATAGAGGGCGCCACTGACAGGCACGGCCGGCCCGGACGTCATCCGCGCCCCGGCACGTACGGCGCCGTGGACGTCAGTCCCAGGTCGGAGGGGAGCAGCGAGCCCACCCAGCAGTCGCGCAGCACCCCCTTGTTGTTGAGCGACGAGCGCAGGACGCCCTCGACGGTGAAGCCCGCGCGCTCCGCCACCGCGCGGGAGGCGGTGTTGCCGACCTCGGCGCGCCATTCCACGCGGTCGACCGAGAGCCGGGTGAAGGCCCAGCGGGAGACGGCGACGGCGGCCTCGGTGACGTAGCCGTTGCCGCGGTGCTCCTTCGCTCCCCAGTAGCCGATCTCCCCCATGCCGAGCGAGCGCATGGTGATGCTGATCATGCCCGTCAGCTCCCCGGTGGGCAGGAAGACCCCGAAGGTGAACATCGACCCGTTCGCCCAGCCGTCGGGGGCCATCTGCTCGGTGAACCCCCGCGCGTGCTCGGGAAGGTACGGGGAGGGGATCGTGGTCCAGCGCTGGATGTCCGGGTCCTGGCAGATCGCGTACACGGCGTCGGTGTCCCGCGGGCCGACGGTACGCAGCAGGAGACGGCCGGTGGTGAGCGTGACGGGTTCCATCGGCCGATTCTGCTCACGCGGCGGCCGGGGGCGCCATCCCTCTCGCCGTGCGTGGTCCCATGATCACCCGTTGTGCGATTCACCGGGCCGGTGCGGCACCATCGGACGGGCCCGGACGTTGTTCTTTCGAGGCAGCCGTGAAACGGATGGGAAGCGGCCGGCGGTCACCCCCGCGGCAGGCCTCCCGGCGTGGCGGGGTCCTCGCATACGATGGCCGTTGCCCAGTCAGTGAAACGGAAACCGACCGTCCCAGGCCCGACCGGCAAGGAGACCAACCCCCGTGTCCGTCCTCTCGAAGATCATGCGTGCAGGCGAAGGCAAAATCCTGCGCAAGCTGCACCGCATCGCGGACCAGGTCAACTCCATCGAAGAGGACTTCGAAGGCCTCTCCGACGCCGAGCTGCGGGCCCTCACCGATGAGTACAAGCAGCGGTACGCCGACGGTGAGAGCCTGGACGACCTGCTGCCCGAAGCCTTCGCCACCGTCCGCGAGGCCGCCAGGCGCACCCTGGGCCAGCGGCACTACGACGTCCAGATGATGGGTGGCGCCGCCCTCCACATGGGCTACGTGGCCGAGATGAAGACCGGTGAGGGCAAGACCCTCGTCGGCACCCTGCCCGCGTATCTGAACGCCCTGTCCGGTGAGGGCGTCCACATCATCACGGTCAACGACTACCTGGCCGAGCGCGACTCCGAGATGATGGGCCGCGTCCACCGCTTCCTCGGTCTGAGCGTCGGCTGCATCCTGGCCAACATGACGCCGGCCCAGCGCCGCGAGCAGTACGCCAGCGACATCACGTACGGCACGAACAACGAGTTCGGCTTCGACTACCTGCGCGACAACATGGCGTGGTCGAAGGACGAGCTCGTCCAGCGCGGCCACAACTACGCCATCGTCGACGAGGTCGACTCGATCCTCATCGACGAGGCCCGTACGCCGCTGATCATCTCCGGCCCGGCCGACCAGGCCACCAAGTGGTACGGCGACTTCGCGAAGCTGGTCAAGCGCCTCAAGCGCGGCGAGCCCGGCCAGCCGCTCAAGGGCATCGAGGAGACCGGCGACTACGAGGTCGACGAGAAGAAGCGCACGGTCGCGATCCACGAGTCCGGTGTGGCCAAGGTCGAGGACTGGCTGGGCATCGACAACCTGTACGAGTCGGTGAACACCCCGCTGGTGGGCTACCTGAACAACGCCATCAAGGCCAAGGAGCTCTTCAAGAAGGACAAGGACTACGTCATCATCGATGACGAAGTCATGATCGTGGACGAGCACACCGGCCGTATCCTCGCCGGCCGCCGTTACAACGAGGGCATGCACCAGGCCATCGAGGCGAAGGAAGCGGTGCCGATCAAGGACGAGAACCAGACCCTCGCCACGATCACGCTGCAGAACTTCTTCCGCCTCTACAAGCGCCACGACCGCAACGGCAAGGAAATCCCGGGCCTGTCCGGCATGACCGGTACGGCGATGACCGAGGCCGCCGAGTTCCACCAGATCTACAAGCTCGGTGTGGTGCCCATCCCGACCAACCGGCCGATGGTCCGCGCCGACCAGTCCGACCTGATCTACCGCACCGAGGTCGCCAAGTTCGAGGCGGTCGTCGACGACATCGAGGAGAAGCACCGCAAGGGCCAGCCGATCCTGGTCGGCACGACGTCGGTGGAGAAGTCCGAGTACCTCTCGCAGCAGCTCAGCAAGCGCGGCATCCAGCACGAGGTGCTGAACGCCAAGCACCACGAGCGGGAGGCGTCGATCGTCGCCCAGGCCGGCCGCAAGGGCAGCGTCACCGTGGCCACCAACATGGCCGGTCGCGGTACGGACATCAAGCTCGGCGGCAACCCCGAGGACCTCGCCGAGGCGGAGCTGCGCCAGCGCGGCCTCGACCCCGAGGAGCACCTCGAGGAGTGGGCGCAGGCGCTGCCCGAGGCGATCGCGCGTGCCGAGGAAGCGGTCAAGGCCGAGAAGGCCGAGGTCGAGAAGAGCGGCGGCCTGTACGTCCTGGGCACCGAGCGGCACGAGTCGCGGCGGATCGACAACCAGCTGCGCGGCCGTTCCGGCCGTCAGGGCGACCCGGGCGAGTCCCGTTTCTACCTCTCGCTCGGTGACGACCTGATGCGGCTGTTCAAGGCCCAGATGGTCGAGCGGGTGATGTCCATGGCGAACGTGCCGGACGACGTGCCGATCGAGAACAAGATGGTCACCCGCGCGATCGCCTCCGCCCAGTCCCAGGTGGAGACGCAGAACTTCGAGACGCGTAAGAACGTCCTGAAGTACGACGAGGTCCTGAACCGGCAGCGCGAGGTCATCTACGGTGAGCGGCGCCGCGTCCTGGAGGGGGAGGACCTGCAGGAGCAGATCCAGCACTTCACGGACGACACCATCGACGCCTACGTCCAGGCGGAGACCGCTGACGGCTTCCCCGAGGACTGGGACCTGGACCGGCTGTGGGGCGCGTTCAAGCAGCTCTACCCGGTGAGCGTCACCATCGAGGAGCTGGAGGAGGAGGCCGGCGACCGGGCGGGGCTGACGGCGGAGTTCATCTCCGAGTCCATCAAGGAGGACGTCCGCGCCCAGTACGAGGCCCGCGAGGCGCAGCTCGGCTCCGAGATCATGCGTGAGCTGGAGCGCCGGGTCGTGCTGTCGGTCCTGGACCGCAAGTGGCGCGAGCACCTCTACGAGATGGACTACCTCCAGGAGGGCATCGGTCTGCGCGCGATGGCGCAGAAGGACCCGCTGGTCGAGTACCAGCGCGAGGGCTTCGACATGTTCACCGCCATGATGGACGGCATCAAGGAGGAGTCCGTCGGCTATCTGTTCAACCTGGAGGTCCAGGTCGAGCAGCAGGTCGAGGAGGTCCCGGTCGAGGACGTCGAGCCGGTGGCCGACCTGGAGAAGCGGGACGCGGTGCCCGCGCAGGCGGGGACCCGCCCCGAGATCCGCGCCAAGGGGCTCGACGCCCCGCAGCGGCGGAACCTGCACTTCTCGGCGCCGACGGTGGACGGCGAGGGCGGCACCATCGAGGGCGACTTCGCCACCGACGACGAGCCGGTGCGCTCCGAGGCGGACGGCCTCACGCGCGCGGAGCGGCGCAAGCAGGCGCGGGGCGGGCGTCGCCGCAAGAAGTGAGCGGTGCCGCTCCCGTGCCGGAGCGGCTGTTGTGAGCAGGCCGAGGGCCGGACACCCCGGGGTGTCCGGCCCTCGGGCGTGGAGCGGGTGTGCGGGGCCGTCGGTGTGGGGCGGGGTATGTGCGGGGCCGTCGGGTGTGGGCGGGTGTTCAGCGGGTGTCCGCGCGGTGCGGGTGGTGCCGGCGGGGGCCGCCCAGTTCCACGGCGGTGCAGCGCCAGCGCAGGTCCCGGCCCTGCTCCAGGCGGAAGGCCATGGCGCGCAGCCTGTCGCCGGCGCCGATCCGCGCGAACGCCTCGATGGCGCCCTCCCGGGGCTCGAACCAGCCGATGTCGCGCACGACGGGGCGGGCACCCCGGGTGCGCAGCGGGCCGCGTTCCGCGAGCCGGACGAGTTCGTCGTAGGCCTGGCCGGCGGTGTGCCGCAGCATCGCGTGCACGGGGCGCTGCCCGCTGAGAACGGCGAGGAGCAG
>NZ_NEUB01000043.1 GCF_002910825.1 Streptomyces sp. SM1 | reverse complement strand
CTCCTCCATGCGCCTGCGCCGCTCCAGGTACTCGTCGATGCCGCGCGGGAGCATCCGCAGGGCTCCGTCGCCGAGGAGGGCGAAGACGCGGTCGGTGGTGCGCTCGACGAAGAACCGGTCGTGGGAGATGACGATCATGGAGCCGGGCCAGCCGTCGAGGACGTCCTCGAGCTGGGTGAGCGTCTCGATGTCCAGGTCGTTGGTGGGCTCGTCGAGGAAGAGGACGTTGGGCTCGTCCATCAGCAGCCGCAGCAGTTGCAGCCGCCGCCGCTCACCACCCGACAGGTCGCCCACCGGCGTCCACTGCTTCTCCTTGCCGAACCCGAAGGTCTCGCACAGCTGACCGGCGGTCATCTCGCGCCCCTTGCCGAGGTCGACGCGCTCGCGCACCGCCTGGACGGCCTGGAGCACGCGCCAGGTGGGGTCGAGTTCGGCGACCTCCTGGGAGAGGTAGGCGAGCTTGACCGTCTTCCCCACCCGGACCCTGCCCCCCGCGGGCTGCACCTCGCCCTCGCTCCGGGCAGCCTCCGTCAGCGCCCGCAGCAGCGACGTCTTCCCGGAGCCGTTGACCCCCACCAGGCCGATACGGTCCCCGGGCCCGAGCTGCCAGGTGACGTGCTCGAGCAGCACCTTGGGCCCGGCCTGGACGGTGACGTCCTCCAGGTCGAAGACGGTCTTGCCGAGCCGCGAGGAGGCGAACTTCATCAGCTCGCTGCTGTCCCGGGGCGGGGGCACGTCCGCGATCAGCTCGTTGGCGGCCTCCACGCGGAAGCGCGGCTTGGACGTCCGCGCGGGGGCGCCGCGCCGCAGCCAGGCCAGCTCCTTGCGGACCAGGTTCTGCCGCTTGACCTCCTCGGTGGCGGCGATGCGCTCACGCTCCGCGCGGGCGAAGACGTAGTCGGAGTAACCGCCCTCGTACTCGTACACGTCACCGCGCTGCACGTCCCACATGCGGGTGCAGACCTGGTCCAGGAACCACCGGTCGTGGGTGACGCAGACGAGCGCGGACCGGCGCTCCCGCAGATGCCGGGCGAGCCAGGCGATGCCCTCGACGTCGAGGTGGTTCGTCGGCTCGTCGAGGACGACCAGGTCCTGCTCCTCGATGAGCAGCTTGGCGAGCGCGATCCGCCGCCGCTCGCCACCGGACAGCGGCCCGATGACGGTGTCGAGGCCCTTGGGGAACCCGGGCAGGTCCAGTCCGCCGAACAGTCCGGACAGTACGTCCCTGACCTTGGCGTTCCCGGCCCACTCGTGGTCGGCCAGGTCGCCGATGACCTCGTGCCGGACGGTCGCCTCCGGGTCGAGCGAGTCGTGCTGGGTGAGCACCCCGATCCGCAGTCCGCCGGAGTGCGTCACCCGCCCGGTGTCCGCCTCCTCCAGCCGGGCCAGCATCCGGATGAGCGTGGTCTTGCCGTCGCCGTTGCGCCCCACGACCCCGATCCGGTCCCCCTCGGAGACGCCGAGGGAGATCCCGTCGAGCAACGCACGCGTGCCGTACACCTTGCTGACGTTCTCGACATTGACCAGGTTGACGGCCATTTTTCTCCTGCCAGGTGGATCGATCAGCTTTCCAGCGTAGGCCCTGACGGAACGCGCCCGGGACGCGAGGAGTCACCGGCCGCCCCTCGTCCATGTCCACGAACTCGACCCGATGACGCGGGCCTGCGTGCACAGGGGCCGCACCGCGACCGGAGCAAGGTCGACAGGCCTTCCACGATCGCCCTCGAGCCGAGCACGGTCGGGACGCGCCCCCGGAGCGCCTCAGACGACCGTCGCCCCCGGCACCGGCCCTGCCGCCGTACGCACCGTGCGGCAGGTACCCGAAGCCCGCAGGGCAGCCGCGATCCCCTCCGCCGCCTCCGCGTCCGGCGCCAGGAACGCCGTGGTCGGCCCCGATCCGGACACCAGCGCGGCCGGTGCCCCCGCCGCACGCCCCGCCGCGAGCGTCTCCGCCAGCTCCGGGAACAGCGACAGCGCCGCCGGCTGGAGGTCGTTGGAGACGGTGGCCGCGAGCGCGTGCGGGTCGCCCTTGGCGAGTGCGCCGATCAGTTCCCGCGAGGCCACCGGCCCGGGAATCTCCCGCCCCTCCCCCAGCCGGTCGAACTCCCGGAACACCGCCGGTGTCGACAGCCCCCGCCCGGCCATGGCGAACACCCAGTGGAAGGTGCCCCCCACCTCCAGCTCCGTCAGCCTCTCGCCCCGTCCGGTGCCCAGTGCCGCCCCTCCGACCAGGCTGAACGGCACATCGCTGCCCAGCTCGGCGCAGATGTCGAGGAGTTCCGTGCGCGAGGCACCCGTGCCCCACAGCGCGTCGCACGCGAGCAGCGCGCCCGCGCCGTCCGCGCTGCCGCCCGCCATGCCACCGGCGACGGGAATGTCCTTGGCGATGTGGATGTGGACGTCCGCGTCCCGGCCGTACCGTCCGCCGAGGATCAGGGCCGCGCGGGCGGCGAGGTTCGTACGGTCCAGCGGGACCTCACCGGCGTCCGGGCCCGCGCAGGTGACCCGGAGCCCGTCCGGTGACGGGGTGACGGTGACCTCGTCGTACAGGCCGACCGCGAGGAAGACGTTGGCGAGGTCGTGGTAGCCGTCGGGGCGGGCGGCGCCGACCGCGAGCTGGACGTTGACCTTGGCGGGGACGCGGACGGTGACGCTCACTGCGGGCCCGGCTCCTTGTTCTCGGCGTGCTCGGCGTGCTCGGCGTTCTCGGCGTTCTCGGCGTGCTCGGCGATGCGGGCGAACTCCTCGACGGTCAGGGACTCACCGCG
>NZ_NEUB01000454.1 GCF_002910825.1 Streptomyces sp. SM1 | reverse complement strand
GCGGGCCAGTACCGAATCGCCGGACGGGGCGGCCCCCTCCGGGAGGGCGGCCAGCAGGGCCAGCACCCGGTGCCGTACCTCCGGGGCCGCCGAGCGGTCCAGTCCCGGCCCCAGCGCCGACAGCGTGTGGTCCTTCGCGTCCCGCCCGCCGACCAGTCCCGCCGTCCGGGTCGCCGCCAGCCACGCCGTGGCCAGCCGCGCCCACCGTTCCGCGTCCGGAAGCTCACGCCACTCGTCGTACGCCGGCGTCGCCGCGTACCGCTCGTCGGCCTCGCCGTCGGAGGCCAGCAGCCCGGCGGCGTAGGCCAGTTCGACCCAGAACGCGGCCACCGGCTCGGTCACGTCCAGGGCCGCCGCGGTCCGCTTCAGATCCCGCACGCTCAGCCCGCCCGAGCGCAGCACCGCCGGTCCGCCCTCATGCCAGTCCTTCAGCAGCTCCTCGACCGTCGCCAGCGCCGTGTACGCCTGCCCGGCCGCCGTCGCGTCCACCACCTGCGGGCGGTGCGC
>NZ_NEUB01000453.1 GCF_002910825.1 Streptomyces sp. SM1 | reverse complement strand
GGCGGGGAACCGGCCGTCGGCCAGGACGAGAAGGGCTCCCCTGGACATCAGAAGAGGAAGTACCGCTGAGCCAGCGGCAGTTCGGCGGCGGGTGCGGACTCGACCGGTTCCCCGTCGATCCGCACGGCAAAACTGTCGGGGTCGACCCGTACCTCCGGCCGGGCGTCGTTCTCCCGCATGTCCGCCTTGGTCACCCCGCGTGTGGAGTCGATGGTCACGAACCGCTTGGCCAGCCCCAGCCGCTCCGGCAGCCCGGCCTCGAGCGACGGTTCCGCCACGAAGTTGACCGAGCCCGCGGCGGGCGCCCGGCCGACGGCACCGAACATCGGGCGGGGCAGGACCGGCTGCGGGGTCGGGATGGAGGCGTTGGCGTCCCCCATCTGCGCGTACGCGATCTGGCCGCCCTTGATGACGAGGTGAGGCCTCACCCCGAAGAACGCCGGTTCCCACAGCACGAGATCGGCCAGCTTGCCGCTCTCCACGGACCCGGCCTCCCGGGCCAGCCCCTGGGCGAGCGCCGGATTGATCGTGTACTTGGCGACATAGCGGCGTACCCGGTGGTTGTCGGCGGGTCCGTCGCCCGGGAGGGCGCCGCGCCGCCGCTTCATCACGTGGGCCGTCTGCCAGGTCCGCATGATCACCTCGCCGATCCGTCCCATGGCCTGGGAGTCGGAGGAGATGATCGAGATGGCGCCCAGATCGTGCAGCACGTCCTCGGCGCCGATGGTGGACGGCCGGATCCGGGACTCGGCGAAGGCCAGGTCCTCCGGCACGGCGGGGTTCAGGTGGTGGCACACCATCAGCATGTCGAGGTGCTCCTCGACCGTGTTGACGGTGAACGGTCGGGTGGGGTTGGTGGAACTCGGCAGCACGTGAGCCTCGCCGACCACGGTCATGATGTCCGGTGCGTGCCCGCCGCCCGCGCCTTCCGCGTGGTAGGCGTGGATACCGCGCCCGGCGATCGCGGCGAGGGTGTCGCCCACGAAACCGGCCTCGTTGAGGGTGTCCGTGTGGATGGCGACCTGGACGCCCGTGCGCTCGGCGACGGTCAGCGCGGCGTCGATGACGGCCGGGGTCGATCCCCAGTCCTCGTGCAGTTTCAGTCCGACCGCACCGCCCCTGATCTGCGAGAGCATCGCCTCGTGGGAGACGGTGTTGCCCTTGCCGAGCAGCCCGATGTTGAGCGGGTACGCCTCCATCGCCTCCATCATCCGCGCCAGATGCCAGGGGCCGGGCGTGACGGTGGTCGCCTTGGAACCCTCGGCGGGGCCGGTGCCGCCGCCGACCAGGGTGGTGATGCCGGACGCCAGTGCCTCGTCGGCGAGCCCTGGGCAGATGAAGTGGACGTGGGCGTCGATGGCGCCGGCGGTCAGGATCCGTCCGTTGCCGGCGATGATCTCTGTCTCGGGACCGATGACGAGATCGGGATGGACGCCGTCCATGGTGTCGGGGTTGCCGGCCTTGCCGATGCCGGTGATACGGCCGTCACGGATGCCGATGTCGGCCTTGACGACACCCCAGTGGTCGACGACGACGGCACCGGTGACGACGGTGTCCGGGGCTCCGTCGGCGCGGGTGGCGGTGGCCTGGCCCATGGACTCGCGGATGACCTTGCCGCCGCCGAACACGGCCTCGTCCCCGGCGAGTCCGGGTCCGCCGGAACGGTCCTCCTCGATCTCGATCAGCAGATCGGTGTCGGCGAGCCGGATGCGGTCGCCGGTCGTCGGACCGTACAGGTCGGCGTAGGCGGCGCGGGAGAGCTCAGGCATCGAGCGCACCCCCGGTCTCCCCGCGCAGTCCGGGAACGACGCGGGCTCCGGCGAGCGGGACGAGTCCCACCTCGACAGGGATGCCGGGTTCGAACCGTACGGCGGTGCCCGCGGCGACGTTCAGCCGCTTGCCGCGGGCGGCCGCGCGGTCGAACTCCAGGCCGGGGTTGGCCTCGGCGAAGTGGTAGTGGGAGCCGACCTGGACGGGCCGGTCGGCGGCGTTGAGGGCGGTCAGCCGGGTGACCTCGCGCCCCTCGTTGCATACGACCCGGCCCTCGGCGAACAGGATCTCTCCGGGAATCACGGCGGCCTGCCCTCGCTCAGACGATCGGGTCGTGGACGGTGACGAGCTTGGTGCCGTCCGGGAAGGTGGCCTCCACCTGGACGTCGCGGATCATCTCGGGGATGCCCTCCATCACCTCGTCCCGGGTGAGCAGCCGTCTGCCCGACGCCATGAGTTCGGCGACGGTGCGGCCGTCGCGGGCGCCTTCGAGCAGGTGCGAGGTGATGAGGGCGACCGCCTCGGGGTGGTTCAGCCTCAGCCCGCGGGCCCGGCGCCTGTCCGCCACGTCGGCCGCGACATGGATCAGCAGCCTCTCCTGCTCGTGCGGGGTAAGCTGCACGGCACCCACCTCACAGTCCTCGCTCCGGGCCGTGCGGGGCCCGGTGGCCGCGGCCACGGGTGTGGACCCCGATGGCATGGCCCCGGAGGGTAGCCGCGTGGCGTTTCACGGACGTTAACCGCGTGGTGAGCGGGCGTCAGGCATCCGGGGCGGGGCGCTCCGTGGCCCTCGGTGCCCGCAGTCCGTCACCCGGCGCCTGCTCGGAGACCCCGCCATAGAGGGCCGTCCGGGCGGCGAAAGCCTGGACGAGCACGATCACCGCCCGCGTCATGGCGGCGGTGTCGGTGCCGGCGGGCAGCAGGCCCGCGTCCTGGTATCCCTCGGCGATCCGCCCCCAGGGCGGCGCGGACCTTGTCGTGTCCGCCGGCCGGCCCGGCCGCCGGCTCGGGGTGGCGTGTGGTCTCCGTCCACACCTGGGCCGGCAGCCGTGGGACCACCCACGCCCCGCCCTCCAGGGTCGCCGGCCGCTGCTCCCTGATCCGGCCCAGGACACGCGGATGAGCACATCGGGCGGGGTGGCGGGCTCTCCAGGTGCTCCTGTGCCACACGGGCCATGACGCCGGGGCAGGGGCGCTCCCCCCGTCGCCGGCGCGAGGTGAGCCGCGGATGCCGCCCCCGGTGCTTCCTCCGCTGCGCGCGGCCCGGGCGCTGGTCGGCAGGGCCGTCGCCCTGCGGGACGCGCCCACCCTGACGCACGGCCGCGGCGAAAACGATCCGCACTCCGCCGCGCCGGCCAGGGCCCTGCGCGTGCTGGACGGCGAGCGGCTCACGACGGGGTCACGCTCCCGCCGGATTCCGGCAGTTGACGCCCGCGGTCTCCGCGGTGCCGGACCCGTCGGCGGTGCGCGGCGGCAGGCGTTGAAACGGACCAAACGGCGTACCACCATCCGGCGTAGACGAACCTCCGGTTTTGAGGCCGTTCAAGTTGCGCAACCCCCGCCGCCCGAAGGCGGGACGGAGCATTCCACCGCTGGTCCGGAGCTCAGCTGACCCCCCGGGGGGCGGATCGAACAGCCCGGCGCCCACCCGAACGGATGAGTGGTGAGTAACAACACAAACCCCCCGTTCCGTTGGGTTTTCGATCGCGTCATGAGCCAAGATCCCTGACTGACGACAAGACCCCGCCGCCGCGGCGGGGCGATCCGGGCGGACGCCGAGTCCTGCCGCCGCGCGGATGACCGGTCGACAGGAGTGGATCGGCAGGAGTGGAGGACCCAAGCACGACGGGTCGCCGGGACCCCGGTTCCGAGCAGCCCTTGGGGTGAAGCCGCACTCGTGCGGCCGGGCCACTTCGCCAGCCCGAATCCGACAGGTCATCCTTCACAGGCGGCTGACGAAGGGTTGCGCATGACTGCGCTCAATCGTGTCCCGTCTCTCATGGCCCGCGCCGGTACGGCCTCGGCCCTCACCCTGGCCGCCGTGGGCGCCTCCCTCGTGGTCCCCGGAGCCGCCTCGGAGGCGGACGCCGCCGGGCACGCCACCAAGGCACTGCGTATCGCCGCGTCCAAGAAGGGCTCGCCGTACCAGTGGGGCGCCATCGGGCCCAACCGGTTCGACTGTTCGGGTCTGACGCTGTACTCGTTCAAGAAGGCGGGCAAGAAGCTGCCGCGCACCGCCGCGCAGCAGTACAACAAGACGCGTCACATCTCCTCCGGCAGCCGCAGGGCCGGAGACCTGGTGTTCTTCCATGCGGGTGGCTACGTCTACCACGTGGGCATCTACGCCGGTAAGGGGAAGATCTGGCACGCCCCGAAGACCGGGGACGTGGTGCGTCTG
>NZ_NEUB01000452.1 GCF_002910825.1 Streptomyces sp. SM1 | reverse complement strand
TGACGGCCGGCCCGGGCGGATCGGCCCGTATGGACCAGCCCGGGCGGATCGGCCCGGGCGGATCGGCCCGGGTGGATCGGCCCGGGTGGATCGGCCCGGGTGGATCGGCCCGGGTGGATCACTTCTTCGCCGCCTCGTCCGCCTTCTTCCGCTGGGCGTCGGACTCGGCCACGTTGCGCTCGTGCTCCGCGAAGTCCGCGGTGAAGCGGGTGTCGCCGGGCTTGACCGTGACGAAGTAGAGCCAGTCGCCCGGGGTCGGGCTGATGGCTGCCCGCACCGCGTCCTCGCCGGGATTGTCGATCGGGGTCGGCGGCAGCCCCATCCGCTGGTAGGAGTTGTAGGGGCTGTCGATCCTGGTGTCGGCCTCCGTCATGCGCGGCGTCGAGCGGCCCAGCGCGTAGCTGACGGTCGAGTCCATCTGGAGCGGCATCCCCCGCTCCAGCCGGTTGAAGATCACCCGGGCCACCTTGCCCATGTCGGCCTTGGTGGCGGCCTCGGCCTGGACGATGCTCGCGACCGTGACCGCCTGATAGACGTTCATCGCGTTGCGCTGCGCGCCCGCGGCGATCGGGGCTCCGTTGAACTTCTTGTCCGCCGTGTCGACCATCCGCGCCAGCAGCTTCTGCGGGGTGGCCTTCTCCTGAAGCGGATAGGTGGCCGGGAACAGATAGCCCTCCGGATTGCCCTCGGCCTCGTTCGGCAGCTTCAGGTCCGCCTTGGCGAGGGACTTCTTCGTGGAACCCGACGGCAGATCGAGGGTCTTGTCGATGGCGGCGTACACCTGGCTCGCCCGCCAGCCCTCCGGGACAACCAGTGCCCGGGGGCGGGACTCGCCGTCGCCGTTCATGATCAGCAGCGGCACCGCCACGGCGGTGCCGGCCACGACGGCCCCGAGCGCGGCGAGGGCGAGGCGGCCCCGGCGCGTCAGTCGGATCGTGCTCCGTGACGGAGTGTTCGTCTGCATGCGGGCACGGTAACCCGCATACCTCCATAAATCCGGCATATCTTCATCTTGTCGGCTCCAGTCGGGCGTTCCGGCGCACGAGCGCCGCGTAGCGCCCGTTCTGCTCCACCAGCTCCTCGTGCGTGCCGCGTTCGACCGCGCGGCCGGAGTCGAGGACCACGATCTGGTCGGCGCCGCGAACGGTGGACAGGCGGTGGGCGATGGTGAGCGTGGTGCGGTTGGCCGACAGTGCGTCGATGGCCTGCTGGACGGCGGCCTCGGTCCGGGTGTCCAGGGCGCTGGTGGCCTCGTCGAGCACCAGGACGGGCGGGTCGCGCAGGATGGTGCGGGCGATCGCCAGGCGCTGTTTCTCACCGCCGGAGAACCGGTGGCCCCGCTCGCCGACCACGGTGTCGTAGCCGTCGGGAAGTGAGGCGATGTGGTCGTGGATCTGGGCGGCCGCGGCCGCCGCACGCAGTTCCTCGTCGGTGGCGTCCGGCTTGGCGAACCGCAGGTTGTCCGCGATCGAGGCGTGGAAGAGGTAGGTCTCCTGGGAGACGACGCCGACCGCGCGGGCCAGCGTGTCGAAGTCGAGGTCGCGCACGTCGACCCCGTCGAGGGTGACCCGGCCGCCCGTGACGTCGTACAGCCGCGGCACGAGGTGACCGAGCGTGGACTTGCCGGCGCCGGTCGCGCCGACGACGGCGAGATCTCCTCCCGGCGGGACGGTGATGTCGATGCCGTCGAGCACGGGCCCGTTCCTGCCGTCGTAGCCGAAGGTGACGTTCTCGAAGCGGACCTCACCCCTGACCCGCTCCAGGCGGACCGGGTCCTCGCGCTCCGTGATGTCGACAGGGAGGTCCAGGTACTCGAAGATGCGCTGGAAGAGCGCGAGCGAGCTCTGGATCTGGACGCCGGTGGACAACAGGCTCACGGCCGGACGGAAGAGTCCCTGCTGGAGCGAGACGAAGGCGACGATCGTGCCGATGGAGACCTCGGGACCACCGGTCTTCAGGGCGATGCCGGCCGTCCAGTAGATGACGGCCGGCATCGCGGCCATGACGACGGTGATGACGGCCATCCGCCAGCGGCCGGCCATGTTCGACCGCACCTCGAGGTCGACCAGGCGCTCGGACTCCTCCGCGAAGGCGCCGGTCAGTGAGTCGGAGCGGCCCATGGTGCGACCGAGCAGGATGCCGCCGACGGAGAGCGACTCGGTGACTGTGGCGGCCATCGCGGCCATCTGCTTCTGGCGCTGTGTGGTGATCTTCTTGCGTTCGTTGCCGACGCGGCGGCTGATCCAGACAAAGACCGGCAGCAGCACCAGTGTCACGACGGTCAGCCGCCAGTCGAGCACGAGCATCGCGACGACGGTGGCGACGACGCTGGTGAGATTGGAGACCAGGGAGGTCGCCGTGGAGGTCACGGTGGCCTGCATGCCGCCGATGTCGTTGGCGATGCGGGACTGGACCTCGCCGGTGCGCGTGCGGGTGAAGAAGGCCAGTGACATGCGCTGGAGCCGTCCGTAGACGGCGGTGCGCAGGTCGTGCATGACGCGCTGACCGACGGTCGTGGAGATCAGGGTCTGCAGTACGCCGAAGACGCTGGTGAGGACCGCGCTGAGGATCATGCCCAGCGCCAGCAGGCTGAGCAGTCCGGTGCGGCCCTCAGGGATCGCGACGTCGAGGATCGCCTTCAGCAGGAACGGGGTGGCGACCGAGACCAGGGAGGCGGCGCCGACCAGCAGGCCGACGATCGCGAGGCGACTCCGGTAGGGGCGGAAGAGCCTCAGGATGCGCCGCACCTGCCGGGGCTGCTCCTTGGCACCGGCGGGCGGGGTCCAGCCGGCTTCGTGATCGGGGTGCATGGTCTCCTTCGGGACGGGCGCCCGGAGAAGGCGCCCCGGGGCGAGCGAACGCCGGAACACAGCTCATTGTTACCTATACTCACAATGAACGTCGTCCTGATATTGTTCCCGCATGACCGCCCCCGATCCCGACGGCCTGCTGGCCGAGCAGTTGCTTCGGCTCACCCGCCGGGTGCACCGCATCCAGAAGCGCCATCTGGAGCGGCGCGGGCTGGGGATCACCCCCGCCCAGTCCCGGCTGCTGCGCACCCTCGCGCACTACGGATCGCCGCCGCGCATGGCCGATCTGGCCGAACGGCTCGAGGTGGTCCCCCGGGCCGTCACCACGCTGGTCGACGGGCTGGAGGCCAATGGCAGGGTGCGCAGGGTGCCGGATCCGGCCAACCGGCGGGTGATCCGGATCGAACTCACCGACGACGGGCGCGCGGCGCTGCGGGAACTGCGGGCGGCCCGCCGGACCGCGGCCGAGGAGATCCTGGCCCCCCTGGGTGGGGAGCAGCGCGAGGCACTGGGCGAGCTGCTGGACACCCTGGTCGACGGGAAGACCGCCCCTCCGTGCCGGGAGACGTCCGCCTGAAGCCGCCCGGGGGATGACGGCGGCCGGCCGGAGAGCCCGGTTCTGTGCGGTGACGTGGAAAACCGTTTGCCTCCTCGTCCGTGACGGCGTCAACCTGTCACGGTTTGCTGCTCGCCGTCCACGGACGGTGCGCAGGCGTGTCCGTGAACCCCTCACCGGCACCGTTCCGCCCTCCGTCGCCGTTCCTCTCCTCCTGTCTTCCCCGCTGTCCCCTCCGTCTCCGCCTCTCCTTTCCGCCGCATCCCGATCCGAGCCACTGGGACGTCATGCAGATCCAAGACCTTCCGTTTCCCGACCCGGGGGTGCCCGACGCGCGCTCGGGTCCCCGATTCCTGTGGTGGCTCTTCCGGAACCAGCTGTCCGGGCAGCTCAAGGCGCTGGCCTGGGGCCTGCTGCACTTCGTCTCCGTCGCCTCGCTGCCGTTCTGTGTCGGCGTCGGCGTCCAGGCCGCCGTCGACCGCTCCGGCGGCCGGCTCGCCCTGGCGGGGGGGCTGATGGCGCTGGTCTGCGCGGGCAACGCGGTCGGCGAGACCTTCCTGCACCGGGCCGCCGTCACCAACTGGATCACCGCCGCCGCCCGCGTGCAGCAACTGCTCGGCCGCAAGGCCGCCACCCTGGGATCCGCGCTGACCCGCCGGGTCGCCGCCGGAGAGGTGGTGGCCGTCTCCACCGGTGACGTCGAGAAGATCGGCTGGTTCGTGGAGGCCCTGTCGCGGTTCACCGCGGCAGCGGTCACGATCGTGCTGGTCTGCACCGGTCTGCTGGTCTACCAGCCGGCGCTCGGCGTCGCCGTCGCCGTGGGACTGCCCGTGCTGGCGATCGCGGTGCTGCCGCTGCTGCCCCGCGCCACCCGGCGGGCGGACGTCCAGCGCGAGAAGGCCGGCCGGGCCACCGAGCTGGCCTCCGACACCGTCGCCGGGCTGCGCGTGCTGCGCGGCATCGGCGGCGAGGACCTGTTCCTCGACCGCTACCGCCGCGCCTCCCAGGAGGTACGCCACGCCGCCGTACGCAGTGCGCGGATGTGGTCGCTGATCGCCGCGATCCAGGTGCTGCTGCCGGGTCTGCTGCTGATCACGGTCGTCTGGTACGGCGTCCATCTGGCCCGCGAGGGCCGCATCACCGTCGGTGAACTGGTCACCGTCTACAGCTCGGTCATGCTGCTCACCTATCCGATCCGCCACTTCGAGGAGATCGCGATGGCGTACTCCTTCTCGCGACCCTCGGCCAGGCGGGCCGCGCACGTGCTGTCGCTGGAGCGGGCCACGGACACCGGGGGCTCGCGTGCCGCCGGAGTCCCGGCCGGGGACCTGTACGACCCGGCGACCGGACTGCTCGCCCCGGCGGGCCGCCTCACCGCCGTGGTCTGCGGGGATCCCGACGCGGCGGGACGGCTGGCCGAACGGCTCGGCGGGCACGCCTCGGAACCGAGCCCGCCGGTACTGCTCGGCGGAGTGCCCCTCGACGAGCTGCCGCTGGACTCCGCCCGGGAGGCCGTCCTGGTGCAGGACAAGGACCCGGTGCTGCTGTCGGGCACCCTGCGCGAGCTGCTCGACATGCCCGCGTCCGGTGCGGTCGACCCGCCCGACGCGCTGCAGGCCGCACAGTGCGGGGACGTGCTGGCGGCTCTGGTGCAGGGCTCACTGGGCACCGGGGACCCGATGGACGCCCGGATCACCGAACGCGGGCGGTCCCTGTCGGGCGGGCAGCGCCAGCGGCTCGCGCTGGCCCGGTCACTCGTCACGGACCCGGAGGTACTCGTCCTGGACGAGCCGACGTCGGCCGTCGACTCGCACACCGAGGCCCGGATCGCGGAGGGCGTGCGCGGACTGCGGGCGGGCCGCACCACTGTGGTGTTCACCTCGTCCCCCCTGCTGCTGGACCGCGCCGACCGGGTGGTCTTCCTGGACGGCGACACCGTCGCGGCGGTCGGCGGCCACCGCGACCTGGTGCGCACCGAACCCCGGTACCGGGCCGTGGTGACCCGCGAGACCGAGCCCGGGGCAGCGCCGGCCGAAGCCGGGACCGTGCGCGCGGACGGCGTCCCGCGCGCGGACGGAGCCGACGGAGCGGTGCGCGCGGACGGAGTCCTGCGGCGACTGGAAGAGATCGAAGAGCTGGAAGAGATCGAGGAGACAGCATGATCGGCGTGGCGCCACCGGTGTACGACCCGGCGGCCCCGACCGCGGCCGCCACCCTTCCCGTGGGCGCGCCCGCCACCGTGCGCGCCTATGTCACGGAACTGCTGCGCCGGCACCGTCGGGCCTTCCTGCTGCTGATCGCGGTGAACACGGTCGCCGTGATCGCCTCGATGGTCGGCCCGTACCTGCTCGGCGGGCTGGTGGAAGGGATCTCCGACCCCGAGCGGGAGCTGCGTCCGGGGCTCACCGCAGGGATCTTCGTGCTCGCGCTGGCCGTCCAGGCGGTGTTCGTCCGGCAGGTCCGGCTGCGCGGGGCGATGCTCGGTGAACGGATGCTGGCCGATCTGCGCGAGGACTTCCTGGTGCGGTCGGTGGGCCTGCCCCCGGGCGTACTGGAGCGGGCCGGCACGGGCGATCTGCTGTCGCGGATCACGACCGACATCGACCGGCTCGGCAACGCGATGCGCGAGGCCGTGCCGCAGCTGGCCATCGGCGTGGTGTGGGTGGTGCTGCTGCTGGGCGGGCTGGTCGTCACGGCGCCCGAACTGGCACCGGCGGTCCTGGTGGCCGTGCCGCTGCTGGTGGCCGGCTGCCGCTGGTACTTCCGGCGGGCGTCGGCGGCCTACCGCTCGGAGGCCGCGGGGTACGCCGCCGTCGCCGCCGCGCTCGCGGAGACCGTGGACGCGGGGCGGACCGTGGAGGCGCACCGCCTCGGCACGCGTCGCGTGGCGCTGACCGACCAGCGGGTCCGGGAGTGGACCGCCTGGGAGCGCTACACGCTCTGGCTGCGGTCGGTGCTCTTCCCCGTCGTCAACATCACCCATGTGACCGTGCTCGGCTCGGTGCTGATGATCGGCGGGGTGTTCGTCCTGCAGGGCTGGATCGGTGTCGGTCAGCTGACCACGGGCGCGCTGATCGCGCAGATGCTCGTGGACCCGGTGGGACTCATCCTGCGCTGGTACGACGAGTTGCAGGTGGCGCAGGTGTCGCTGGCCCGGCTGGTCGGGGTCCGGGACATCGAGCCTGACGCCGGGGACACCGCGCTGGCACCCGACGGGCGCCGGGTGCACGCGGACCGGGTGCACTTCGGCTACCAGGAGGGCGTGGACGTCCTGCGCAAGGTGTCCCTGGAGGTCGCACCCGGGACCAGGCTGGCACTGGTCGGCCCGTCGGGCGCGGGCAAGTCCACACTGGGCCGCCTGCTCGCCGGGATCTACGCACCCCGGGAGGGGCGGGTCACGCTGGGCGACGCCGAGCTTTCGCGGATGACCGCCGAACGGGTCCGGCAGCATGTGGCGCTGGTCAACCAGGAGCACCACGTGTTCGTGGGATCCCTGCGTGACAATCTCCGGCTCGCCCGGGCGGACGCCGGGGACGCCCAGTTGTGGGCGGCGCTCGGGGCGGTCGACGCGGACGGCTGGGCACGTGCGCTCGACGACGGCCTGGACACCGAGGTCGGCTCGGGCGGTTTCGCGCTCACCCCCGCTCAGGCCCAGCAGATCGCGCTGGCCCGGCTGGTGCTGGCGGACCCGCACACCCTCGTCCTGGACGAGGCGACCTCGCTGCTCGACCCCCGCGCGGCGCGTCACCTGGAGCGCTCCCTGGCCCGGGTTCTGGACGGCCGGACGGTGGTCGCCATCGCGCACCGGCTGCACACCGCCCACGACGCGGACGTCATCGCCGTCGTGGAGAACGGTCGCATCAGTGAACTGGGCAGCCATGACGAACTCGTCGCGGCGAACGGCCCGTACGCGGCCCTGTGGCGGTCCT
>NZ_NEUB01000451.1 GCF_002910825.1 Streptomyces sp. SM1 | reverse complement strand
TCACGCGCCCGCTGCTGGGCCTGGCGGACAGCCGACTTCACCCGCGCCGCGCCCAGCCGTCCCGCCGCCCGGAGCAGACGCGGATCGCTCATCACGGCGTCGGTGCGCGGGATCCGCCGTCGTACGTCGGTCTCCGCCGCTGTGTCCGTGGGGTCCACCCGAGTCCCTTCGTTCGGTCCCGTTCGCCGGCCGGTCGGACCTTCATCGTCCACCAGTGCCCCGGGCCGCGAACCCGACACGCCGGACCGGGCAGTGGTGGTCACATCCGTCGGCCGTGACCCGGCGGGCACCCTGGGCGCGGGTCTCCCGCAGGCCCGGCTCGCGTACCGGCGCCCCGTGCCGGACCGGGCGGAGCAGGAGGCCCGCCTACCGC
>NZ_NEUB01000450.1 GCF_002910825.1 Streptomyces sp. SM1 | reverse complement strand
GAGGTAGCCGAGGACGACGCCCGACAGCGCCGTACGGCCGGGGACCAGCGGGGCCTCGTCGCCCGCGTCCCCGTCCGCGGCGTCACGGGCCGCGCGGTGCAGCAGCCACACGGGCAGCGTGAGCAGCAGCAGCGGGGGCAGACCGAGGGGGGCGGGTGCTCCGGAGAGGGTGTCGACGCGGACCAGTTCGGCGCCGTGCGCGAGCAGCCACAGCGCCGCGGCGGTGTGCAGGGCGCCGCCCGGGCCGCTGTCGGGGTAGGGGGAGCTGACCCACAGCAGCATCACGAGCACGGTGAACACCGCGAGCCCGAGCCCGGCCGCGAGGGCGCCGCCGAGAAGGCCGGCGGCGAGCCCGGGTGAGCGGTCGCGCATCCGGGAGAGCAGGGCGGCCGGCGTCGAACGGCGAGCGGTCATCTGGATCACGCCCGCCATGCTCCCAACGACACGCGCTTTCCCGGCGTAACGGGCGAAGTCCGGTTGTGTCGCTCAATATACGTTTATGTACTTTTCTGTACGGAGGGGTCCCCAGTGACACGGAGCCCCGCCGCCCCGCTCCCTCCGCCCGGGGAACGCCGACGCCTGCGTGAGGCGGGCGCCCTGACGCGGGCTCAGCTCGCCGCACGGGTGGGCGTACGGCCGGAGACGGTGCGTTCGTGGGAGTCCGGCCGCAGCACGCCACGCGGCCGGAACCGGGAGGCGTACGCGAAGCTGCTGGCCGGCCTGGCCCGGCCGGCGGAAGCACCGGCCGGAGCAGGGACCGGTGCCGGGACCGCCGGGAGTCGTGAGCCGGACCGTGAGCCGGGACGTGAGCCGGGTCGTCAGCAGAAGGAGGGCACTGCGGTGGTGACGGTGTGTCTGGACGATCCGGGCGGCGGCCACGGCCCCGCGGCGGTCCCGCCGGAGCCCGGCGCGTTCGCGCAGGCGCCCCCGCCGGCCCGGGTCGCCGAGGAGGAGGACCGCACCGGACCGACACCGGCTCAGGCCTTCGACGCCCTGTACTCCTTCTGCGCCCCCGCCCTCGTCCGGCAGACGTATCTGCTCAGTGGCCGCCGCGACCTCGCCCGCGAGTCGGTGGAGCGTGCCTTCCACCAGGCCTGGGACCGCTGGCCCGAGGTGGCCCGGGACCCGGACCCGGCCGGCTGGGTACGCGCCGCGGCGCACGACTGGGCGCTCTCCCCCTGGCACCGCTACCGGCGCCGCTACCGTCAGCCGGAACCCCCGCCGCCCGATGACGACGCCCGCACGCTCATGGAGGCACTGCTGCGCCTGCCGCCGCCGTACCGCCGCACGCTGCTGCTGTACGACGGGATCGGCCTCGGCCTGCCGGAGACGGCGGCGGAGACGGAGGCGAGCACCCGGGCGGCGGCCGGCCGGCTCACGCACGCACGGGAGACCGTCGCCGCCCGGCTGCCGGACCTGTCGGATCCGCGGGAGCTGCACCAACGGCTGGCCGAGCTGGCCTCCACCGGGCGGCTGCGGGCGGCCGAGCCGCCGGAGGTGCGCGGCGGCAGCGAACGCCGGGCACGCTTCTGGACCCGTGCCGCCATCGCCCTCACGGTCGCCCTGATCGGCACCACGGCCCTCACCCTGCGGACGGCGCCCACCGGCTACGAACCGCCGGTACCGCCGGGCGAGACGGTCCAGGGCGTTCCGCCGCGCGTGGCGCCAGGCCCCCTGTCGGACGAACAGCGGGAGTTGCGGGACAGGCTGCGCGAGGAGCTGCCGCGGGGACCGCAGCGGCTGACGCCACAGGCGCGGTGAACCACTGCCCGGCACGGGACACCGGTGGACCTCGCCGCGCCGTGCGGGGAAGCACCGGTGGGCGGCACCGCGCCGAACAACGGCGGCGGGTCCCCGAGCGGGGGCCCCGGCCCGTCGCCCCACGCCGCCCCACCCCGGACGCGGAGAGGACGGCGGGACCCGCCCCGGGCGGGCGGGAACGACGGGGCCCGTCCCCGGGGTGACGGCGAAACGACGGCGGGCCCGTCCCCGGTGACGGGCGGACACGACGGTGGGCCCGTCCCCGGGTGCGGGGAACGGGCCCACCCGTACGGTGTGCCGCGCCGGTGACTCAGCCGGCGAGGATCGCGCGCGCCAGCTTGGCCGTCTCGGTCGGCGTCTTGCCGACCTTGACGCCGGCGGCCTCGAGGGCCTCCTTCTTCGCGGCGGCCGTGCCGGAGGAACCGGAGACGATGGCGCCGGCGTGGCCCATGGTCCTGCCCTCGGGCGCGGTGAAGCCCGCGACGTAGCCGACGACCGGCTTCTTCACGTTCTCCGCGATGTAGGCCGCGGCCCGCTCCTCGGCGTCGCCGCCGATCTCACCGATCATCACGATCAGGTCGGTGTCGGGGTCGGCCTCGAACGCGGCGAGCGCGTCGATGTGCGTGGTGCCGATGACCGGGTCGCCACCGATGCCCACGGCCGAGGAGAAGCCGATGTCACGCAGCTCGTACATCATCTGGTACGTCAGCGTGCCGGACTTCGAGACCAGGCCGATACGGCCCGGCTTGGTGATGTCGCCCGGGATGATGCCGGCGTTCGACTGACCGGGGGTGATCAGGCCCGGGCAGTTCGGACCGATGATCCGGGTCTTGTTGCCCTTCTCCACCGCGTACGCGTAGAACGCGGCGGAGTCGTGCACGGCGATGCCCTCGGTGATGACGACCGCGAGGGGGATCTCCGCGTCGATGGCCTCGACCACGGCGGACTTGGCGAAGGCCGGCGGGACGAAGAGGACGGACACGTTCGCGCCCGTCTTCTCCATCGCCTCGGCGACCGTGCCGAAGACCGGGACGTCGTTGCCGTCGAAGTCGACCGACGTGCCCGCCTTGCGGGGGTTCACGCCACCGACGATGTTCGTGCCGTCGGCCAGCATGAGCTTGGTGTGCTTCATGCCCGTGGCACCGGTCATGCCCTGGACGATGACCTTGGAGTCCTTGTTGAGGAAGATAGCCATGGCTGTTCTGTCCCTCGTCCCTTACTTCGCGGCCGCGAGCTCGGCGGCCTTGTCGGCCGCGCCGTCCATGGTGTCCACGCGCTGCACCAGCGGGTGGTTGGCGTCGGAGAGGATCTTGCGACCCAGCTCGGCGTTGTTGCCGTCGAGGCGGACGACGAGGGGCTTGGTGACTTCCTCGCCCTTGTCCGCGAGCAGCTGGAGCGCCTGCACGATGCCGTTGGCGACCTCGTCGCAGGCGGTGATGCCACCGAAGACGTTGACGAAGACGGACTTGACGTCCGGGTCGCCGAGGATGATCTCCAGGCCGTTCGCCATGACGGCCGCCGAGGCGCCGCCGCCGATGTCGAGGAAGTTGGCGGGCTTGACGCCGCCGTGCGCCTCACCGGCGTAGGCGACGACGTCCAGGGTGCTCATGACGAGACCCGCGCCGTTGCCGATGATGCCGACCTCGCCGTCGAGCTTGACGTAGTTGAGGTTCTTCTCCTTGGCGGCCGCCTCGAGCGGGTTGGCCGCGGCCTTGTCCTGCAGGGCCTCGTGGTCGGGCTGGCGGAACTCGGAGTTCTCGTCCAGGGAGACCTTGCCGTCCAGGGCGATGACGTCACCGGAGGCGACCTTGGCCAGCGGGTTGACCTCGACGAGGAGCGCGTCCTCGGCGACGAAGGTCTTCCACAGGGTGACCAGGACGTCGGCGACCTTGTCGGCGACCTCCGCCGGGAAGTGCGCGGCCTCGACGATCTCGCGGGCCTTGGCGGGGGTCACACCCTCGTTGGCGTCGATCGGCGTCTTGGCGACGGCCTCCGGACGGTTGGCCGCCACCTCCTCGATGTCCATGCCGCCCTCGACGGACGCGATGGAGAGGAACGTGCGGTTGGCACGGTCGAGGAGGAAGGAGACGTAGTACTCCTCCAGGATCTCCGGGGCCGTCTCGGCGATCATCACCTTGTGGACCGTGTGGCCCTTGATGTCCATGCCGAGGATGTCCGTCGCGCGGGCGACGGCCTCGTCCGCGGTCGCGGCGAGCTTCACGCCGCCGGCCTTGCCGCGGCCACCGACCTTCACCTGGGCCTTGACGACGGACTTGCCACCGAGACGCTCAGTGGCTGCGCGGGCCGCCTCAGGCGTGTCGATGACTTCACCGGCCAGCACCGGTACATCGTGCTTGGCGAAGAGGTCCCTCGCCTGATACTCGAACAGGTCCACGCGCTTCCGTCCCTATCAGTGATCTCGCGGTTCGTTGGATGCGTGGGCGTGCCGCGAAGGGCAACGTGACGTCCGCTGTGTCACAAGGGAGGCGCGCACGGTGTCCGAGCACGCGGCATGTCCGTCTCGCAGGTTATCGCCGCATGGGTGACCTCTCTAAATCGCGGGTCACACGTGAGCGGTGATACCTGTCACATGATGCCGTCATCTCTGGCACGGCGTGCCGGAGGTGAGGGGCCTCACCGGGCTGGGGTTGACCCGGTGAGGCCCTTTGCGGCGCCCCGGCAGGACGATGGACGCCCGCGTCCGGGGGTGCGAGGTGACCGGGCCTCCACCGCGATGGGGGCCGGTCGCCCTTCCGCGGGGTTGCGGCCGGACGAGCCGACGGCTTTCGGCTGTCCGGGGCCTGCGTGCCCCGCGGAGTCCTTTGTTACCCGGGAGTCAGATGGGGGTGGAACGCGGGTGCGGTCATCCGGCCCCCGGGAGGGACGGTCCGCCCCGGTTTCCGCCGGGGCGGGGAGATCGTCCGCACGGCTGCGCCTGTTCGCACCGCTCCCCGCGGCGGGGGGAGCGGTCGTCCGGCCGCCCTGAGCGGGCGAGACCGGAACGTCCCGGCAGCGCTCCCGCGTCCCCGCCTGCCCGTGCGAAGCCTGTGGGCCTGCCGCAGCCGCGTCCGCGGC
>NZ_NEUB01000449.1 GCF_002910825.1 Streptomyces sp. SM1 | reverse complement strand
CTCCGCCTCCGCCGCAGCGCCGCGCCACCCCGGACGACCCCTGTGACCGCCGCGCCCCTCACCGGACAGAATGGACCCGTGCGCTACCGCATCCTCGGCACCACCCAGGCACTCCGCCCCGACGGCAGCGCCGTCCCCGTCGGCGGGGCGCGGCTGCGCGCGCTGCTGACCGTGCTCGCCCTGCGGTCCGGTCGTACGGTCCCCGTGGCCGTACTGGTCGACGAGGTCTGGGACGGTGATCCGCCGGACGACGCCACCGGGGCGCTGCAGGCGCTGGTGGGGCGGCTGCGCCGGGTGCTCGGCGCGGACGCCGTCGCCTCCGTCGACGGCGGCTACCGGCTGACCGCCGCTCCCGACGACGTCGACCTGCACCGGTTCGAGCG
>NZ_NEUB01000448.1 GCF_002910825.1 Streptomyces sp. SM1 | reverse complement strand
GTCACCGCGCGGACCGGACCGGGTGCCGCGGTGGAACCCGGTGCGGTTCTTCCGGCGGGCCCCGAACCGGCCACCGCACCGCTCCGGCCGCACGGCAGGACGCGACCCGGGGCGGAGGCCGAGACACCTACCGCCCTGGGTGTCGTGGCGCGGCCCGGGTCGGATGTCCTGGGGCACCGTGGGCCGGAGGACGCGCTGGGGGACGACGCCTCCGAGGGCGGCGTGCCCTGGGCAGGGGACCGTTTCCTCGCGCCCGCCGACCGCTGGCGTCTCCTCCTCGGCCGTCGTACCGAGGCGCTGCCGGCGTCCGCCGCGCCGCTGGCGACCGCGCTGGACGAGCTGTACGGCAGCGGACGCGGTGAGGGCAGCCGGGGCGATCTCGCGGGCCCGGGATCGGGCGGGGGACGTGAGGCGCCCTATCCCGGGGTGCGGGAGTGGTCGGAGGAACTGGCCGCGCTGTTCGGACCCGGTATCCGCGAGGAGGTCCTCGCGGTGGCTGCCGCGTCCGGCCGCAGCGACGTCCTCACCGAACTGGACGCGGACGCGGCACGTCCCTCGGTGGATCTGCTGCGCACCGTGCTGCGGCACGCGGGCGGCCTGCCCGAGGCCCGGCTGGCCGCACTGCGACCGCTCGTACGGCGGCTGGTCGACGAGCTGGCCACCCGGCTGCGTCCCGCCCTGCACGGCACGGCCCTGCCCCGCCCCAGCAGACGGCCGGGCGGCGGCCTCGACCTGCCCCGCACACTGCGGGCGAACCTCGCGACCGCGCGCCGCGGCCCGGACGGCACGGTGCGGGTGATTCCCGAGCGGCCGGTCTTCCGGACCCGGGGCCGCCGGGCAGCCGACTGGCGGCTGATCCTCGTCACGGACGTGTCGGGCTCCATGGAGGCGTCCACGGTGTGGGCCGCGCTGACGGCCTCGGTGCTGGCGGGCGTCCCGACGCTCTCCACCCACTTCCTGGCCTTCTCCACGGAGGTCATCGACCTCACCGGGCACGTGGAGGATCCGCTGTCCCTGCTGCTGGAGGTCAGTGTCGGCGGCGGCACCCACATCGCCGCGGGGCTGCGGCACGCGCGCGAGCTCGTCACCGCGCCGTCACGCACCCTCGTCGTGGTCGTCAGCGACTTCGAGGAGGGCTATCCGCTGGGCGGTCTGCTCGCCGAGGTCCGCGCGCTGGTCTCGGCCGGCTGCCACGTCCTGGGCTGCGCGAGCCTCGACGACACCGGCCGGCCCCGGTACTCCACGGGGGTCGCCGGTCGGCTCGTCGCCGCGGGCATGCCCGTCGCCGCCCTCAGTCCGCTCGAACTGGCCCGCTGGGCAGGGGAGAAGATCGCATGAGCCCGGACCTCCCTCCGGTCGTCCCGTCCGTCACCGCCGAACTCGTCGGTGCGCTCTCGCCCCGGCTCCGCAAGCGGCTGGACGCGGCCGTCACCAAACTCCTGTCGCGTCCGGCCACCCGGGACGGCGACACCGTACGGATCGCGGTGGACGACGAGACCGACGTC
>NZ_NEUB01000447.1 GCF_002910825.1 Streptomyces sp. SM1 | reverse complement strand
GTCGCCGGGATCCTGTCATGGGCCGGCGCCCGCCTGTGGAACTCGCTGGGCACCACGGCCCGGCGCCGCTGGTAAGGGCCCGAGACGTACGCGGCCCGGAACCGGGTCAGCGCGTCGACACCGCTCTTGAGGAACCCGGCACCCGGCTGCGCGGGCAACTCGTACGCGTCCGGCACCCCCAGCACACCCCGGCTCTCCATCGCGGAGAACGTCCGCAGACCGATCCGGTACGACAGATGGCTCTCCAGCTGGTGCATACGGCCCTCGTCCAGCCGCTGCGAGGCGAGCAGCAGATGGACCCCCAGACTCCGCCCGAGCCTGCCGATCATCACGAACAGCTCCATGAAGTCGCGGTGCGAGGCCAGCAGTTCACTGAACTCGTCGACCACCACGAACAGGCTGGGCAGCGGCTGCAACGGCGTCCCGGACTGCCGCGCCTTCTCGTACTCCAGCGCGGAGGTGTAGTTCCCGGCGGCCCGCAGCAGCTCCTGCCGCCGGATCAGCTCCCCGTGCAGGGCGTCCTGCATGCGGGCGACCAGCGCCACCTCGTCGGCGAGGTTGGTGATGACCGCCGAGGTGTGCGGCAGCTCGTCGAGGCCGAGGAAGGTGGCGCCGCCCTTGAAGTCGACGAGGACGAAGTTCAGCGTCTCGGAGGAGTTGGTCAGCGCCAGCCCCAGCACCAGGGTGCGCAGCAGCTCGCTCTTGCCGGAGCCGGTCGCGCCGATCAGCATGCCGTGCGGTCCCGTTCCGCCCTGCGCGGACTCCTTGATGTCCAGCTCCACGGGCCGGCCCTCACCGCCCACGGCGATCGGCACCCGCAGCCGGGCGCCGCCGGTCGCCTTCTCCCACAGCGTGGCCGGGTCGTGCCGGTGCAGATCGGGGATGTTCAGCAGCGAGGTCAGCTGCACGTCGTCGGCGAGCGGCCTGGAGTCGTCGCCGCCCACACTCATCCGGTACGGCGCGAGCAGCCGCGCCAGCGCCAGCGCGCCCACCGTGCCCAGCCGGTCGGGCCGGCCGAGCACCGTCGACTGTTCCTTGCGGTCGCGGTCGGTGCGCACCAGCGCGACACCGCCCTCGTCCACCTCCAGGCGCAGCGTGGTCCGCCCCGGCTTCCACGCGAGCGCCCCGGTGAGGTCGAGCACCACCGCGTTGCGGAACCCGTGGCCGTCGAAGCGGTGCCCCGCCGGAACCGTGCAGCCGTCGATCACGACGACCGTGTACGGCTCCTCACGGCCGGGGACCGCGTCGGGGGCGGCGCCCGGCCGCTCCAGGAACTCGGCGCCGAGCAGGTTCTCCAGCTCGGCGAAGGCCGAGGCGATCAGGCGGGCCGGTCCGGCTCCGTCCTCCTCGTGCCGGTGCAGGCTGTGCGGCAGCCACTTCGCCCACTCCCACTCCGCACGCCGCTCGTCCGAGACGCACAGCGCGATCCACAGGTCGTCGGGGGAGTGGAACACCGCCAACTGCGCGAGCAGGGCCCGGGCCTGGGCCCGTATCCGCTCCTCGTCACCGCGGAACAGCACCTTCGACCAGGCCCGCAGATAGATCGCGATGGGCTGGTCGCGGACGGTGGAGTAGGCGCGGGTGAAGCTGCGCAGCGCGTGCGCCGACAGCGGCTCCAGGTCCTCGACGGGCTTGGTCGACAGCGGTGTCAGCTTCATCGCCAGCCGCTGGTCGCCCACGCCCATCCGCACTTCGGCGAAGTCCTCGTCCGACGACCGCCGTTCCCACAGCCGGGTGCTGCGCACCAGGGACGACAGCGCGTCGGGTTCCGGGTGGCGCCAGGCGAGGGCCCGCTGCTGCTCGACGACGGACGTCCGCACCATGCGCCGGGTCTGCCGCAGATACCGCAGGTAGTCGCGGCGCTCGCCCTTCATCCGCTGCTTGCGCTCGCCGTTGCGCCGCATGACCTGACCCAGCATCATGCCCGCCGACGCGATCACCATCACACCGAGCGCGATGTAGATGAATCCACCGCTGCTCTGACTCATCCCCGGCCGCATGAACATCAGCATCATGGAGACCGACATCAGCGCCATCGGCAGATACGTCCACACCGCGGAACTGTCCGGCACGACTTCCGGAAGCGTGGGCGGCTCCTGAAGGCTCAGCTCCCCCGACGGCATTTCCGGCCCTTTACGGCGGGCCGGGCGGCGGAACAGGATCACGCTCAACGAACGTCCTCCTCAACGATTTCGGAAGGAACTCCGGGGGAACCTCGCGGGAACGTCGCGGGTTTTTCCGTAAAGGGTCAGGGTCCCGAGCGAGCGCGTCGGGAAAATGGCCGGGAGGTGTTGTGCAGCCGAACTCCCGGAGTGGTGTTGCGAAAAGCCCGGCGTCCGGTCAAACTCGTCGGCGCATGCCCCGTCCGACTTCTCCGTCGCGTTCGGCGACCGACCGGTGTGCCGCTGCCACCTTCCAGCCACCGCGTATCGCGTGGTCCGCCAGAAAGTGTGAATCCCGAACCCATGACTGACATTCAGACGGCAAGCCTGTGCCGCGTCACCGTGCGTGCTCCGGCGAGGACCGTCGACCTGGCCGTGCCCTCCGACGTCCCCGTCGCCGATCTGCTGCCCACAGTGATCGGTTACGGAGGGGACGACCTGGAGGAAACCGGCCTGGAGCACGGAGGCTGGGTGCTCCAACGCCTCGGCGGTCCACCGCTCGACCCCGAGAGTACCTTGGACTCCCTCGGTCTGCGGGACGGAGAGGAGCTTTGTCTGCGGCCCCGCACCGAGGCGCTGCCCGAGGTGCACATCGACGACCTGGTCGACGGCATCGCCGACGGCATGAGCCGCAGACCGCACGGCTGGAGCCCGGAGGCCGGCCGGCGCCTGCTGCGCGGACTGGCCGCGGCCACCCTCGCGCTGGGCATCGTGCTGCTGGCCATGCCGGGCACGGCGGGCTGGATACGGGCGGTCGCCGCCTCGGCCGCCGGACTGCTGCTGATCGCGGG
>NZ_NEUB01000446.1 GCF_002910825.1 Streptomyces sp. SM1 | reverse complement strand
CCGGGCGCGGGGGACGCGGTGTGCGGGCGGGCCAGCAGCAGGTCCGCGGGGTCGGCGTCGATGCCGTACCAGCGGAGCAGCCGGCACCAGCGGTCCCGCTCGTGTTCCCCGGCGTGCCAGGGCGGGCCCTCGATCTCCGGGGTCCCGGGGTGCGCGAAGGCCAGCAGGCGCGAGGGGCGCAGGTCCTGCAGCAGGCGGTGGCTGGGCGGTCCGTTGCCGTGCAGGTCCACGGCGACGTCGGGGGGCGGGCCGGTCCAGTCGAGGGCGCGCGGTACGGCGCGGGAGGGCGCGGAGGCGGGCAGCAGACGGTCGACGGCTCCGGTGGCTTCGGCGACCGGCGCGAGGCCGGCGGGCGCGGCCAGTACGAGCTCGTGGCCGGGATACTCCCGCCGCAGCGCCCTCAGCGCGGGAATCCCGGCCAGCAGGTCTCCCAGGCCGAGGGCGCGCAGGACGAGGAGGCGCGCCCGCGGTGCGGAGGCGGCCGGGTCGTGCCGCACGGGCGTCACGTCATCGGAGCCGTCCGGCCCGGAATCCGCCCCGGACGCGGTGCGGCCGCTCACCGGATCACCTCGTCGGCGAGTTTGCCGACGGCCGCGACGACGTCGTACGCGGTGACCTCTTCCAGACACGGGTGGCCGGGTACGGGGCACTGCCGGGCCCTGGAGCCGGCGCACGGTGCCTGCTGGTCGCCGAGGAGTACGTACGGCACGCCGTACGGCCGCCAGCGCTCGGCGGGCACGACCGGCGAGAACAGGGACACCACCGGGGTGCCGACGGCGGCGGCGAGGTGGGCGGGGCCGGTGTTGCCGGTGACCACGCAGTCGGCTCCGGCGAGCACTCCGGAGAGTTCGGCGGCGCCGGTGCGGCCACCGAGGTCGACGGCACGGCCGCCGGCGACGTACGCGGTCAGGTCCCGTTCCCCCGTGCCGCCGGTGACCACCACCCGGCGCCCGGCGGCGGTGAGTTCGCGCACCG
>NZ_NEUB01000445.1 GCF_002910825.1 Streptomyces sp. SM1 | reverse complement strand
GTGGTTCAGATCCGGGTGAGGGCCCAGAACCCCACGGCGTAGCAGGCCAGGGCGAGAAGCAGGACGGGGACGGCCACCTTCGCCGGAGGGCCGGGCCGGCGGCCGCGCCGGCGATGGGACCGGGGGGCGGCGGCGCCGTGCTGTGACACTGCCCCGGCGGGAGACGGAACCTGCTGTGACACTGCCCCGGCCGGAGACGGAACCTGCGAGGCCCGGGCGGTGTATTCAGCAGTAGAGGCGTCGGGATGAGCGGTCGGCCGTGGGAGGGGGGAGCGCAGCGGATGAGTGGGGTCGTGAGGGGAGACGTGGGAGCCGGAGGGGGCGGCATCGGGCGCTTGGTGCGGTGTGCGGTACGGGGCCTGTTCCGGGCCCTGAGGGGCGTGTGCGGGGGGCGGCGGAGCGGGCACGCCGGAGGAGGCGGCCGTGGCCCGGGGCGGCGGGAGCGGGAAACTGCCCGTCCCGGACATGCCGGATGGCCGCGGGGTGGATCCGGACGGCGTCGCGGGGGAGACGGCGCTCCGACGCGGATCGGTGGGTCCGGAGCCGTCACCCGCGCCCGTTGCACGGTCCGGGCCGAAAGCCCCGGGTCCGATTCCCGCGCCCCCTGCCGTTGCCGTGCGGACGGGCCCGGGGCCGGCCGGGTCGTGG
>NZ_NEUB01000042.1 GCF_002910825.1 Streptomyces sp. SM1 | reverse complement strand
CCCCGGTGCGTGGTGATCGAGTGGTGGGGGTCCGAGCCCCCGCGTACGGTCGAACGGTGGAATCCCGAAAGGGCAACCCGACATGACCAGTGGACCGCGACCGGCCTCCGCGCCGCAGCACACCACCCATGGCACCGGCGGCGGCAACGCGATGGCCCTGCTGGTGATCGCCTCCTGTCAGCTGATGGTGGTGCTGGACATCACCATCGTGAACATCGCGCTGCCCCACATCCAGCGCTCCCTGGACTTCTCCACCACCAGCCTGTCCTGGGTGGTCAACGCCTACACGCTCACCTTCGGCGGGCTGCTGCTGCTCGGCGGACGGGCCGGCGACATCCTGGGCAGACGGCGCGTGTTCATCTTCGGCGTCCTGCTCTTCGTGGTGGCGTCCCTGCTGGGCGGGCTCGCGCAGAACTCCGGCCAGCTCCTGGCCGCCCGCGCCCTGCAGGGCATGGGCGGCGCCATCGCGTCGCCGACCTCACTCGCCCTCATCAGCACGACCTTCCGCGAAGGTCCGGCACGCAACCGGGCGTTCGGGGTCTTCGCCGCGGTGTCGGCGGGCGGCGGCGCGATCGGGCTGCTCGCCGGCGGCATCCTCGTCGAGTGGCTGAACTGGCGGTGGGTGCTGTTCGTCAATGTCCCGATCGGGCTCCTCATCGCCCTGGCGGCCCCGCGCTGGATCAAGGAGTCGGAGCGCCATCCGGGCCGTTTCGACATCACCGGCGCCATGACCTCCACGGCGGGCATGGTGCTGCTGGTCTACGGCTTCATCCGGGCCGCGCAGGACGGCTGGCGGGACACCCTCACCCTGGTCTCGTTCGCCGGGGCGGTCGTCGTCCTCGCCTCGTTCGTGCTGGTCGAGAGAAGGTCCCGGCAGCCCATCACCCCGCTGCACATGTTCGCGGACCGCAATCGCGCCGGCACATACGGCATCATGCTGTGCCTCGCGGCGGCGATGTTCGGCATGTTCTTCTTCCTGACGCTGTTCGTGCAGAACGTGCTGGGTTTCAGTCCGCTCCGGGCCGGACTCGCCTTCCTGCCGGTCAGCGCGGTCATCGCGATCGGTGCGGGGCTGGCCTCACGGTTCCTGCCCGTGTACGGGCCCAAACCCTTCATGGTGCTGGGCGGTCTCCTCGCGGCGGCGGGGCTCGGCTGGCTCACCCTGACCGACGTCCACTCCACCTACGCGGGCAGTGTGCTCGGTCCGATGCTGGTCTTCAGCCTCGGCATGGGCATGGAGTTCGTGGCACTGACTCTCATGGCGCTGTCCAACGTCGCCGTCCGGGAGACCGGAGCCGCCTCCGGCCTCCTCAACGCCACCCAGCAGGTCGGTGGTTCGCTCGGTCTGTCCATCCTGGTCACGGTGTACGGCACCGCGAGCCGCAACGAGGCCGAACAACAGATACCGGGCTTCCTCCAGCAGGCCACCCCGGCCGAACGCGTGCGTTTCCAGCGCACCGGAGAGCTGCCGGATCCGTGGGCCGACGAGGTGCTCACCGCCGGGGTGTCGTCCGCGTTCGTCACCGCGGCGGTGTTCGCCGCGGTCGCCGCGCTGATCGCCCTGCTCGCCATCCAGGTACGCCCCTCCGACCTGCAACGCCTCCAGGGCGGCGCGGGGCCGGGTGCGGGGTGAGGAGGAAAACGATGATCTTCATCACCGCCAAGTTCCGGGTCCTTCCCGAGCACGCGGACCAATGGCCGCGGATCGCCGCGGACTTCACCGCGGCGACCCGCGCGGAGCCGGGCTGCCTGTGGTTCGACTGGTCGCGCAGTGTCGAGGATCCGAACGAGTACGTGCTGGTCGAGGCCTTCCGCGACGGTGAGGCGGGGGCGGCCCATGTGGCTTCCTTACATTTCCGGACCGCACAGCGGACCCTGCCGCCGCACCTCGCCGGGACACCTCGCGTCGTCAACATGTCGGTCCCGCAGGACGACTGGTCCGAGCTGGGCGAGATGAGCGTCTCCGGGCGGGAATGAACCTCTCAGTGGCCGCGCCGGGGCACCTTCAGGTCCGTGACCACCGGACGGTGGTCGGACGCGTCCGTCGCCACCGTGCGGGCGCCGGTCACCGTGATGCCGGGCGAGACGGTGACCAGGTCGATGCGCTTGACGGGCTCGTCGGCCGGGTACGTACCGCCGCCGTCCGGAGCGGCATCACGGAGCGTGCGCCACAGGGGCGCCAGCTCGGGTGCGCCGGCCTCGGCGTTGAAGTCGCCGACGAGTACCTTCGGCCCGCGGTCCCCGGCCAGCACGGCGAGCATGTCCGCCACCTGGGCCTCGCGGACGGACGGGTCGGCCCGGTAGTCCAGGTGCGTGGAGTAGACGTGCACCCGTGCACCCCGCACCTCGACCACCACCTCGGCGAAGCCGGGCGCCGGGGCGGGCACGGGCTCCGACGTCTGCGTGGAGAGCCGGGTGATCTCGTGGTTCTCGGCGTGGAGCACCGGGTGGCGGCTCAGCACGGCGACTCCGAACCGTCGGCGCTCGCCGTCCGGGCCCGGCGGCTCCAGATCGTAGATCGGGGCGAAGAACACCCGCATGCGGAGCTTCCCGGCCAGCGCACGTGCCTCGTCGACGAAGTCGCTCCGGGCGCCCCAGTGCACATCGACCTCCTGGAGGCCGATCACATCGGCGCGCAGACCGCGCAGGGCGGCGGCGGTGCGGTCGAGGTCGAAGACCTGGTCCTGGCCGGCACCGGCGTGGATGTTGTACGTCGCCACGCGCAGCGGGACCGCCGGGGCGCGTGAACCGGTGACTCCGGCCCCGGCCGCCGTCGCCGCCGTCGCCGTTGCCGCCGTTGCCGCCGTTGCCGCCGTTGCCAGCAGAACGGCGGCGAGCACGGCCGCGGCACGGCCGGTGCGGACAGGACGGGGGAATCCGTGCGTCATGCCTTCTCCAAGTCATGTAGGGGGCACGCGCGATCGGGAGAATGGAAGCACAGGTGCGCGGCCGCCGCCGAGGTGTCGGCCCGGTGTCCGTGCCCCGTTCCCGGTGAAACCGGCCTGGCTCGCGGCGGCCGGACGCTCCGTCAGGTGGCGTCGGCCCAGCCGCTCTCACCGGACCTCGTGGCACTGACGCCTCATCGGGTCACCGGCCGGTCCGGGCCGACGGCGCGGACGAGCGCGAGCACAGTGTCGGTGGTGTGGTCGAGGTGACTGCGGCCGTCGGGGCGGTGCGACTCCCGGCTGATGTAGCTGCGCCGGCCGAGGTGGGTGGCCGGGTCCAGCCGGTGCACCGTGACCTTCCCGGCACGCCGGGCCCGGTTCCATCCGCTGCTCCGCAGCAGCCGCCAGCGCTGCGGGAAGATCCAGGTGCAGACCCGCTCGATCCGGTCGTGGGCGCTGGTCAGCTGATGCAGATGCCGGGCGTGGGTGAGGTCGTTGGCCCCGTTGTGGAAGCCGCCGAGAGTGATCAGCAGGAGCGGGGCCGCCAACTGGTCGTGCAGTTCCTCCACCGCGCCGGTGGCGACCTGGGCCCCGCCGCTGTAGCTGAGCAGCACCACGGGGACACCGCTGTGCGGCCGGTAACCGGCCCGCCGCAGCTGGCCGGCGATCTGCCCGCCCACCGCGCGGTTGTACAGGGGGCGGTAGCGGCGGTCCGCGGCGACGAAGATCTGCATGACGTTGTGCAGGAACAGCAGGATGCCGGCGCGCCGCCGGATCCACGCCCACCCGGGCCGGGTGGCGAGCGGGGCGGCCAGCGGGGAGTAGGGCTGCACCTGGCCCAGCACGCGCAGGTCCGGTGCCGCGGCGATCAACGCCTGGACCAGCCGGCCCCCGTCGCGGGTGTCGGTGAAGCGGCGTTTGCCGATGCCGTCCAGATAGACCAGGTAGGCGGTCGGCGGACGGTCGGGGTCCGCGCCCCGGGCGTAGGGCATGCCCGCGGGCAGCCGGGTCGTGGGGGCGCGCCAGCCGGCGATGTAGAGCATCATCTCGTAGCGGGCGAGCAGGGCTTCGGCGAGCAGTACCGGGCCGAGCACCAGGGCGAGCAGCGGGAACCAGGTCATACGGTCAGCTCCCGTGCTCCCGCGACGCCGATCCGCGCGACCACGTGGCGGACGGCCTCCACGACGGCGGCCGGCCCGACTCCCGCCAGGGCCACGCAGCCGGCGGCCACCCACCAGCCCGCACCCGTCGTCGCGGCGAGCGGGCCGACCAGGCCGGCCCCGACCCCCACCAGGAGCAACAGGTGCAGCAGCGGCCCGAGCAGCGGGAACGCGATGACGGCGCCCAGGAGCATCGGGGCGGCCTGGCCGGGTGTCCAGGTCAGGGCGGCGACACCGGACACCGGTGCGGACAGCGACAGTTGGGCGAGGGTCCACGCGGTCAGCGGCCACAGCGCGATCACGGCGCTCTCGACCACGGTGCCGGTCAGCAGGAGGCCGGACACGAGGGGCCGCGACACACCGGACCGGCGGGCGACCAGCGGCAGAATGCGCCCGGCGGCCTCGGACAGTCCGCCGAGCACCACCAGGACGACGACAACGGGTGACATGCTCAGCGCTCCTGTGGTGAATCCGCCGGGGGCTGCGGGCCCGTACGGGTGGTCCGGTGCAGGTACTCCTCGAGTTCGGCGGCGGCGCGCGCATGGCCGCCGGCCTCGCGCTGGGCGGTCCGCAGGGCGGCGGACGCGTTCCGGAAGCCGGGTTCGGTGAGCAGGCGCCGCGCGAGGGCGTTCACCGTGGCCGGGGTGGCGTCCTCGGTGCGGAGGGACAGACCGGCGCCGAGTTCGACGACCCGCCGGGCGACCAGCGGCTGGTCCGCGCCCTGCGGGACGACCAGCATGGGGACGCCGGCGTACATGGCCTCGTTGACACTGTTCATCCCGCCGTGCGTGACGAACAGCACGGCCCGGTCCAGCACTTCCGGCTGGGGGACGAAGCGGCGGGCGATCACGTGGGGCGGCAGGGGGCCCAGGGCGGCCGGATCGGTGTGTCCGGTGGAGACGACCACGGTGCCGCCCAGGGGTGCCAGCGCGTCCGCGAAGGTGCGCAGTACCCGGGGGCCCGCGTCGAACACCGTGCCCAGCGAGGCGTACAGCACCGGGGGCCGCAGTCGGCCGGCCGGGAACGACGGGTCGTGGGGACGGGCGCCGACACTGGGCCCGACGAAGCGGTACGACCGGTCGAAGGTGTCCGCGGCGGGCTGGAACGCGCGGGAGGTGAACACCAGGTTGAGCGGCTGGCGGGCGTTCACCAGGTCGAGCAGGGGCAGGCCCCGGGTACGGTACCGGCGGGACAACTGCCCGCGCGACCGCAGATAGCCGCGGACATTGCGGGGCCGGGCCGCCGCCGCGGCCAGCAGCCGCAGTGAGGCGCGGCCGGGGCTGGACACGGAGCGGTTGAACGCCATGGTGGTGAACACCGATGCCGCGGGTACGCCGAGTTCGCTCGCGGCGACCGGGCCCCACGGGCAGGCGGCCCCGTGGACGATCAGGTCGGGCCGGTCACGGCGCAGGTCGGACAGCACGGCGGGCAGCAGGGCGACGGCGGTGCGGGCGAGCCCGTCCAGCAGCGTGACCGGCGTCGGCGGGCCGGTGAGCGGTGGACCGTCCCCGGGGTAGAGGCGCACGGTCGCGCCGGTGGCCGCCGTCTCGTCCGCGAAGGCGGCGGTCGTGTGGCAGGTGACGGTGTGTCCCCGGCGGACGAGTTCGGCCACGACCGGCAGGGTCGGCTTGATGTGTCCGTGCAGGGGG
>NZ_NEUB01000444.1 GCF_002910825.1 Streptomyces sp. SM1 | reverse complement strand
GCTCGTCAGGTGCCGGGGAAGAGGGTGACGAGGGCCTCGTGGAGGGTCTTCGCCGGGTCGGTCGAGTGGATCTCGTGGCGCCAGGCGACGAAGCCGTCGGGGCGGATCAGGACCGCGCCGTCCGCGGTGACTCCGTGGGCCGCGGCCCAGTCCGTGCCGGGGTCGGGCGTCAGGTCGGCGGCGGGGCCGTCGCCGAGGCCGTAGGCGTCGACCGGTGCGGAGAGCCGGGCCGTCACCTCCGCGGCCGCGTCCCGCCAGGGACTGTCGCAGGAGCTCAGCAGCACCAGTGAGCGCTCGTACAGGTCGAGGGTGGAGATGCGGGTGCCTGCGCGGTCCAGCCACAGGTGCGGGGCCCGGGTACCGGGTTCACCGGTCAGCGCGAGCGCGTCCGGGACGACCGGTACGGCCGTGTCGGCGCCCAGCACCGCGCCGCCCGGATAGCGGTAGCCCAGCGCCACGTTGAGGATGCCGCCCTTCCTGCCCGCCGCACCGGTGGCTCCGCCGGCCGGCGTGTAGCCGGGATGGCTGTGCTCCACCGAGCGGGACGAGGCGCGGGCGCTGGTGGCCTCCGCGACGGGCCGGCGTTCGGCGTCGTAGGTACCGAGCAGCGCGGGTCCGGCCCAGCCGCCCAGCACGGCGGCCAGCTTCCAGGCGAGGTTGTGGGAGTCCTGGATACCGGTGTTGGAGCCGAACGCCCCGGTGGGTGACATCTCGTGGGCCGAGTCGCCGGCCAGGAACACCCTGCCGTCGGCGTACCGTTCGGCGACCCGCTCGGCGGCGTGCCAGGCGGCCCGGCCGGTGATCGTCACGTCCAGGTCCGGTACGCCGACGGCGCGCCGGATATGGGCGGCGCACCGCTCGTCGGTGAACTCCTCCAGGGTTTCACCGTGTTCGGGGTGCCAGGGGGCGTGGAAGACCCACCGCTCCCGGTTGTCGACCGGGAGCAGCGCTCCGTCGGCGTCCGCGCGGGTGAGGTAGCAGACGATGAACCTCCGGTCGCCGACGACAGCGGCGAGGTCCCGGGAGGTGAAGGTGACGCTGACGTTGTGGAACAGGTCGCCGGGGCCGTTCTGCCCGATACCGAGCCGCTCGCGGACGGGGCTGCGCGGGCCGTCCGCGGCGACGAGATAGTCCGCCCGGACGGTGGTGTGCTCGCCCGTCTCCCGGCTCTTGAGCCGTGCCGTCACCCCGTCGGCGTCCTGGTCGAACGACATCATCTCGGTGCCGAACCGCAGATCCCCGCCGAGTTCGCGCGCGCTCCGCAGCAGCACCGGTTCGAGATCGTTCTGGCTGCACAGGCACCACCCGGCGGGGCTGAACCGGGCGAGTCCGCCACCGGGGTCGATCTCCCGGAACAGCCACTCGCCGACGTCGCCGACCAGGCCCGGTGTCTGCAGGATGCCGTGGTTGTCCGCCAGCACCGACGCCGCCTCCGCGATGCGCCGGTCCACCCCGGCGGTCCGGAACAGCTCCATCGTGCGCACGTTGTTCCCCCGCCCCCGCGGATGGATCGACGTGCCCGCGTGGCGCTCCACGAGCGTGTGCGGCACTCCGAGCCGTCCCAGGAACAGCGACATGGACAGCCCCACGAGGGAGCCGCCGACGATGAGGACGGGCGTGCGGTGAACCGCTTCGCCGGCCGTGTCCGATCGGTTCATTGAAACGCCTCCAGCGTCGCCCGGACGGGCTGAGGAACAGGACGCATCTTCCATGCCCGGTGCGGACCGGTTCGCGTCCCGGCGGCACCCGGATGGCGCGCGGTTCACCCAGGTGCCCCGTGTCGCTCGCGCGCTGTCGAGGTCGCGCCGACCATCGACAGAGGCGGCCCCGGCCCATCGGACACGGCGGTCGTTCCCGACCTTCCGTGAGAAGAGCTTGACGGCAAGAGGCCCCGCGCGGAGGCCTCGTGAAGAAGAGGAGAGGTGCGCCGGATGACCATGCCGGGACGCATATCGCAGTCCGCCTTCGACGGATCCAGGTTGCGGGTGATCCTGCTGCTCGACCTGTACGAAGGAGCCCAGGAGCAGTTCCTCGACGCCTACGAGCACATGCGCAACCAGGTCGCGTCCGTCCCCGGTCACATCAGTGACCAGTTGTGCCAGTCGATCGAGAACCCCTCGCAGTGGCTCGTCACCAGCGAGTGGGAGAGCGCCCCGCCGTTCCTCGCGTGGGTGAACAGCGAGGAGCACGTCGAGACCGTCCGGCCGATGCACAGCTGCGTCCGCGACACCCGGTCGATGCGCTACAGCGTCCTGCGCGAGACCCACCCCGACCGGCCGCCCACCCCCGAGACCGCGGCGGCCGGACTCCAGCCGGCCGCCCGCGTGGGCGACGGTGTGGCACGCCACGCCCTCACCTTCACCGTCAAGCCCGGCTCCGAGTCCAAGGTCGCGGAGCACCTGGCCGCCTACAAGTCGCCCAAGGCGCAGGTCGACGACACCACACGGCTGCGCCGCACCTCGCTGTTCATGCACGGCAACCGTGTGGTGCGGGCCGTGGAGGTGGAGGGCGACCTGCTGGCCGCGCTGCGCCACGTGGCCCGTCAGCCGGAGGTGCGGGCGGTCGAGGAGGCCATCAACCCCTACCTGGAACAGGCCCGGGATCTGACCGACCCCGAGTCCGCACGGCTGTTCTTCACCCGGGCCGCACTCCCCGCCGTCCACCACGTGACGGCCGGCCGGCCGGAACCCGACGGGCTGCGGCGGCACGCGCTGTACTACCCGGCCGTCGAGGGCCGGGGCATGGACCTGGCCCGGTTCCTCGCCCACCAGGACGAGGCCGCGGCCGACGACCCGGACGGTGCCGTGTTCGCGAGCACCGTGTTCCAGCGGGACGACATCGTGGTCCGTCTCGTCGACGTCACCGGCGACCTCGACCTGGACCCGCTCGCCGCCCTCGGCATCAAGGGCCCGGGCAGGGCGGCGGAGCTCCGGCGGCTCCTGGACGGCGCCGCGATCGGCGTCGAGGGCGACCTGGAATCGGAGCGCAACCTCAACCGGCTGCTGGCGCACGCCGACATGCTGCCCGTCACCGACCGCAGCTCCGCGGATTCCTGACGGCCGACCCCGGTGGCGTCCGCGGCCCTGCCCGCCCGGACGTCACCGGCACACCGGAGGTATCAACCATGTCCAAGCAGCATCCACGCATCGTGGACCTGAGCGAGACGGAACCCAACCGACGGCGCGGAGGTGACCTCAGGACCCTGCTCACCCCGGCCACCGTGGGCTCCACCAGTGGCTTCATGGGCCTGGCGATCATCAAGCCCGGCGAGCGCATCGGCGAGCACTACCACCCGTACTCCGAGGAGTTCGTGTACGTGGTCAGCGGCGCGCTCGAAGTGGACCTGGACGGTGAGCCGTTCGCGCTCCGTGCCGAGCAGGGGCTGATGATCCCGGTCGACATGCGGCACCGCTTCCGCAACGTCGGTGACCGGGAGGCCCGCATGGTGTTCCACCTGGGTCCGCTCGCCCCGCATCCGAGTCTCGGTCACGTCGACACCGAGGAGACCGAAAGTGCGGTCGCCGGGCCCCAGTTGAAGGTCGGTGGACCCGAGCACGGCCGGTCGGCCGAGCCCAGTGAGGCCATAAAATGACCCGGCGGGTGGCCGTCACCGGTATCGGTGTGGTCGCTCCCGGCGGCATCGGAGCGACGGCGTTCTGGGACCTTCTGGCAGCCGGCCGTACCGCGACCCGCGCCATCTCCCTGTTCGACCCGGCGGGGCTGCGTTCGCGCATAGCCGCGGAGTGCGACTTCGAGCCCTACGAGCACGGCCTCGACGCGGAGCTGTGCCGACACGTGGACCGCTACATCCAGTTCGCCGTGGTCGCCGCCGCCGAAGCGGTGCGGGAGTCCGGGCTGGACACCCAGGCCCTGGACCCGTGGCGCACGGCGGTCTCGCTGGGCAGCGCGGTCGGCGGCACCACCCGGCTGGAGAGCGACTACGTGCGGGCCAGCGAGCACGGCCGGCGCTGGGACGTGGACCACCGGCAGGCGGAGCCGAAGCTGCATCTGGCGTTCTCGCCGAGCACCCTCGCCTCGGTCGTCGCCGAGCGGTTCGGCGCCCGGGGCCCGGTGCAGACGGTCTCCACCGGCTGCACCTCCGGCCTCGACGCGGTGGGCTACGCGTTCCACACCGTCACCGAGGGCCGGGCCGACGTCTGCATCGCGGGGGCGTCGGACTCGCCGATCTCACCGATCACGATGGCGTGCTTCGACGCCATCAAGGCGACGTCGCCCAACAACGACGACCCCGAGCACGCCTCCCGGCCGTTCGACGCCGAGCGCGACGGCTTCGTGATGGGTGAGGGCGCGGCGGTGCTCGTGCTCGAGGAGTACGAGCACGCGCGGGCCCGCGGCGCGGAGATCCTCTGCGAGATCAGCGGCTACGCCACCTACGGCAACGCCTACCACATGACCGGTCTGACCAGTGAGGGACTGGAGATGTCCCGGGCCATCGACACCACGCTCGACCAGGCCCGTATCGACCCCACGCTGATCGACTACGTCAACGCGCACGGTTCCGGCACCCGGCAGAACGACCGGCACGAGACGGCCGCCGTCAAGCAGTCGCTGGGCACGCACGCCCACGAGACGCCGATGAGCTCCATCAAGTCGATGGTGGGGCACTCGCTCGGCGCGATCGGCGCGATCGAGGTGGCCGCCTGTGTCCTCGCGCTGAAGCACCAGGTCGTGCCGCCGACGGCGAACTACGAGACCCCCGACCCCGAGTGCGACCTGGACTACGTGCCGCGCACAGCCCGCCCGCGGAAGCTGAGCAACGTGCTCTCCGTCGGCAGCGGGTTCGGCGGCTTCCAGTCCGCGGTGCTGCTGAGCGGGCCGGGCGGGAGGACACGATGAGCAATCGGCGCCCCGGGCGCGCGGTCGTCACCGGCATCGGTGTGATCGCGCCCAACGGACAGCGGACCGACGCCTACTGGAAGTCCGTCCGCGAAGGCATCGGCGTACTGGACCTGATCAGCCGCGAGGGCTGCGACCATCTGCCGCTCCGCGTGGCGGGCGAGGTGCGGTCGTTCGACCCGGCGGCCCTCATCGAGGACCGGTTCCTGGTGCAGACCGACCGGTTCAGCCACTTCGCGATGGCCGCGGCCGCACTCGCCCTCGAAGACGCCGGGCTCGGCGGTGACATCGCGGAGCCGTTCTCGGTCGGCGTGGTCACCGCAGCCGGGTCCGGAGGCGGCGAGTTCGGCCAGCGCGAGCTGCAGAAACTCTGGGGAAAGGGCTCCAAGTTCGTCGGCCCGTACCAGTCCATCGCCTGGTTCTACGCCGCGAGCACCGGCCAGATCTCCATCCGTGGCGGGCTCAAGGGGCCCTGCGGGGTGGTGGCCAGTGACGAGGCGGGCGGTCTGGACTCCCTCGCGCACGCGAGCCGGGCCGTGCGGCGCGGCACCGACGTGATGGTGGTAGGGGCCGCGGAGGCGCCGCTGGCCCCGTACTCGATGGTCTGCCAGCTCGGCTACCCCGAGCTGAGCACCGTCGACGACCCCGCCCTCGCCTACCGCCCGTTCACCGAGAAGGCATCCGGGTTCGTGCCCGCCGAGGGCGGCGCCCTGCTCGTCGTCGAGGACGAGGAGCGGGCCCGGACGCGCGGAGTGCCCGTACGGGCCGTCGTGGCCGGCCACGCCGCCACGTTCACCGGGGCCTCCCGGTGGGCGGAGTCCCGCGAGGGCCTGGCCCGCGCGATCTCCGGCGCGCTGGACGAGGCGGGCTGTGCCCCGGAGGAGATCGACGTCGTCTTCGCCGACGCCATGGGCGTGCCCGAGGCGGACCGCGCGGAGGCGCTGGCGATCGCCGACGCCCTCGGGGCGCACGGCAGGCGGGTACCGGTCACGGCGCCCAAGACCGGTATCGGCCGTGCCTACTGCGCGGCGCCCGTGCTGGACACGGTGGCCGCGGTGCTCGCGATGGATCACGGCCAGGTGCCGCCCACGCCCAACGTGTTCGACATCTGCCACGACCTCGACCTGGTGATGTCGCACGCTCGCCCCGCCGAGCTGCGCACCGCCCTCGTCCTCAGCCGGGGACTGATGGGCTCCAACGCGGCGCTGGTCGTGCGCCGCGGGGACGATTCCGCCCGGTAGGTCCGGGCGGGGAAGGAGCAGTCACCCATGATCACCACCGAAGTGACCTTCGACGAGCTGTCCGCCCTGATGAAGCAGGCGGCCGGCATCACCGTCACCCCCCGGGAACTCAAGGAGGCCGCGGAGTCCCCGTTCGACTCCTTCGGTCTGGACTCGCTCGGTCTGCTCGGCATCGTCGGCGAACTGGAGAACCGGTACGGGCAGTCGCTGCCCCCCGACTCCGAACGCTGCAGGACGCCCCGGGAGTTCCTGAACCTCATCAACAGCACCCTCACGGCTGGAGCCTGAAAGTGGCCGGACACACCGAGAACAGCATCACCATCGACGCTCCCCTCGACCTGGTGTGGGAGATGACCAACGACCTGGAGAACTGGCCGCGGCTGTTCAGCGAGTACGCGTCGGTGGACGTCCTCTCCGTGGAGGACGGCACGACGACGTTCCGGCTGACCATGCACCCGGACGAGAACGGCAAGGTCTGGAGCTGGGTGTCGGAACGCACCCCGGACCGCGAGAAGCGGACCGTGCGCGCCCGCCGGGTCGAGACGGGGCCGTTCGCCCACATGGACATCCTGTGGGAGTACGCGGAGCTGCCGGGCGGGGTCCAGATGCGCTGGACGCAGGACTTCGCGATGAAGCCCGACGCCCCGGTCGACGACGACTGGATGACGGACAACATCAACCGCAACTCCCGTACGCAGATGGCCCTGATCCGGGACCGGATCGAGCAGGTCGCCCGGGACAGCGAGAGCGCGTCCGTCGCGTCCTCGCGCTGAGCGCCGGTCCGGGACAGGTCACGGCGGGAGACGGCAGGCCCAGGCAGGACACGGAAGGAAACAGCAGGACACGGCAGGACACGGCAGGACACGGAAGGACACCCCCATGCACCACGCCCTCATCGTCGCCCGGATGAAACCCGGTTCGGCGTCGGACATCGCCGACGTGTTCGCCGCCTCCGACCGGGGTGAGCTCCCCCACCTGGTCGGGGTCAGCCGGCGCAGCCTCTTCCAGTTCGGGGACGACGTGTACCTGCACCTCATCGAGGCCGAGCAGGACCCGGCGCCCGCCATCGCGAAGCTGGCCTCGCACCCCGAGTTCCGGGGCATCAGCGAGCGGCTGGAGGCGTACGTCAGCCCGTACGACCCGGCCACCTGGCGGGGCCCGAAGGACGCCATGGCGCAGTGCTTCTACCGCTGGGAGCGCGGCGCCGGATCCTGAGCCGAGACCGCCGGGAAACCCCGGGGCCGCCGGTTCCGCGTCAGTCGCGGGGCCGGCGGCCTCGGGGTTCTCGCGCCTCGGGACTTCCCGCGCGCCGTGCGGTCAGCCGGGCACGGTGCACTCGAAGGCGTGGAGATAGGCGTTGACGGGGCGGATGTCGCCGATGACGAGGCCCGCGTCGGTCAGCCGGTCGACCATGCTCTGCCGGGTGTGCTTGGCGCCACCGACGTTGAGGAGCAGCAGCAGGTCCATGGCGGTGGTGAACCGCATAGACGGAGTGTCGTCGACGAGGTTCTCGATGACCACGACGCGGGCTCCGGGCCCGGCCGCCTCGCGGACGTTGGCCAGCGCCCGCCGGGTGCTGTCGTCGTCCCACTCCAGGACGTTCTTGATGATGTACACGTCCGCCCGGACGGGGACCTTCTCGCGGCAGTCACCGGCCACGACGTCGACCCGGCCGGCGAGGGCACCGCCCGCGCGCAGCCGCGGGTCGGCGTTCTCGACGACGCCCGGCAGGTCGAGCAGCGTGCCGTGGAGGTGGGAGTGCTTCTCCAGGAGGCTCGCCAGGACGTGCCCCTGGCCGCCCCCGATGTCCACGACCGAGGAGGCGCCGTCCAGGTCGAGCAGACGGGCCACGTCACGGGCGGACTGCTCGCTGGACGTCGTCATCGCACGGTTGAACACATGCGCGGACTCGGGGGCCGAGTCGTTGAGATACGTGAAGAACTCCCGGTCGTACACGTCTTCGAAGACGTTGCCGCCGGAACGCACCGCGTCGTCGAGCAGCGGCCAGACGTTCCAGGTCCACGGTTCGGTGCACCACAGGGCGATGTAGCGCAGGCTGTGCGGGTCGTCCTCGCGCAGCAGCCGGGACATCTCGGTGTGCGCGAAGGTGCCGTCGGGGTTCTCGGCGAAGACGCCCTGGCAGGACAGCGCGCGCAGCAGCCGCCGCAGGGTGTGCGGCTGGGTCTTCACCGCCGTCGCCAGGTCGTCGACGGTCATCGGGCTGTCGTCCAGGGCGTCCGGCACGCCCAGCCGGACGGCCGCGCGTACGGCGGCGGCGCAGGCCGCCCCGAATACGAGCTCCCTCAGCCGCATGGGCGGCGGGGGAGCCGGATCAACGGTGGTCATCCGTTGCCTCGCTTCTGCTGTTGTGCAGTCGGTTGGGGGGGTGGAGCCGGTCAGCACATTCCGGCGGGTTCGGAGAGCGTGCAGGTGTTGCGGCTGAAGGTGTTGGTCTTGGCGGTGTCCCGGTTGGCCAGGTCGGCCGGGCTGTTGCCGGTCACCAGGTTGTCGCGGATCTCGTTGCGCTCGCTGGGCGTGCCGACGAGGCTCTTGAACAGCACGATGCCTCCGGACAGCGGGGAGGTGCCCTTGTTGTCCTCGATCCGGTTGAAGGCGACCCGGGTGTGCTCGACACCGGTGAGGACGATGCCCGAGCCCTGCAGGAAGGGCAGCCGCGGCGTCTTCGCGCAGTACTTGTTGTTGGCGTGGATGTGGTTCCACGTCACGTTGAGATGGCCGGCGCGCGGCTTGGACTCGTCGCCGACCACGAACACGGCGGCGCAGTTCCCGGTGGCCTCGTTGTGGGAGACGCTCAGGTTCCGCAGCCGCCGTACGGTGATGCCGACCCGGTTGCCTTCCGTCCTGTTGTGCCGGATCCGCGTCTCCCCGGCGTCCCGGGCGCCCTCCTCGGTGTCGACGGTGTTGGCGACGAAGAGTCCGGCGTCGCCGTTCTTGCGGGCGAGGTTGTGGCTGAGCACGCTGCTGACGGAGCGTTCCTCGGCGATGCCCCACTGGCCGTTCTTCTCCGCGGTCACCTGCCGGACCCTCAGGTCCTCCGTCCCGGTGGCCCACACCCCGTTCTTGGCGAAGCCGCGCACCGTCAGCGAGCGCACGGTGACGTCCTCGAGGGGATTCTTGTCGGTGCCGGCGACGCAGATGCCGTTGCCGGCCTTGGCGCAGGCGCTCTTGCCGGGGGTCTTGGCGGGCACCAGCACGGTGCGGGTGGCACCGTGGCCCCGCAGGGTGATGTCCGACTCGGTGATGTCGACGCTCTGCCGGTAGGTACCGGGCCCGAGGAGGACGGTGTCCCCCGGTTCGGCGGCGTCGACGGCCTTCTGGATCGACTGTCCGGGCTGTACACGGTGCACGGTCGGCTGATGGGTCGACGGGGCGGCACCCAGCCCCGCGGCCACCACGGCGGTGGTACACGCCAGATACGCGATGTGACGTCTGTTCATGAGCCGAAGCTATGAGCGCGTGATCGCCCCCGCCACCGCTGATCACCCAGCCGGGCGCGGTGCCCGCCGGCCACCGCAGCCGGGCCGGTCCCGCGGCCGGCCACTGAGGTCACGGCGCTGCCCCGGCAGGAGTCGTCGCACCGGCGGGCACCGGCGGCCCTGAGCTCGCCCGTTCGGCTGCGGCCGCCTCGTCCGTCCCGCCGCTCCACGGGGTCGTTGGCTCTGACGTGCCCGCGATCCAGGGCCCCGGTGGCTCCGGGCGCCCGTCCACCGCAGCCAGACGGACGGAGTATGCCCCTGCCCCGGATACCCGGACCCCTGGCTGGCCGCCGGCGTCGTACCGCGACCGGACGGCCACCTTCATGAGCCACTCGCGCACTCGTCCTTGACTCCAGAACCCTTCACCTCCTCCACGAGGGCCGGGCAAGGCCCTGCCGTGCGGAGCCGGGCGCAGTTCTTCACAGGTGGACGGCGACGCTTGTGGCCCGGCCAACCGACGGGCAGGTTCTCCCCCTGCCGGTGGCACGGACTCCGTTCCTCGTTGACCCGGTAACGGAGTTGACCGGCGCTGTCGCACCAGGTTCACCTGCCGCGGTCTCCGGTCGGCGCGGCGGTGCGTGGCAGGGTCGCAGCCGTGACAGGTCATACGGCACGGCCCGGCACATCGGGTGACTGGGCGATCTCCTGTTCGGCGGCTTCGATGAGGGCCAGCACGGCGGCCGCCGCGGCGGCGGGATCGCGGGCCTCGACGGCCCGCACGATGGCGCGGTGCCCCGGCAGCGAGGCTTCCACCGCGCCGGGGGTCTGGGTGCTGACGAGGAAGCTGTGTTCCAGCGCGATGTCGACGGCGCGGCCCAGTGAGCCGAGGAGACGGTTGCCGCTGGCGTCGAGCAGGGCCCGGTGGAAGGCGATGTCGGCCTCGACGTAGCCGCCGCGGCCGGGTTCCGCCGCCGCTGCCTCCATGGCCGCCAGGGAGTCGTACAGGGCTCGTACGTCGTCGGGGCCGGCCCGGTCGGCGGCGAGCCGGGCCGCCTCGGGCTCGACGATCCGGCGCAGTTCGGTCGTGTCGCGCAGCAGTGCCGTGGCGTCCCCGGCCTGTTTCCAGCGCAGCACGTCACGGTCCAGGTGGTTCCAGTGCTCCGGGGGCAGGACGCGCGTGCCGGTGCGCGGGCGTACGTGCAGCATCCCCTTGGCCACCAGTGACTTGACCGCCTCCCGCAACACCCCTCGGCTGACGCCGATCTCGGCCGCGAGCGCGTCCTCGACCGGCAGCGGGTCCCCCGGTTCCCACGCGCCACCGGCGATGCGCCGCCCGAGCTCGTCGACCACGCGCTGGTGCATGGTCGGAAAGTGCACCACGATCTCTGCTCGCCCCCTGGACGCCATTCATCGAATCATTTAATGACTGCCTGACAGGGTACGGCCCGCGTGCCCTCGCCCGCCAATGCCCCATCGCCGGGCGGACGACGCCGGAGCCTACGGGAGTGCTTACATGACCGACGGTCACAAGACGAGTCGCCGCAGCCAGGCGTGGTTCGGCGCGCAGGGCCGCAGCGGGATGCCGTACCGCTCCTGGATGCGCAACCAGGGACTCGGGCACGAGGTGTTCGACGGACGCCCCGTCATCGGGATCGCGACCAGTGCCTCCGAACTCGCCCCGTGCAACGCCCATCTGACGCACGTCGCCGAAGCCGTCAAGCGCGGCGTGTGGCAGGCGGGCGGCCTGCGGCTCCAGTTCCCCACCATGGCCACCGGCGAGACCCTGATGCGCCCCACCGCCATGCTGTACCGCAACCTCATGGCCATGGAGGTCGAGGAGCTGATCCGGGCCAATCCGCTCGACGGTGTCGTGCTGCTGTCCGGCTGCGACAAGACGACGCCCGCCATGCTCATGGGCGCCGCCAGCGTCGGCCTGCCCGCCGTCATGGTCACCGGCGGGCCGATGCTCAACGGCAAGTACCGGGGCCAGGACGTCGGATCCGGCACCCACGTGCGGAAGTTCGAGGAGGACCTGAAGACCGGCCGGATGACCGAGGAGGAGTGCTTCTTCGCGGAAGGGCGCATGGCCCGTTCCAACGGGCACTGCATGACGATGGGGACGGCCTCGACGATGGCCTGCATGGCCGAGGCGCTCGGCATGCAGCTGCCGGGCTCGGCTGCCTGGCCCGCGGTCGACTCCCGCCGGATGGAGATCGCGCAGGCGGCGGGGCAGCGCGTCGTACGGATGGTGGAGGAGGAACTGCGCCCGTCGCGGATCCTGACCCGGAGGGCGTTCGAGAACGCCGTCCGCGTCAACGCGGCCATCGGCGGCTCCACGAACGCGCTCATCCATCTCACCGCCATCGCCGGACGCGTCGGCGTCGAGCTGGACCTCCAGGACTTCGACGACCTGGTCCGGGCGGTACCGACCCTGGTCAACCAGCGGCACGTACCTCATGGAGGACTTCTGCTCCGCGGGCGGCCTGCCCGCCGTCCTGGCCGAACTGCTCGGCGGGAAGCTGCTGCACGGCGAACAGATCACGGTCACCGGACGCACCGTCGCCGAGAACACCGAGAACACCGAACGCATCGGCTCCGACGTCATCACCGGCCTCGACGCCCCCTTCCAGCCGGCCGGCACCGGCATCGCCGTCCTCCGCGGCAACCTGTGCCCCGACGGCGCCGTGATCAAGCAGTCCGCCGCGTCACCGCACCTGCTCACCCACCGCGGCCCCGCGCGCGTCTTCGACTCCCCCGAGGCCTATCACGAGGTGGCCGACGACCCGGACCTCGACATCGACGAGAACACCGTCATCGTCGTCCGCAACGCCGGCCCCAGGGGTTACCCCGGCATGCCCGAGGTCTCCAACGTCCCGCTGCCCGCCAAGCTGCTGAAGGCCGGCGTCACGGACATGGTGCGCGTCTGCGACGGCCGGATGAGCGGCACCGGGTACGGGACGGTGGTCCTGCACGTGGCGCCCGAGGCCGCCGTCGGCGGGCCCCTCGCCCTGGTACGCGACGGGGATCCCGTGGTCCTCGACGTCCCGAACCGCAGCCTGCGCCTGGACGTGGACGACGCCGAGCTCACCCGGCGCCGGGACGCCTGGCGGGCACCCGCCGAGCGGCACACCGGCGGGTACACCTGGCTCTACACCCAGAACGTGGAACAGGCCGACCGGGGCGCCGACTTCGGCTTCCTGCGCGGAAGCCGTGGCCACGAGGTCCCCCGCGACTCCCACTGAGTCCGCACCCAGGCGACCGCATCCCCTCGAATCCAGGAGAGCATCGATCGTGGAACCGGCAGCAGCGCTCCCCCGTCCGGTCCTCACCGCCGGCTCCGTCCTGCCGGAGGACGCCGGCCGGGCCGTCCTCGTCGCGCGCGTCCACGACCCGCACTGGAACGGACCGTGTGTGGCCGCGGTCCGCGGCGAGCACGTCGTCGACCTGACGGCCGTCGCACCCACCGTCTCCGACCTCATGGAACGCGACGACGCGGCGGCGGTCGTCCGCGAGGCCGACGGCGGACACGTCTGGCGCCTGGACGAACTGCTCGCGGCGCCGGCCGGCCGCCGTGACGCCCCGCATCTGCTGGCCCCCGTCGACCTGCAGGTGCTCAAGGCCGCGGGCGTCACCTTCGCCCGGAGTCTGCTGGAACGCGTCATCGAAGAACGCACGGGGGCGATCCGGCGCAGGCCGCGCGGGTGCGGGCCCGCGTCGGTCAGGTGGTGGGGGGCACGCTCGACGGCATCCGTCCCGGATCGCCGGAAGCGGTCAAGGCCAGGGACCTGCTCCTGGCACATTCATGGGCTCGTACGCCCTTCCCCGACCCGACATCCGCCGGAAGATCCGCGACCTGCTGCCGGCACTGGTCATCGGCGCTCTCGGTGCGGCCACCGTGCTGGTCGCACCCCCGCCCGCACACGCCGCCGAAAGCACGCTCGGCGCCGCGGCGGCGCAGAGCGGCCGCTACTTCGGCGTCGCCGTCGCCTCGGGCAGGCTGGGCGACTCGACGTACGCGACGATCGCGAACCGTGAGTTCAACTCGGTGACGGCCGAGAACGAGATGAAGATCGACGCCACCGAGCCGCAGCGGGGCCAGTTCAACTTCACCGCCGCCGACCGCGTCTACAACTGGGCGGTGCAGAACGGCAAGGAGGTGCGCGGCCACACGCTGGCCTGGCACTCCCAGCAGCCCGGCTGGATGCAGAGTCTCAGCGGCAACGATCTGCGCCAGGCGATGGTCGGCCACATCAACGGCGTGATGACCCACTACAAGGGCAAGATCGCTCAGTGGGACGTCGTGAACGAGGCCTTCGCCGACGGCAGTTCGGGAGCCCGGCGCGATTCCAACCTGCAGCGCAGCGGCAACGACTGGATCGAGCTCGCCTTCCGCACCGCGCGCGCCGCCGACCCGTCCGCCAAGCTCTGCTACAACGACTACAACGTCGAGAACTGGACGTGGGCCAAGACCCAGGCCATGTACTCCATGGTCCGGGACTTCAAGCAGCGTGGTGTGCCGATCGACTGCGTCGGCTTCCAGTCGCACTTCCACAGCGGCAGCCCCTACAACAGCAACTTCCGCACCACCCTGCAGAACTTCGCCGCCCTCGGCGTCGACGTGGCCGTCACCGAACTCGACATCCAGGGCGCCTCGCCCACGACCTACGCCAACGTGGTCAACGACTGCCTGGCCGTCGAGCGCTGCCTCGGCGTCACCGTCTGGGGCGTGCGCGACAGCGACTCCTGGCGATCGGAGCACACGCCGCTGCTGTTCAACAACGACGGCAGCAAGAAGGCCGCCTACAACGCCGTCCTCGACGCGCTCAACGGCGGCGACTCCACGGAGCCCCCCGGGGACGGCACCTCGCTCAGGGGCGTCGGTTCCGGCCGCTGCCTGGACGTGCCCAGCGCCAGCACCACCGACGGCACCCAGCTCCAGCTGTGGGACTGTCACGGCGGCACCAACCAGCAGTGGGAGTACACGGACGCCGGTGAGTTCAGGGTCTACGGCGACAAGTGCCTGGACGCCGCCGGCAGCGGCAACGGCTCCAAGGTCCAGATCTACAGCTGCTGGGGCGGCGACAACCAGAAGTGGCGCCTCAACTCCGACGGATCCATCGTCGGCGTCCAGTCCGGCCTCTGCCTCGACGCCGTCGGAGGCGGCACCGGCAACGGCACCCTGATCCAGCTCTACTCCTGCTCGAACGGAAGCAACCAGCGCTGGAGCCAGGCCTGACCGGATCCGTCACGGACGAAGGGCTGAACCGGTGAAGCCCTTCGGTGCGGCAGCGCCTCCCTGCACACAGCTCCAGTGATCCGCGCACGAAGGAGGGGGGCCCGGACAGCCCTGGCCCCCCTCCGTGGAGTGTCGCCGCTTCCACGAGTGGCGGCGCTTCCACGGATGGCGGCGCTCCTCGACGGCGCTCCTCCGTATCGCTCCGCGTGCGGCCTCTCCGCCGCCTGGATGCCTTCGCGGCACGTTGGGCATAGTGTCCGCATATGCGCGATTTTCGGTGTGACTGGTGCGACGCAGTCCCGCCGGGAGCGGCGGTGCCCGTGTTCCGGCGGCCCGCGCCCGACGCGGCCGGGCGGAGCGGGCCGGAGCCGGTCGCCGTGCCGCTGAGGGTCCGGGCGGGCGGCTGATGGAAACCGCGATGGCCGCCGTGGTGCGGGAGAGCGGCGCGTACGGCGGACTGCTGTACGTGCTGCCGCCGGGCGACAGCGTGTTGTGGCTGGTCGTGGTGGCAGGTCTTCCGCAGGAGCTCGCGGCCCCCTGGCGGCGGGTCGCGCTGTCCGACCCGGTGCCGGTGGCGGACGCCGTGCGTGAGCGGCGCCTGGTGTGGCTCGGCGGCCAGGAGGAGATCGCGCGCCGTTACCCCCGGCCGGCTCTCGTGCTGCCGTACGACTTCGCGATGGCGGCCGCCACGCTCACTTCGGAGGACGAGACCCTGGGCGGGCTGGTGCTGCTGTGGTCCGGAACCCGTTCACCGCAGCTGAGCCCCGCCGAACGCCAGGCGATCGAGGCGGGCTGCGCCCGCCTCGGCAGCCTTCTCAAGCAGCGTGCGGACCGCGGCGACCCGCTGCTGCCCGGAGGCCGGCCGCTGACCCTGCCCCTGCCGAGCGGGCGCACCGTCCCACCCGGCGAGGCGGCCGCGGCCACGGCCACGGCCTTCATCGACCGTCTGCCCGGGGGGTCCTGCGCGCTCGACACGCACGGCCGCCTCGAGTTCGTCACCCCCGGCGCCGCCGAACTCCTCGGCGCCGGCCCGGACCACCTGGTGGGCGCCCTGCCCTGGGAGGCGTTGCCGTGGATGGACGTTCCCCAGGTCGAGGACCGCTACCGGGCCGCGCTGGTCAGCCGTGAGCCGCAGACCTTCACCGTCCTGCGGCCGCCGGGGACGTGGCTGGCCTTCGAGCTGTACCCGGACCCCTCCGGGATGAGTGTCCGCATCAGCGCCGCAGACCCGTCCGACGCCGCTGCGGCCGCACCGTCCGGGCCGGCCGCCGGACCGAGCCGCGCCACGCTGCTCTACCACCTGATGCAACTGGCCGCGACCCTGACCGAGGCCGTCGGCGTCCAGGACGTGGCCGACCGGACCGCCGACCAGCTCCTGCCCGCTCTCGGCGCCCAGGGCCTGGTCCTCATGACGGCCGAGGACGGCCGCCTGAAGGTCCTCGGTCACCGCGGCTACAGCCCCGACCTCATGCAGCGCTTCGACGCCGTCCGCCTGAGTGCGGACATCCCCGCCGCCAGGGTTCAGGCCACCGGCATCCCGGACTTCTTCACGACGTTCGCCGACCTCCAGCACGACTACCCCTCCGCCGTGCACGAGGACGACATGGCCGCATGGGCCGTCCTGCCGCTGATCGCCTCCGGCCGCCCCCAGGGCTCACTGCTCCTCGCCTACCGCAGGCCCCATGCCTTCCCGCCCGGTGAACGCGCCGTCCTCACCTCCATGGCGGGGCTGGTCGGCCAGGCCCTGGACCGCGCCCGCCTCTACGACGCCAAGCACAACCTCGCCCACCGCCTGCAGTCCGCCCTGCTGCCGCACGCCCTTCCACGGGTCTCCGGGCTGAAGGTCGCCGCACGCTACCTTCCGGCGGCCCGGGGTCTGGGGATCGGCGGCGACTTCTACGACCTGATCCGACTCGACGAGCACACCGCCGGTGCCGCCATCGGCGATGTCCAGGGCCACAACGTGGACGCCGCGGCGCTCATGGGGCAGGTCCGCACCGCCGTCCACGCCCACGCCACCGCGGGTTCGCCCCCCGACCAGGTCCTGGCGGGCACCAACCGCCTGCTCAACGACCTCGAACCGGGTCTGTTCACCAGCTGTGTCTACGTCCATCTGGACCTCGCCAACCAGCGCGCCTGCATAGCCACGGCCGGTCATCCGCCGCCACTGCTGCGTCACGCCGACGGGCGCACCGAACTCCTCCGGGTCCCCCCGGGCCTTCTGCTCGGCATCGAGCCGGACTCCCGCTATCCGACCCGGGACGTCCCCCTGCCACCCGGCTGCGTGCTGGTCCTGTACACCGACGGACTCGTCGAAGCCCCCGGGGTGGACATCGACAACGCCACCGCCGCCCTCGCCGGGCTGATCGAACAAGCGGACCCGGCCGACCTCGACGCCATGGCCGACACCCTCATCCGTCACGCCCCCAGCCCCGGGGACGACATCGCCCTGCTCCTCATCAGCCCGGACGGGTGACCCGCCGGCCCCCGGGGGACGGGCGCTGCGGCGGCCGGGGCGCGGGCGGGCACGTACCGGCCCGGGAGCGCAACCGGCCGGTACGCCGCGTCACCCGCCGGACGGACAGCGTTCCCGCACGCGGCTCAGGCCGCGTTTCGGCGCCCGGCCGAAGGGTGAAGTCCGAGACTGACGTGGGCACCACGGCCCATCCCGGTGAGCCGGCCGTCCATGACCGACGATCGTCTCCCGCACGCCCGACACCCCCAGAGGCCCATGTCCACCGCACCAGCCGACGTGACCCGGACCCGCGGACCCGCCGTCCCCGAGCCGTCCTCCGTCGTCCGCCACCACCGGCACGGGGACCCGGGGCCGGTCGCCCGGTGGCGCCGGACGTCCGTACCCGCCGGTCCGCGGGCGTTCTCCGGTGCCGCGCCGCGGACACGGGCGGAACCGGCCGTCGTCCGGGGCGGCGGGCACGTCTCCCGGACCGTGCGGCCGCCTCCCGCTGCCGCGCGCACGAGGTGAGAACCCCTTCCCCGCCCAGGTCCGTCCCGTCCGCCGCCGGGTGGCACGGACGGGGGCACGCGAGCCGACGAAGGAGCGCACCGTGAGGCGTCACCTGCGCACGCTCCGGCGCGGATGGCACTGGCTGGGCGCCCAGTCCCTGATCCGGCACGGCCGTGACCTCGAACTGATGCACAGGGCCATGGGGTTCGCCACGCTGGCACTCGTCACGCTCGCCCCCCTGCTCATCGTGATCGCCGCCGCCGACCCGCTCGGCCGGGGCGGCTTCGCGGCCTGGCTGGCGGACGGCATGGGACTGTCCGGCCGGTCCGCACGCGTCCTCGCGGAGATCATCAGCCCACCGCGCGAGGTGGTCGGCACCACCAGTCTGTGGGGTGTGCTGGCGCTCGCCGCGTTCGGCATCCCGTTCGGCGGGAGCGTCCAGAACGGCTACGAGCGGACCTGGGGCGTGCCACCGGGGCCCTGGCACCGGATCTGGCGTCAGGCGACCTGGCTGTGCTTCCTGACCGCCTATCTCTACCAGGAAGTGCTGACCCGGGACGCCATGCACGGGCCGGAGCGGATCACCGTCTCGCTGGTGACCGGTGTGCTCTTCTTCTGGTGGGGGCAGCGTTTCCTGCTGGGCGGCCAGGTCCGCTGGTGGCATCTGCTGCCGGGCGCGGTCGCCACCATGACGGGTCTGATCGGCCTGCGCGGCTTCTCCTACTTCGTCTTCACGCCGCTGATCGTCGAGAACGCGATCAGTTACGGCACCGTCGGCGTCGTCCTGATCGTGGAGTCGTGGCTCATCGGGGTGGGGTTCGTCATCTTCGGCGGCGCCATGTTCGGCCGCTGGCTCCTGGACCAGCACGGGCACCGGTTCACCGAGGACCTGCCCCCGCGGAGCGGGCCACGGCCGGCGGGCGACGACCGGTGACCGACGCGCAGGCGCCGGTCCCCCTCCGGAGGTTCCGGCGGGTCCGGCCGGTCACACGGAGGGCGCGCCGGCGAGTGCGGACACACGGTCCAGCACGTCACCGCGGAAGAGCCGCCGTCCGCGGGCGATCCGCTGGTCCCGGTACGGGCCGTCCACCGACAGCCGCCGCAGCGCGCCCAGCAGGGCGTCGGCGTCCGTGGCGGTCTCGGAGACGCCGAGGGCCGCCATCCTGCGGACACCCTCCGCACCGTGGCCGGGCAGCGGACGGTAGCCCACCACGGGCGTCCCGCAGGCCAGTGCCTGTACGGCGGTCTGCCCGGCGGCGTTGTCGATCAGGACCCGGGACGCCCGCAGCAGGCCGGGCATGTCGGTGACCCAGTCCGGTACGAACGTGCCCGGCAGCCCGGCCAGGCGGGCCCGGAGCCGTTCGTTGCTGCCACACAGCACGACCGGGAGGAATCCGGCGCCGGTGAGCAGCCGGGCGGTCCGGTCCAGCTCGGAGGCCGCGCCCCAGGCGCCGGCGGACAGCACGACGGGCGTGCGTGCGGGAGCGTACCGCTCGAAGCGCCGCCGCCACGGCCCGGCTCCGGGCGCCGGTGCGAAGAAGCCGGGGGCCACGACCGGCCCGGTCGTCTCGACGGGCACCGGGACGCTCCGGCCCACGTCCCGCGCGGCGTCGTCGGTGAGGCAGAGGTACAGGTCGTTGCCGGAGTGGAGCCACTGCCGGTGGACGGCGAAGTCGGTCATGAAGACGGCGCTCGGCGGCCCCAGCCGCCCCCGGGCTCTGAGGTGGCCGGTCAGCTGGGCCGCGAGGTGGAAGACGGGGACGACGACGTCGGCGTCCGTGCGCTCCGTCAGCTCCGTCAGACGGCGGCCCGCCAGCCGGGCCAGCGGCAGACCGCTCGGGCGGTGCCGCGGCCCGGGACGCAGCAGGGCGGCGTAGAGGGCCGCGTACACCCAGGGGAAGTGCCGTACCGAGGACCGGTAGAAGAGGCGCAGACCCGTGCCCAGGCCGTGCGGAAGGAGCCGCAGGAGGTCGACGACCACGACTTCGTGGCCCTGCTCCCGGGCGCGGCGGGCCAGTTCGCCGGTCACGGTGTCATGGCCGGCGCCCATGCTCGCGCTGACGATCAGCAGTCGCGGCCCGCCGTCCGCGGATGCGTTCCGGCGGGGCGCCGAGGACGGTGAGTGCACGTCGTGCCGTGTCTCCCCGCGCCGCGCCGGTGAAACACGCTCCGCCGCGTTTCACCGGCCCGTCCCGGGATACTCCGGTTTGCCCCACCCCGCCGAACGCACGCCGGGAGCGGCCGTGGGTCGTCGGTCTCCCGGGCGTGTCCGTCTCCGCATCTGAGGTGCAGCCCATGTCTCACGCTTCCCGTGCCGGCACCGCCGACGTGCCGTCCCCCGGGACGTCCGTCACACCGGCGGGCGTGGTGCC
>NZ_NEUB01000443.1 GCF_002910825.1 Streptomyces sp. SM1 | reverse complement strand
CCCTCGCGGACGGCTTCGTGGAGTTCCTGGAGGAGCACCCGCACACCACGTTCCTGTGGCTGCGCCGATGGCTCGACCCGACGCGCGGCACGAGCCTCGACCGGGCCTACGCGCTGCCGCTGTACGGCGAGGTCGAGCGGGTCCTGCTGGAGGCCGCCCACGCGGGGACGGTGCGGGAGACGACCCCGCACGTCACGGTGCGCAGCCTCGTGTGGGCGGCGCACGGCCATGTCACCGCGCTGGCGGCCGCCTCCCCCGCCGAGCGGGAGCGTGAACGGTACGAGTTCCGCCTCTGGGTGCGCCGTTTCCTGGACGCGCTCTACGGCCCGCCGCCGGCCGGGACGGAGTCGGGGGCTGGTGCCTCCGCCGGGAGTGACGTAATAATCCATCGCACGTTTGATTAGCTCGAGGAAGGGCGCGGAAGCCATGGGCACAGGGCGGGACACGGCGATGCCGGGGCGGGTGGCCGTCGTCGGGGGCGGGATCGCGGGCATCGCGGCGGTCAAGGCGCTGCTCGGGGCGGGCGTCGAGGTGATCGGGCTGGAACGCGCCGGGGAGCTGGGCGGGCTGTGGCGGCTCTCCGACGACACCGCCGCGTACGAGGGACTGCGGCTCAACACCTCGAAGCCGCGCACCGAGTTCAGCGACCACCCGATGCCCTCGGAGTGGCCCGACTACCCCTCGCGCGGCCAGCTCCTGTCGTATGTCCGGGGATACGCGGAGCGCTTCGGCGTCCCGTCGCACTACCGCCTGCGCACGGAACTCGTCGCCGCGCGGCGCACCGAGGACGGCTGGCAGCTCGAACTCGACGGCCCCGACGGCACGTACGAGGAGTCAGTCGCGCACCTGGTGGTGGCGAACGGGCACAACCACACGCCGCGGCTGCCCGAACCGCCGTACCCCGGCACGTTCGAGGGCACCTCCTCGCACGCGCACACCTACCGCGCACCGACCGGGTTCGCCGGCCGGAGGGTGCTCGTCGTGGGCACCGGCAACTCCGCGATGGACATCGCGACGGAGCTGGCCGGGCAGGCGGACGAGGTGCTGATATCCGCCCGCCGCGGTGTGTGGGTGCTGCCCAGGCGGCTGCTGGGCCGCCCCACCGACCAGTGGAACGGCGCACTCGCGGCCGTACTGCCGTGGCGGCTGCGCCAGCAGGTGTCCCAGGCGATGCTGCGGCTGGCCGACCGGGGCGAGGAGGGGCCGGCGCTGCCCCCGTCGCCCGAGGGCGTGCTCCAGGACCACCCCACGCTGAGCGACACGGTTCCGGCGCTGGTGGCCGCCGGGAAGATCGGCGTACGGGCGGGCATCGAGGGCTTCGAGGGGCGCCGGGTGCGTTTCTCGGACGGGCGGGAGGACGAGGTGGACCACATCCTGTGGTGCACCGGATACCGGGCGACCGTCCCCTTCCTCGACCCGGAACTGGTTCCCGACCCGGCACGGCTGCCGCTGTACCGGCATGTGTTCCCGCTCGACGAGCCCGCGCTCTCCTTCGTGGGGCTCATGCAGTCGACCGGTTCGGCGCTGCCGGTCGTGGAGGCGCAGGGCAGGCTGCTGGCCGCGTACCTGTCCGGTCGGCTGCGCAGGCCGCCCCGGGACCGGATGCTGCCCGAGGTCGTCGCGGAACTGCACGCGGCACGGGCGCGGTGGGGGGCGAGGCGTCCGCACATGAGGATCGACGTGGACCGCTACCTCCGCCAGGTGGCGCGGGATCTGGCCGGCGGGCGGCGCTCCGGACGCTCCCTCGCGGGGCGGCGGGTCATCGTGACGGGAGCCGCGGGGACCTTCGGCCGGGCACTCGGCGCCCGCTTCACCGAACTCGGCGCCCGGGTCGTCGGTCTTGACCTGGTGGTGGACGAGACGGCGCCGGTGCCCGTCGTGGGCTGCGACCTGACCGACCCCGAGTCGGTGGCCAAGGGGGTCGAGGAGGCGGTGCGGCTGCTCGGCGGGGGTGTGGACGTGCTGGTCAACAACGCCGGCCGGGGCGGTCCCGCGCCCGCGGAGCTGCGGCCGTCCGAGGAGGTGCACACCCAGATGCGGCTCAATCTGCTCGGCGCCTGGGAGGTGACGGCCGCCGTGCTGCCCCATCTCGAACGGGCGCGTGGCCGTGTCGTGTTCATCGCCTCGCGGATGGCGATGCTGCCGTTGCCGCTGGCCGCTGCCTACGGAGTCTCCAAGCGGGCGCTCGCCGCGTACGCGGACACGCTGCGGCTGGAGGTCGGCACCCATGTCGGGGTGACGACCGTGTACCCGAGCATGGTGCGCAGCCCGATCCACGACAGCACGCGCGAGGCCGGTCTCTCGCTGGACGGGGTGTCCCGGCCCGAGCCGCTCGACGGGGTGGTGTCCGCGGTGGTCTCCGCGGTCACGGCACGGCACGCGCCGCGCGACGTGGCGACGACCCGCCGGGGCAGGACCGAGATGGCACTGGCCCGGCACGCGCCGGCCCTGGCCGACCGGATCGTGCGGCGGACGGTCGCGTCACGTCTCGCGGCGGGCGCGTTCGCGAAGGCTCCGCTCGCCGAGGGGCTGCGGCGCAGGCACGGCGACGCGGACTGAGCGGACGGAGCGGTGCCGCTGCGGCCGTCTCCGGCACACCCTCCTTCACGAAAGCACCGCTCAGCGGAGGACGGCGGCGCAGGCACGGCGACGCGGACTGAGCGGTGTTGACGCGGCCGCCGTGTCGATCGGAGGCATCACCTCGCCTCGGGGCCGGAGCCGGACCGGCGTCGCTGCCTCCCTGCCCCCCGGCGGGACGGAGAGCGGTGCGGGCGCGGTCACATGTGGCACCGGCGGCGGCCTGACGGGGAGGGCACCGTACGGTTCCCGCCCGCCGCCAGCCCCGCTTCCGCGGGCGGACGAACAAGCTCACGGCTGCGTACAGTACGTTCGGCCGTCGACGGGAGAAGACATGGGACGCGTCGGAGTTCCCCCTCAGCGCCCGGGTGCGCGGGGCCCGGCGTCGCCTGGTGGCCACCGGCGTGGCGGGTGGCGTGCTCGCGGCAGCCACCGTGGCGTCCGTGGCCGGCGACGCCGCCGGCTGGGTGTCCGTACCGCGGCCGGTCCAGGCGGGTCTGGTCCTGGTGACGCTGTTCGTGCTGCCCGTGGTGTGGGTGGGCGCGCACGCCGCGTGGGCGCTGCGCGGGCGGGCCGAACTGTTCGCCGCCGCCGGAGAGCACCCACGGCGGCGGCCCACCGACCGGCAACTGGTCGGCCACCTGCGCGACGAACACCCGCTCACACCCCTGTGGTGGATGCTCTCCGTCCTCGGCGGTCTCGGCACGCTCTGCCTCGGGGTCGCTCTCCCGTTCGCCCTGGCGGACGGCGCCGTACTCGCCGGTGCGCTGCTCGGGGCGGGGCTCGCCGTGTCCCTGGCGACCCTGGCCCTGTCCGTGTCCGGGATCCGCCGCTCCGGCCGCCGGGGCTCGGAGGACCGACGGCGACGTACCGAGCTGTGGTCCCTGTCCAGCGCCGTCGAGCGCCGGCTCGCGGTCTCTCTCCTCGGCACCGGCGACGGAGGGCACCTCGGTACCTGAGACACACGTCCACCGCTGTCCCGGGACGAGGACGCCGACGCCCGTACGGGCCGCCCGGCGGGGCCGGGGCCCCGGCCCGGAATAGCCGCGCCCCGCCCCCGTGTTGCCGCGAGCATGACGACGAACGCGCCGCGGCCCGAGGTTCTGCGCTACACCGCCTTCTCCGGCTCCCCCGACGGCGGGAACCCCGCCGGCGTCGTACTGGACGCCACCGGCCTGGACGACGCCGCCATGCTGGCCATCGCCGCGGAACTCGGGTACTCGGAGTCCGCGTTCCTGACCGCACCCCCGGAGGGACTCGACGGCCCGGAGGGGCGGGCGTACGGCATCCGCTACTTCAGCCCCAGGGCCGAGGTGCCGTTCTGCGGGCACGCCACCGTCGCGACGGCCGTCGCGCTCGCGGAGCGCGTCGGCGCCGGGGAACTGGTCTTCGCGACGCGCGCCGGCACGGTACCGGTGGAGGTGACCGAGGAGGACGGGTCGGTCCGGGCCACCCTCACCAGTGTCGAGCCGCGCATCGAGGAGATCGACGCCGCGGACCTCGCGGAGGCGCTGACCTCGCTCGGCTGGCCGGCCGACGATCTCGACCCGGCCTTCCCGCCCCGGATCGCGTTCGCCGGCGCCCGCCATCTCGTGCTCGCGGCGGCGACCCGCGCCCGTCTCGCGGACCTCGCGTACGACTTCGCCCGCCTCGAAACGCTCATGCACCGACTGGACCTGACCACGGTCCAGTTGGTGTGGCGGGAGTCGGCCGCCGTCTTCCACGTCCGTGACCCGTTCCCCGTGGGCGGTGTCGTCGAGGACCCGGCGACCGGCGCCGCGGCCGCCGCGTTCGGTGCCTACGCCCGTGAGCTCGGCCTGGTCCCCGAGGACGCCGTCCTCACCCTGCACCAGGGCGAGGACCTGGGCCGCCCCGGCGAGCTCACGGTGACCCTGCGCGCGGGTGACCGGCGGATCCGGGTCGGCGGCGCGGGAGCCCGCATCGGCTGAGGCTCCGGTGGCGGCGCCGCACCCGGCTGGTCAGGCGGGCACGGGCTCCGGGCCGGCGCCTTCCAAGGGCGGGTACGTCTCGGCGCCCGTGCGCTCGGCCGCGTCGATGTAGCGGGTCAGGGCGTCGCGAGACCGGGCGAGCCGGTCCATCTGCTCGTCCAGCCGCCGGAGCCGTGACCGCATCGCGGCCAGTAACTCGGGACATCCGACCAGCTCCGGGGCCTCACCCACCGCGCAGGGCAGCAGGTACGCGATGTCCTCGGAGGACAGACCGGCCTCCAGCAGGTGACGGATCTGCCGCACCCGCAGTACGGCGTCCTCACCGTACTCCCGATAGCCGTTCGCGCCCCGGTCCGCCTCCAGCAGACCCTGGGCCTCGTAGTAGCGCAGCTGATGGGCGTTGACGCCCGTCCGGCTGCCGAGTTCCCCGATTCGCATCGCACCCCCGCTTGACCTTCATACCGGTATCAACGTTGACGATGCTGCCATGAACACAACCGACACCCCCGTGACCGTCATCGGACTCGGCCTGATGGGCAGGGCCCTCGCCGGCGCCTTCCTGAAGGCCGGTCATCCCACGACCGTGTGGAACCGCACGGCATCCAAGGCCGACCGGCTGGTGGCGGACGGTGCGCGGCTCGCGCCGACCGTCGGTGCCGCGCTCGAGGCGGGTTCGCTGACGGTTGTCTGCCTCACCGACTACGAGGCCGTACGCGACCTGTTCGGTGCGAGCGACGCCCGGCTCGACGGCACCACACTGATCAACCTGACCTCGGGCAGCTCCGCCCAGGCCAGGGAGACCGCCCGGTGGGCCGAGCGGCTCGGGGCGCACTACCTGGACGGCGCCATCATGGCGATCCCCCCCGGCGATCGGCACCCCCGAGGCGGTGATCCTGCTCAGCGGGCCGCAGGCGGACTTCGGGACGGGGCCGGCACTCGACGCGCTCGGCACCGTCACCCACCTCGGTGCGGACCACGGCCTGGCGTCCCTGTACGACGTGGCCGGTCTGACCATGATGTGGAGCGTCCTGAACGCCTGGCTCCAGGGCACCGCCCTGCTCAGGACGGCGGGCGTCGACGCCGAGACCTGCGCGCCGTTCGCACGGCAGATCGCGGCCGTGGTGGCCGAGTGGCTTCCCGGGTACGCCCGGCAGATCGACAGCGGCTCCTTCCCGGCCGAGGTGTCGGCCCTGGAGACCGACGTGCGGGCCATGGCGCACATGGTCGAGGAGAGCGAGGCGGCGGGTGTCGACACCGGGCTGCCGAAGCTGATCAAGGCGATGGCCGACCGCTCGATCGCCGCCGGACACGGCGGGGAGCAGTACCCCGTGCTGATCGAGGAGTTCGGCGGGTCCCGCACCGGCTGACCGCGCCGGTCAGGCGGTCGACACCGGGAGAACGTCCGGGGACAGTGCCGCCGCGCGGGACGTCGCCGCCGTCATGCGGCGGCGGTGGTGACGGCGGCAGAGGACCTCGTAGCCGATCTCGTCCGTGGAACCGGTGACGTCGCCGACGACCACCTGGGCGCCCTCGACGACCATCACCCCGCCGACCGTACGGGCGTTGTGCGTGGCGCGGGCGCCGCACCAGCACAGGGCCTCGACCTGGAGCACCTCGACACGGTCGGCGAGTTCGACCAGGCGCTGCGAGCCGGGGAAGAGCTTGGAGCGGAAGTCGGTGGTGATGCCGAAGGCGTAGACGTCCAGTTCCAGGTCGTCGACGACGCGCGCGAGCTGGTCGATCTGCTCGGGCGCCAGGAACTGCGCCTCGTCCGCGATCACGTAGTCGGCGCGCCGGCCCCGCGAGAGATGGTCGACGAGGTGCGCGTACAGGTCCGCGCCGTCGCCGACCTCCACCGCGTCCGTGACCAGGCCGAGGCGGGAGGAGAGCTTGCCCTCGCCGGCCCGGTCGTTACGGGTGAAGATCATGCCGATCAGGCCGCGCGCCGAGCGGTTGTGCTCGATCTGGAGGGCCAGAGTGGACTTCCCGCAGTCCATGGTTCCGCAGAAGAACACCAGCTCGGGCATGGGAGGTCGGGAACCTTTCGGCAGGGGACTGCGGGCGGAGTCTCAGGAGCGTACTTCGAGCAGGGGGACCAGTTGCTCGGCAGGGGTCATCGAACCGTGGTTGCCGGCCATCGCCGACTCCCTCGGCTCCCGCTCGGAGGCGATCAGCAGGACGTCGTCCCGCGCGGCGGCGACCACGTCGCCGATGCGGTGGTACACCCGCTCGTCGACGGCCGGCCCGAACCAGCCGGCGGCGATCGCCTCGTCGCGCGAGGCGACCCAGAACTGCTCGCCGAGGACCTCGCGCCAGCAGGTCAGTACGTCGTTCGCCGCGCCGCGGACCGCGTACACGTGCCGGGCGCGGCCCTCGCCGCCGAGGAGGGCGACGCCCGCCTTCAGCTCCCAGTCCTCGTCGAAGTCGACGCGGTGGTCCTCGTCGAAGGGGACGTCGATCATGCCGTGGTCGGCGGTGACGTAGAGCGCGCTGCGCGGGGGCAGTTGCTCGGCCAGGCGCTGGGCCAGCCGGTCGACGTACATGAGCTGGCCGCGCCAGGTGTCGGAGTCGACACCGAAGCGGTGACCGGCGCCGTCGACCTCGGCGTAGTAGGTGTAGACGAGCGCGCGGTCGGCGCCGGCCAGCTGTGCGGCGGCCGTGTCCATGCGGTCCTCGCCGGACAGCCGTCCGTGGAAGGCGCCGCCGCTGAGCGCGACCTTGGTCAGCGGGGTGTTCGCGAAGGTCGGTGAGGACACCTGGGCGGCGTGCACACCCGCGCGGTGGGCCAGCTCGAAGACGGTGGGGTACGGCTGCCAGGCGCCGGGCGGGGACCAGGGCTGCCAGCGGAGCTGGTTCATCAGCTCGCCGGTGTCCGGGTTGCGCACGGTGTAGCCGGGCAGGCCGTGGGCGCCGGGCGGCAGTCCGGTACCGACGGAGGCGAGGGAGGTCGCTGTGGTCGCCGGGTAGCCCGCGGTGATCGGGCGGCCGGTGCCGCCGCGCGAGCTGCCGAGCAGCGAGGTCAGGAAGGGGGCTTCCTCGGGGTGGGCGCGCAGCTGCTCCCAGCCGAGGCCGTCGATCAGGAACACGCAGTTCCGGTCGGCGGGGGCCAGTTCGCCGATGCCGGCGGTCATGCCGGGGACGCCGAGGCCCGCGGCGAGCGTGGGCAGCAGGTCGGCGAGTGAACCGGTGCCGTACTCGGGCACGGGGGCGGAGCGGACGGGGAGCGGTTCCGGGTACTCCGGGTGGGAGTCCCGGACGGTGGACCGCGCCATCAGCGGGTGGTGTCCGCGGTCGCCTCGGAGAGGGCCTGCGCGAAGACGAGCGCCTGGCGCACCGTCTCCGGCCCGTCGCCGGCCTCGCTGACGCGCAGGCTCAGGTCGTCGGCCGTCGAACTGCCCGTGTAGCCGTGGTCGGCCTCGCAGTTGGGATCGCCGCAGGCGGCCGGCTCCAGGTCGATACGGGAGACGGCGCCCCAGCCGATGGTGAGCACGATCTCGCGCGGCAGCGTGCCCGGCTTGTACGACTCCGGGTTGGCCACCACCCGGCTGACCACGATGGAGGAGATCCGGCCGAGCTTGACCGACTCCGTGGACGTGGTGGCGTACGGCGTCGGGGAGGTGGTGTCCGCGGCCTGCTCGTCGGTGTGGCTGACGATGAAGCGGTTGCCGGTGAGCACGAGCACGGTCACGTGCCGCCGCACCTCGTTCTGGTCGAACGTCGTCTCCTGGTGGACCAGGTACGACCGGACGGGCTCGCCACCCACCGCGGCCTCCACCGCCTCGGCCACGAGGGCCGGGTAGTAGCCGCTGCGCTCGATCGCCGCCCGCAGCCCCTGGGTCGTCGTACTGGTCTTGGCCATGATGCCCATCCTAAGGGTGGCCACCGACTGCGAGGCACCGCTCGCCCGCTCCCCTCCCCCGGCGCCCTCAGTACGCGGGGAGGGTGCGGGGTCCGAGGCCGTCGCGGGCCGGCGGCGGGGCCAGGCGTACGGAGGCGCCGAGGACGCTCACGCCGTGCGGGGCGACGACGACCGGCTCCAGGGTGACCGCGACGACCTCCGGATGGTCGTGGACCAGCCGCGAGACCCTCAGCATCAGCTCCTCGAGGGCCGGGGTGTCGACGGGCGCGGAACCTCGCCAGCCGAAGAGGAGCGGGGCGGTCCGGATCGATCGCACCAGCGAGGTCGCGTCCCGGTCGGTGACCGGGATCAGCCGGTGCGCCATGTCCCCGAGCAGTTGCGAGGAGGCCCCGGCGATCCCGAAGGACAGCACCGCGCCGGCGGCGGGGTCGATGACCGCGCGGACGATGGTGTCCACACCGCGCGGCGCCATGCGCTGAACCACCGGACGCAGCTCCGCCGGTGCGCCGAACAGCTCCGACAACTCGGAGTACGCCCGGCGCAGTTGCTCCTCGTCCGCCAGGTCCAGGCGGACGCCGCCCAGGTCGGCCCGGTGCCTGAGGTGCGGGGCGGTCGCCTTGAGGACCACCGGGTAGCCGAGGGTGCGCGCGGCTTCGGCGGCGTCGTCGGGGGTGGGGGCGGGCAGGGCGCGGTGCACCTCGATGCCGTACGTGCCCAGCAGGCCGCGGGTCTCCTCGCTGCCGAGGGTGAGGTCCTGTCCGGGCGAGAGCAGCCCGTCGATGCGCGCGGCGGCGGCCCTCTCGTCGATGTTCTCGTACTCGGGCACCTTGCCGGGCTCGGCCGCGTCCCGCCGCCACTGCGCGTAGGCGACGGCATGCGCGAGGGCCCGGACGGCACGCTCTGAGGCGGGGTAGGCGGGG
>NZ_NEUB01000442.1 GCF_002910825.1 Streptomyces sp. SM1 | reverse complement strand
CCCCGCTCCTCAGACGCCGGAGAGGCTGAAAGGGCCGGAGAAGTTGTCCTCCGGCCCTTGTGATGCGTGGCGGGTCAGGCCCAGAGCTGGCCCTGGAGCGCGTCGATGGCCTCTTCGGTCGTCGCGGCCGTGTAGACGCCGGTCGACAGGTACTTCCAGCCGCCGTCGGCGACGACGAAGACCACGTCGGCCGGCTCCCCCGTCTTCTGGGCCTTCCTGGCGACACCGATCGCCGCGTGCAGGGCGGCCCCGGTGGAGACGCCGGCGAAGATGCCCTCCTGCTGGAGGAGTTCCCGGGTGCGGGTGACGGCGTCGGCGGAGCCGACGGAGAAGCGGGTGGTGAGGACGGAGGCGTCGTAGAGCTCGGGGACGAAGCCCTCGTCGAGGTTGCGCAGGCCGTAGACGAGGTCGTCGTAGCGCGGCTCGGCGGCGACGATCCGGACGTCGGGCTTGTTCTCGCGCAGGTAGCGGCCGACACCCATGAGGGTGCCGGTGGTACCGAGGCCGGCCACGAAGTGGGTGATCGAGGGCAGGTCGGCGAGGATCTCGGGGCCGGTGGTCGCGTAGTGGGCGTTGGCGTTGTCCGGGTTGCCGTACTGGTAGAGCATCACCCAGTCGGGGTGCTCGGCGGAGAGTTCCTTGGCGACGCGGACGGCGGTGTTGGAGCCGCCGGCGGCCGGGGAGGGGATGATCTCCGCGCCCCACATGCCGAGCAGGTCACGGCGTTCCTGCGAGGTGTTCTCGGGCATCACGCAGACCATGCGGTAGCCCTTGAGCTTGGCGGCCATGGCGAGCGAGATGCCGGTGTTGCCGCTGGTCGGCTCGAGGATCGTGCAGCCGGGGGTGAGCCGGCCGTCCTTCTCCGCCTGCTCGATCATGAACAGGGCGGGGCGGTCCTTGATGGAGCCGGTGGGGTTGCGGTCCTCCAGCTTCGCCCAGATGCGGACGTCGGCGGACGGCGAGAGCCGCGGCAGGCCCACCAGGGGGGTGTTGCCCACCGCGGCCAGCGGGGAGTCGTAGCGCATCGCCGATCAGGCCATACCACCGGCGACGGCCGGCAGGATCGTGATGCTGTCGCCGTCGGACAGCTTGGTGTTGATGCCGTCGAGGAAGCGGACGTCCTCGTCGTTGAGGTAGACGTTCACGAAGCGGCGCAGCTGCTCGCCGTCGACGATGCGGGCCTGGATGCCGGTGTGCCGGGTCTCGAGGTCGGCGAAGAGCTCGGTGAGGGTGTTCCCGGTGCCCTCCACCGCCTTCTGGCCGTCGGTGTACTGGCGGAGGATGGTCGGGATGCGGACCTCGATGGCCATGGCTGAGGGCTCCTGTCGGAAGAGTCTGTCGTGAAGTTCGGGAAGGGCACGCGGCGGCGCACGTCAGCCCGCCGCGGCTCTCGGCCGTACGGCGGCAGCGGGGATCAACAGATGGCGCTGTTCAGCCGGCACAGGTCGACGTGCAGCCGCGCCACGAGCAGTGCGCCCGGCGCTGTTTCGCTCACGTCGAAGAGAACCATGGGGTCATCGTATCGATTCCCGGACGGGCTCCCGGAGTGTGATCTCACCTCTCGGACACCTTCCATCCGCGATACGGGACGAGGGTGGGCCGACGGGGTCAGTACGCCTCTACGATCCTGACCTCCTCCTCGGTGATCTCGCCCTCCAGGATGCGGAACGAGCGGAACTGGAACTCGCCGGCGTCGTCGGTGTCGGCGGTGGAGACCAGGACGTAGTGGGCGCCGGGCTCGTTCGCGTAGGTGACGTCGGTGCGGGAGGGGTAGGCCTCGGTCGCGGTGTGCGAGTGGTAGATGACCACCGGTTCCTCGTCCCGGTCGTCCATGTCCCGGTAGAGCTTCAGCAGGTCCTGGGAGTCGAACTCGTAGAAGGTGGGCGAGCGGGCCGCGTTGAGCATGGGGATGAAGCGCTCGGGGCGGCCGGAGCCCACCGGGCCCGCCACCACGCCGCACGCCTCGTCGGGGTGGTCCTTGCGGGCGTGGGCCACGATCTGGTCGTACAGGGTCTGGGTGAGGGTCAGCATGGGGCTCAGGATAAGCAGACGGGCCGTTCCGTACCGAAGGGTGGTACGGAACGGCCCGTATGCCGGACGTCCTCAGCGGATGGCCGGGGGAGCGCCACGAGTGCTCCCCCGGCCGGCGTCCCTGGAGGGGAGGGGCGAAGCCCTGTCCGCCGGGTTCAGAGCGACTTGGTCGCCGCGGTGTCGGCTGCCTCGGCGTCGCGGTCCGCGGTGTCGCCACTGTCGCGACGGCGGACGAACTCCAGGAAGGAGTTGAGCTCCCGCTTGACCACGGGGGCCAGCAGGTAGAGGCCGACGATGTTGACGACGGCGAGCAGGAAGAGCGCCGAGTCGGCGAGGCTGATCAGGGAGTCGAGGGACAGCAGGGCGCCCGCGAGCACGAACGCGCTCCAGATGCTCTTGAAGATCGTCTCACTGGTCTTGCTGCGGCCGAACAGGTGCGTCCACGCCTTGAGGCCGTAGTAGCCCCAGGTGAGGATCGTGGAGAAGGCGAACAGGAGCACCGCGAGGGTCAGCAGGTGCGGGAACCAGGGCAGGACGGTTTCGAAGGCGTCGGAGGTGATGGTGACGCCGCCGACGTCCTGGCCCTCGCGCGCCTCGCCCCAGCTGGCGGGGTTGGCGATGACGATGGTCAGCGCGGTCATGGTGCAGACGACGACCGTGTCGATGAACGGCTCGAGCAGGGCGACCAGGCCCTCACTGGCGGGGTGCTTGGTCTTGGCCGCGGAGTGGGCGATGGGCGCGGAGCCGATGCCGGCCTCGTTGGAGAAGGCGGCGCGCTGGAAGCCGACGATCAGGGCTCCGATGATGCCGCCCGCGACCCCCTCCGCCTCGAAGGCGCCCGAGAAGATGGTGCCGATCGCGTCGGGCACGGCGGTGATGTTGACCCCGATGACGATCAGGCAGGCGATGAGGTACATGATCGCCATGGCGGGGACCAGCCGGCTGGTGACCGAGGCGATGGAGCGGATGCCGCCGAGCAGCACCAGGCCGACCAGGACGGCGATCAGCAGGCCGAAGAAGACCGCGCCGGAGGAGGTGGCCAGGAAGCCCTCCTCGCCGCCGAAGGTGGAGGAGATCTGGGCGTAGCTCTGGTTGGTCTGGAAGAGGTTGCCGCCGAAGAGGCCGAAGAAGAGGATCAGGATCGAGGAGCAGACGGCGAGCACCTTGCCGAACTTGGCGCCGCCGCTGCCGAAGCGCTCGGCGAGGCCCTTGGGCAGGTAGTGCATGGGGCCGCCGGAGACGGTGCCGTCCGGGTGCTCCTCGCGGTACTTCACACCGAGGGTGACCTCGACGAACTTGCTCGCCATACCGAGCAGACCGCAGATGATCATCCAGAACGTGGCTCCGGCGCCGCCGATGGAGACGGCGACGGCGACGCCGGCGATGTTGCCGAGGCCGACGGTGCCGGAGACGGCGGCGGTGAGCGCCTGGAAGTGGGTGACCTCGCCGGGCGCGTCCGGCTCGTCGTACTTGCCGCGTACGACGTCGAGCGCGAGCCTGATCTTGCGGGCCTGTACGAAGCCGAACCAGCAGGTGAAGACGAGTCCGGCGATCACGAGCCAGGCGACGATGAGCGGGAGATCGGCGCCGCCGACCGGGACGGTGTAGAAGACGACGTCGCCGACCGCGGTGGAGATGGGATCGAAGAAATCACTGGTGGCGTCGTCGATTTTTTGGGTGATGGAGTCGAGTGACATCGAACTTCCTCGGAGGACGCGGGGACGTGCTGGCGTGGCGCGGCAGAACGGGTACGACGTGCGAACGCCGGGGGCCGTGCGGCAGCGATGGAGGAGAAGGCAAGGCCCGCGGAACTCGGCCGTCGTCTTCCTGCCGTGCTGGTGGTGCACGCCGGCAATGGCCGGCTTTCTTGCTCACAGCTTGGGTCGGGCCGCAAGCGAGTTGCCGATTCTTACCACGCTGTTCACGTCATGCCGAGTGACGCAGATCACGAGAAACCGCCCATGCGGAATAAAACCGCAGGGGCGGTGACGGGATCGTTATCCGGACTTGAGGTTCTTCTGAGCGAACAAGACCGGTGGATCTATGTGGATGTATGGGGCATCTTTACGGCAGGAGGGTCGAGACGAGCGTCTCCTGGAGACCGCCGAGCCACAGGTACGCCATCACCATCGGTTTGCGCGGGTCCTCGTCGGGGAGATGGAAGAGCAGATCGCTGTCGTCCTCGTCGCTGATCTCCAGCCGGGAGCCGATCGCGAGGCGCAGATCGTTCAGCGCACCCAGCCACTGGCGGGACTCGGCCGGCGACAGCTCGAGCACCGCGCCGCCCTCACCGGACGGGTGGAGCCCGTCCAGGGAGCGGATGACCGCGAGGGCGTTGTCGCGCTTGCCGGCCCGCAGGTCGTTCTCGGTGTAGCGGCGGAACTCGGCGGAGTACTCCCGTTCCTCCTCGGCCTCCTTGGCCCCCGGGGTACTCCCGGGGTCGCCGTAGGCGTCGGGGAAGAGGCGGCGCAGCACCGGGTCGGAGGGCGGCTCGCTCGGGCCCTCGGCGAAGAGCTCGGCGAGCGGGTCGCCGGAGGCGTCCTCGGCGGGCCCGGGGCCGATGAGCTCCGTCATCTGCACGGCCAGGGACCGGATGATGGAGATCTCGACGTCGTCGAGGGCGACGGCCGCGCCGCCGCCGGGGAGCGGTTCGAAGGTTCCTGGCATGGAGGCGATCGCTACTTCCGGTCCTGCGGACGGGGTCGGGTCATGTCCGGCTCGGTCACTTCCGGTCGTGCTGGAGGGTGGCCCACAGTCCGTAGCCGTGCATGGCCTGGACATCGCGCTCCATCTCCTCGCGCGTACCGCTGGAGACGACCGCCCGGCCCTTGTGGTGGACGTCCATCATGAGCTTGGTGGCCTTGTCCTTGGAGTAGCCGAAGTACGACTGGAAGACGTACGTCACATAGCTCATGAGGTTGACCGGGTCGTTGTGGACGATGGTGACCCACGGGACGTCGGGTTCGGGCACGGCGAAGGCCTCCTCCGCCGACTCGGTACGTTCGATCTCCATGGGTGCGGGTGACGTCACACTGCCCATGCTGCCACCGCAGGGGGGTGGTCGCACAAACCGGCCCGCTGTTCCGGCCCCCGAGCGAGCCCCCGACCCAAATCGTCAAACTGACGAAATGGGGGTAGCATCCTTCGTATGAACACAGCGGATCTTGGGCTGCCGGTGGAGGTTCCCTCGACGGCGCTCTTCACGGACCAGTACGAACTGACGATGCTGCAGGCCGCGCTGAAGGCCGGTACGGCCGGGCGGCACAGCGTGTTCGAGGCCTTCACCCGGCGGCTGCCGGACGGCCGCCGCTACGGCGTGGTGGCCGGCACCGGACGGGTGCTGGACGCGGTGGAGAACTTCCGCTTCGACGCGGACGTCCTGCGCTTCCTGCGCGAGAAGCGGATCGTCGACGACCGGACCGTGGACTGGCTGGCCGGCTACCGCTTCTCCGGCGACATCTGGGGCTACCCCGAGGGCGAGGTGTACTTCCCGGGCTCGCCGATCCTGCGGGTCGAGGGCAGCTTCGCCGAGTGCGTCCTGCTGGAGACGGTGATCCTGTCGATCCTCAACCACGACTCCGCGATCGCCGCGGCCGCCTCCCGGATGTCGTCCGCCGCCGGGGGCCGGCCGCTGATCGAGATGGGCGCCCGGCGCACCCACGAACTCGCCGCGGTGGCCGCCTCCCGGGCCGCCTACATCGGCGGCTTCGCCTCCACCTCCGACCTGGCGGCCGGCTTCCGCTACCACATCCCCACCGTGGGCACCTCGGCCCACGCCTTCACCCTGCTGCACGACACCGAGCGGGACGCCTTCCGCGCCCAGGTGGACTCCCTCGGCCGCGGTACGACACTGCTGGTGGACACCTACGACGTGGCCGAGGCGGTCCGGACGGCCGTCGAGATCGCCGGCCCGGAGCTGGGCGCCGTCCGCATCGACTCCGGAGACCTGCTGCTGGTCGCCCACCGGGTGCGGCAGCAGCTGGACGAGCTGGGCGCCACCAAGACACGCATCCTGGTCACCTCGGACCTGGACGAGTACGCCATCGCCTCGCTGGCGGCGGCACCGGTCGACGCGTACGGGGTGGGGACCCAGCTGGTGACCGGCTCCGGGCACCCGACCGCCTCCATGGTCTACAAGCTGGTCGCCCGCGCCGAGTCCGCCGACCCGACCGCGCCGCTGGTGCCGGTGGCGAAGAAGTCCACCGGAGGCAAGACGTCCATCGGCGGCCGCAAGTGGGCGGCACGGCGGCCGGACGCGGACGGCGTCGCCGAGGCCGAGGTGATCGGAACCGGTGAGGTGCCGGACGGACTGGCCGACCGGCAGCTGCTGGTACCGCTGGTCAAGGGCGGCGAGGTGATCGTCCGCGAGCCGCTGGACGTGGTCCGCGACCGGCACGCGGCGGTGCGGGCGGGGCTGCCGTTGTCCGCGACGCAGCTCTCGCGGGGGGAACCCGTGCTGCCGACGGAGTACCTGAGCACGGAGTACGCCAACGGGCGCTCGGGTACCTAGCTGGAGGCGGTGCGAGGCGGGGGCGGCGCCCCTGCCGCGACCCTGTCCGTGTCGCCCTCCGTTCAATAGGCTCGGAATTCACCCGGCCGGGCCCGTCTCTCATCCCGACCCACTCAGAGAAGGACACCGCCATGCGCCGCGCACTGATCGTCGTCGACGTGCAGAACGACTTCTGCGAGGGCGGCAGCCTCGCCGTCACCGGCGGCGCGGATGTGGCCGCCGCCATCACCGAGCTGATCGGCCAGGCCGGCTCGGCCGGCGGCTACCAGCACGTGGTGGCCACCCGTGATCACCACATCGCGCCCGGCGGGCACTTCGCGGACAACCCGGACTACGTACGGTCCTGGCCCGCGCACTGTGTCGCCGGGACGGAGGGGGTCGGGTTCCACCCGAACTTCGCTCCCGCGGTGACCTCCGGGGCGATCGACGCGGTGTTCGACAAGGGGGCGTACTCGGCCGCGTACAGCGGGTTCGAGGGCGCTGACGAGAACGGGACGCCGCTGGCGGAGTGGTTGCGGGAGCGGGAGGTCGAGGAGGTGGACGTGGTGGGGATCGCCACGGATCACTGCGTGCGGGCCACCGCGCTGGACGCGGCGAAGGAAGGGCTGCGGGTGCGGGTGCTGCTGGAGCTGACGGCGGGGGTGGCGGCGGCGAGCACGGAGCGGGCGCTGGAGGAGTTGCGGGGGGCGGGGGTGGAGCTGTCCGGGGCGCCTGTGGTGCGGTGAGCTTGCGCGGTGCCGCTGCGTGGGGATGGGCTTCAGCTTGGCCGCGCTGGCACGGGTGCCGCTACGCCCACCCGTGCCGCCCCAGCGGCACGACTGCCCGCAGCTAGGGGGGT
>NZ_NEUB01000441.1 GCF_002910825.1 Streptomyces sp. SM1 | reverse complement strand
TCCATGGCGGGCGGCTCCTCCTCCAGGGTCGGAGGCGTCTTCACCTTGGTGGGAGGCTCCGGCTTCTCCTTGTCCTTCTCCTTCTCCTTGTCCTCGTGACCCGTCTCGTTGACGCAGGTGTTGTCACTGGCGTCGTTGAACAGGGCGACGAGGTTGACGCTGTTGCCGCACGCGTTCAGCGACAGGTCGATGGGCGCCTGGACGACGTTGCCGGACAGCACACCGGGCGAGCCCTTGGCGGCGCCCACCGCGTGCGCGCCACCGGACTCGCTGTGCGAGACACCGGACGTGGACTCCTTGTGCGAGGGGTCCACCGAACGGTCCGCGGACTTCCCGGACGCGTGGCCGCCGTCGGAGATGTTGGCGCAGGTGTTGTCGGTCGCGCCGTTGAGCGCGGCGGCACCGTTGACGCTGTTGCCGCAGGCGTTCACCGGCACGTGGACCGGGGCCTGCACGTTGTTCCCGGAGCCCACACCGGGCGAGCCCTCGGTGCCGCCCACCGCCTGCGCGCCGCCGGCGGCGTCACCGTGCTTGCCGCCGTGGGACCCGCCGGAGCTGTTGACACACGTGTTGTCGTACGCCTCGTTCATCGCCCCGACCGCGGTGACGGTGTTGCCGCACGCGTTCACCGGCACGTGGACCGGTGCCTGCACGTTGTTCCCGGACAGCACACCGGGAGAATCCTCGGCACCGCCCGCCGCGAACGAGTCGGCGAGGGCGGGCGTTCCGTACAGGGACAGGATGCCCGTGGCGGCCGCGGCCGCCACGAACACTCCCCTGCTCAGGTTCTGTCGCAATGTGGTTGTCTTCCTGCTTGAAGAAATCGGGAGCGGCCACGCGTTCTGGCCCTCCGCTGCCGCATGGCCTACTCCTTCATCAACCCGACTCGGCGGAATCGGTTGCGCAGGTTCACCCGGTTGGCCCGCGCGCGTGCCCCGAGCCCGGGCACGCGCGGGGCGCCGTCAGGACACCACGTCCTTGCGCACGAACCCCCGGAACGCCAGCGCGAACAGCACCAGCGCGTACGTCACGGACACCGCCGCGCCCTGGATCATGCCGGACCACTCCGGGGTCGGCTGGACGGCGTCCGCCCAGGCGAACTGCCAGTGCGCGGGCAGGAAGTGACGCCAGTCGCCCAGCGCGGTGACGGCGTCCAGCACATTGCCGACGATGGTCAGCCCCACCGCCCCGCCGACCGCGCCGAGCGGGGCGTCGGTGCGGGTGGACAGCCAGAACGCGAGGCCGGCGGTGACCAGCTGCGACACGAACAGATAGGCGACGACGATCACGAGCCGCTGGGCCGCCGTGCCCGGGTCCAGCGCGCCGCCGGTGGGGATCCGCAGCGGCCCCCAGCCGTAGGCGGCCGTACCGACGGCGAGCGCCACCACCGGCAGCAGCACCATCGCGGTCAGGCTCAGCCCCAGTCCGACGATCAGCTTGGACCACAGCAGCCGCATCCGGGGCACCGGCGCGGCGAGCAGATAGCGCAGGGAGGACCAGCCGGCCTCCGAGGCGACCGTGTCCCCGCAGAACAGCGCGACGGGGATGACCAGCAGGAAGCCCGCCGACACGAACAGGTTCACGGCGGCGAAGTTGGCGCCGGACTCGGTGGCGGTGTCCATCAGGTTCACCCGGCCGCCCGGACGGTCCGGCTCACCGCCGATGGCGAAGGCGACCACCAGCACGAACGGCAGGAGGGCGAGGATCGCGCCCATGACGTAGGTGCGGCGGCGCTTGAGCTGGCGGGCCAGCTCCACCCGCAGCGGCAGGGTGCGTCCCGCGCGGTAGCCGTCGGCGACCCCGGTGGGTCCGGCGGCCGGGGCGGCGGGCCCGGCGGGCTCGTCCCGCTCGCGCTCGGTGAGCGTGCTCATGCGGAACCTCCGATCAGGGTGAGGAAGGCGTCTTCGAGGCGCCGGTGCGGGCCGACGGACGCCACGGGCACCTCCAGCCGGACCAGTTCGGCGATCAGCAGCGGCGCGGTGCCGTCGGCGTCCAGCCGGACCAGCAGCCCTTCGTCGGTGGGGACGGCCGAGGCGACGCCCGGCAGCGCGGCGATCTTTCCGGCGACGGGCTCGTCCACGGGCTCCTCGGTGCCGACGAGCAGGGTGTCGCCGGAGCCGATGATCTCCTGCACCGGGCCCGTCTGGACCAGCCGCCCGCGGTCCATGACCACGAGGTGGGTGCAGGACTGCTCGACCTCCGCCAGCAGATGGCTGGAGACGATCACCGTGCGCCCGGCGGCCGCGTACCGGATCATCACCTCGCGCATCTCGCGGATCTGCGGCGGGTCGAGCCCGTTGGTCGGCTCGTCGAGGATGAGCAGGTCGGGCAGGCCGAGCATGGCCTGGGCGATGGCGAGGCGCTGCCGCATGCCCTGGGAGTAGGTGCGCACCGCGCGGGCGAGCGCGTCCCCGAGGCCGGCGATCTCCAGGGCCTCCTCCAGGTGCGCGTCCCCGGGCGGGCGGCCGGTGGCCCGCCAGTACAGCTCCAGGTTCTCCCGCCCGGAGAGATGCGGCAGGAAGCCCGCGCCCTCGACGAAGGCACCGACCCGGGAGAGCACCGGGGCGCCGGGACGGATGGCGTGCCCGAAGACCCGGATCTCCCCGTCGTCGGGCGTGATCAGCCCCATCAGCATGCGCAGGGTGGTGGTCTTGCCCGCGCCGTTCGGCCCGAGCAGCCCGAGCACCTGCCCCTTCTCCACGCGGAACGACAGGTCCTTCACGGCGTACCGGTCCGAGGAGCGGGCGTACCGCTTGCTCAGCCCGGTGATCTGGAGCGGGACGTCGGCGAGCGCGGGGTCGGGGGCCGGGGCGGCGGTGCGCCGGCGTCCGGTCAGCAGCAGCGCCAGGGCGAACAGCGCGCCGCCGGCCGGCAGCCACACCACCCATGCGGGCAGCGGGGCGGCGGCGGTGCTCACGCCCGGCGCGGTGGGCACGGTGAGGTCGCTCTTCAGGGAGACGGTGTACGTCGCCGGGGCGGCCGGGGAGGCGTAGCCGAGGTCGGTGGAGGCGAGGACCAGGCGCAACCGGTGTCCCTTCTCGACCTCGTGGTCGACGGCGGGCAGCGTGAGCGTCACGTCCTTGCCGGCCCTGGCGCCCTCGACCCGGACCGGGGCGACCAGCTGCGACGGCAGCACCTGCTGCGCGCCGTCCGGGCCGACGTCGTACACCTTGCCGAACAGGACGGCGTCGTCGCTGGTCGAGCGGACGTTCACGGTGACGGTCGGCGAGCCGGTGATGCGCAGATCGCCGGTGACGGGGGCGGACTCGAAGCGGGCGTACTGACCGGGGAAGTCCAGCGCGATGCCGACGCCGAGCGCGGACAGCTGGGCGAGTCCGCCGGAGTCGCCGAGGCCGGGCAGGGCGGAGATGGCGGGAGGGCTGCCTCCGGCCGGGTTGTCGAAGCTCTGCTCCGCACGCCCGGTGAGGGGAAGGGACCGGCCGTCGCCGGCCAGCCCCGGATAGCGGTCGGCGCTCGCGCCGTTCAGCACGGCCTGTCCGTCGGTGGAGTCGACACCTCCGGTGCGGGTGACACGGAAGGCGGGCCCGGTGTCGACGCCCTCGTCGCCCTTGAGATAGCGGTCGAACCAGGTCCGGACCCGCTGCTCCAGCCGCTCCTTCTCCGGATTGCCCCCGTCATGTCCGCCGGCGATCCAGTCGACGTCGACCGGGGCGCCGTTGGCGCGGATCGCCCGCGCGGCGGCGTCGGCCTGACCGAGCGGGAAGAGGGAGTCCGACTGGCCCTGCATCAGCAGCGTGGGCACGTCGATGCGGTCGGCGACGGCGGACGGCGAGTGCTCCTCCAGCAGTTTCCGCGCCGCGTCGTCCGGCACCCCGGACTCGGCGACCCGCTGGTACATCTCGCACAGCTCCGGCTCGAACTTCTCGCACCCGCCACCGGTGTTGATGAAGAGTCCGGCCCACACCTTCTTGAACACACCGTTCGGGAACAGCGCGTCGGCGAGGTCGAAGTAGGTGATCGCCGGGGCGATGGCGTCGACCCGGTCGTCGTGTCCGGCGCCGAGCAGCGCGATGGCACCGCCGTACGAACCGCCCGCCATCCCGACCCGCGGGTCACCGGCCTTGTCGAGCCGCACCTCGGGCCGTTCGGCCAGCCAGTCGATCAGCCGGGAGACGTCGGCGCCCTCGCCCTCCGGGTCGTTCAGCCCGATCTTCCCGGTCGACCTCCCGAAGCCGCGTGCGGACCAGGTCAGCACCGCGTACCCGTCACGCGCCAGGCTCTCGGCCTGCTCCCGCACGTCCTCCTTACTGCCGCCGAAGCCGTGCCCCAGCAGGACGGCGGGGCGGCGGCCGTCGGGCCCGGCGGTGAAGTACGAGGTGTCGATGCGCACCCCGTCCCCCATGCCCATGACCCGATCGGCGCGGCGCGCCACGGGACCGTCATCGGAGGCCACCGCACTCCACGTACCGGCCCCGGCAAGCACGACGACGGCGGCCGCCGCGGCGGCCGCCCTTCGCGGCCGCCGAGACCGCAGCCATCGCACTCCGGGCAGTCGAATCTCCATGGGGCAACCGTACGGGTCGAACCTGTCGGCCCCATGCCGACCGAAGACCGAGCCGGGGGACCTCCCAGCGGCGTACGCCACGACTGCTGTGTACCGCGTCCGCGGTACAGAGAGGAGACAATCAAGCGTCACACGTAACTATATAAGGGATAAATCATCCCAGGCAGCTAGCCGTGCGGCACGGGAACACCCCCGCGTCGGCGGGGAGGACACTTTCTGACCTGGGCTTTAGAGGACGCTTTGCGCATTCATCGCTTTTACTCCCCACGACGCACCGGCACGGCAAAGCCCCCCAGCAGCATGCTGCGGCGTCGTCCAGGCATTCAAACAGCCGCCACTGACATTGCGTCCGAACCTGCGCATTCTCGGGTCAGATGCAGGGAGCGACTGGTATCAGCGGCGAACCAGACCGCAGTCGTTGTCCAGACGAAGGGATTTGCCGCCGATATCCACCGCTTGGACGCTCCGGCCCCGGACGGACTGGCGAAGAACCCGCAGTTCTCCGAGCATCGGGTGCTCCGTCCACGACTCCGGCGGAGCGAGACCGTCGGGGTCCGCGTCCTTCAGCCAGTCGGAGCGGACCGGGATCGTACGGCGCATCACCTCACGCACGGACGCGACCGACATCTTGCCGTCCTTCGCGGCCTGCGGAAAGGGCTGCTCACCCTCCACGTCCAGCGTCAGCCGGCCGTCCTCCTGGGCATAGGCGCACAGCAGTCGTACCGAGTCGGCGCCGAGCCGGGTGGAAACCTCCCACTCGTCCTCTTCACCGGGCAGATTGTGCAGGTCATGCAATGCGGAAACGCTCCGCGCACGTGGGACGGCAAGCAGGCCCGCCATACTGCGTTCCGCCATCTCCTTGCCCTTGTGCTCCGTCCACGCCTTCGCCTCGCTGCCGCCCGGGTTGTTCCAGTCGAAGTCCCCGCCATCTCCGTGGACGGCTTCGACCAGGCCTTGTATGTCGCCGGGAATGGAGATGATCCCGTCCTCGATTTCGGCGAGGGTCCGGGATGTGGAGGAGAGAAGATGCTCGGAATACACCTCGCCCCACTGCCGCGGGGCCTTCCCCTCACCCGCGATCGGATCGAGCACCACAAGACGAGGCCCGCCCGCCCAGGCCGGGCGGCCACGTCCGCCCGGGTAACCCTGCCGTACCCAGTGGTTCTCATGCCGCCAGCACCGCCCGGCCCGCTGCAACAGCAGGGACAGCGGGGCGAGATCACTGATCACGATGTCGGCGTCGAGGTCCAGCGACTGCTCGACGACCTGTGTGGCGACGACGATCCGACGCAACGGACGCGGGCCTTCGCGGCCCAGCCCTTCGGTGACCTCCCGCGTACGGGCTTCCCGCACGTCACCGGGAAAGCGGGCGTGCAGCAACTGCACGCTTCCACCCTGCTCATGGGAGCGACCGTCGAACCGCTCGAGGAGCCGCACGTACGTATCCTGTGCGTCTCCCGCGGTGTTGCACACCACCAGAGCGGTACCGCCCTCGCCCCCACCCACCGGCTCCAGAAGCCTCTCGATCACTGCCAGCCTGGCCACCCGGTCATCACCGTCCGCACCGTGAACCACCGGCTCCACCACGACACCGAGTTCCATGCTGCGTGCACGCGCCTGCTCCTGCCGCCGGACATCCGAGATCTGGTTCTCCTGGCCGCTCTCTCCATCCACATACAGCCACCCGGGGTAGGGCACCCGAAACGTTCGCCCCTTCAGGACGCCGGTCTTGTGGCCGGCACCCTTCAAGTACTCCTTGATCAGTCGGTCCCCGACCGACGCCGGCAACGTCGCCGACAAGAGGACGACCGGCACGCCGTACGCCCCGAGCCAGTTCAGCAGCCGGCCCAACAGCACTTGCATGTAGGGGTCATAAGCGTGGGCCTCGTCGACGATGAACGTCTTCCCCGACAGGGCCAGCAACCGCAGCGCGTTGTGCCGTACCGGCAGCACAGCCATCATGGCCTGGTCGATCGTGCCGACCGCGAACTGCGCGAGCAGCGGCCGCTTGGGCCCACGCAGCCACCGCTGCGGCCGCATGTCGGCATCGGCCCGCCGGCGCCCCTCCCCGGCCTCGTCACCATCGCAGGTCAGCACATTCTGCGTGGACAAGCCCTCATCAGCGTAAGCGCTGTTCAGCCAGGCCATGCTGTGGACCAGCGTCAGCCCGGCGTCCTCACCGGACTGACGTGACAACGCCTTCGCGACCCGCCCGTGCATCTGGTCGCTGGTGGCCATGGTCGGCAGCAGAAAGGCGTACCCCTGCGTCCCGAAGGCGTCGGACAGAATTCGCTCCGCTTCCAGAGCCGCCTCGCTCTTCCCGTCCCCCGGAGCCGCAGTGACGAGAAGGATGCCGCCATGGCGCCCCTGGCCCACTGCCTGCCTCAGCTCATCCACCACGGCCCGCTGCAACGGATTCGGCTCACCCCGAATGCCGTACGCCTCCGCGAACCCCTTGCGTTGCAGCTCCACCCGTGCCAGCCCGGCTTCGACCAGCAGACGTGGAGCGTCCTGCTGGGCACGAGCGAAGTGATCCACCAACACGGGTTCAAGCCGCCGCTGCCGTTCCCGCAGGTACTCCTCCTGGCTGACCAGCCAGTCGGCGAGAATGACGACCCCCGTCACCAACACCGCAGCCGACGCCTTGAACACCCCCGGAGCCTCAGGCTCCCCCAGCAACTCATGCACCACGGCTGCATGCGCGACCCGCTGCCGTGCCCAGGCCTCCCCACCGAGAAACGCCGGGGCGATACCGTCCTCAGCACGGTGGAAACGTCCGTGATGACCACCGATGACCTCGGCGAGCCGCTCAGCGACCCGCAACTCCCCGCCATCGGCGAAGCCCAGCTCCGCCAGCGCTTCCATCGCGCTCTGCAGTCCGGCGACATCGTGCCCGAAGCGCCCCGCGTTCATCCGCTGGCGGTCGCCGCCCAGTTCCGCACTGAGGTACCGGCTCCCGTGCGAGGAACAGAACTGGAACCCTGACAGCTTCCCGATGTCATGCAGACCGGCACACAGCCCGACAACCGTCCTCGCCCGCCTCAATTCGCCGGCCAGCCCCATCCCGTCGGCGATCCGGACACGCTGGTTCTCGGACAGATAGACATCCCAGAGATGCATGGCCATCGCGACAGCGTCCAGCAGGTGCCGAATCAACGGATACGGCGGCAACCCCGGATCCAGGCCTCGCGACTTCCCCCACACCGTCTCATCGGGATCTTCCCGCTTCCGCATCACCTTCACCCCCACCCGGCCGGGTCCCCACCCCGCCACTGAGACCGAAAGTCCATCACCCTCGAGCTACACATCGCAGCGATTCAGCCCCGATAGAGTGGCGACATGCGCCCCACCCCTGGAGCTTCACCCACGGCAAAGTCCAAGCAGAGCCCTTCTTGACCCCCAGGGTCCTCCCCGCCGACGCGGGGGTGTACCGCCGGTCGAGGTGACGATCCGCGTCATCCCCGGGTCTTCCCCGCCGACGCGGGGGTGTTCCGCTGGACGACCCGCGCGCCGGTCTCATGGCCGAGTCCTCCCCGCCGACGTGGGGGTGTTCTACGGCGGTCATGTGCCTGCCGCCCTCCCCCGCCGATGGGCTGATGGCGCCAAATGCCCGCTGTACGAACTGCTGTGGCCGGAACCCATCTGCCCCATTGATCGCATACCCGGCGCCCCGGAAGATGGGTGTGGTCCTCCCGTCCGTGGTGAGGGTCAAGGAGCAGCGGCACCGGTTGTCCAGGCCGGCGGATCGGGGACAGAGCGTGTTGGCGGGCAGTGGTGCGATTGTGAGTGGTACCGGATGAGGCATCGGATGCAGGTGGTGCTCCAGGTCTCACTGGCGCTGATTGCCTGCTTACTCGGGATTACGACCAACTACGCCACCAGTACGGACGATGCGCCGTGGGCGCTCGAGGTCATCCAGCAGTTTTCGGTCCCGGCGATTGGGCTGCTGGTGGTGGCCATGGTGGTCGGGCAAGTCGTGGTGTACCGGCTGGAGAATCCCACGCCGCCGCAAGCCGACTGGCCGCATGACAGGGTCCCGTATCCGGGTCTGGACGCCTTCGACGAGGACGAGGCGGCCGTCTACTTCGGCCGGGAGGCGCAGGCCGCCGAGTTGACACGCAAGCTGCACGCCGTCGGCTCACGACCCGCCGACCGCATGTTGCTGCTGGCCGGGGCGTCCGGCAGTGGGAAGTCCTCACTCGTGCGGGCCGGGGTACTGCCCCGACTACGAGAGCGGCGATGGACCGTCATCCCTCCCTTCTCACCCGGCCCAAATCCTCTCGGTGCACTCGCCGCATCGCTTGCTACCGCTTCCGGAGAGAGGGAAGCGGCCGGTTCCGTACTGCGTCGACTGCGCCAGGGACCCGACGCTCTAGCAGCCGAGCTGGCCCGGCTGCGCGGAGGGCGATTCCGGCGGACACTCCTCGTCGTCGACCAGTTCGAGGAACTCGTCACTCTCGGGGGCGAGCGGGAACGCGCCTACTTCCTCGATTGCCTGCGTTGCTGTCTGGAGCAGGACTCGTCGGTTCGCGTCCTGGCCACGCTTCGCGTGGACCTCCTGGGAAGCCTCCTCGGCACCGGTCACGCCGAGCTCTTCCAACACCCCATCGCGATCGGCACTCTGGGCCGGGCGCAGCTCGCCGAGGTGGTGGAGGCACCCGGTGCTCTGGTCGGCCTCACCTTCGCACCCGGCCTGGTAGAGACCATCGTGAACGAGACGGGCACCGACGACTCCCTCCCTCTGCTTGCCTACCTCCTCCAGGAGCTGTATTTCGCGTCCGGTCCCGGCGGCACGGTCACCGAGGAGCTGTACCAGCGGCTCGGCGGTGTTCCGGGAACTCTTGCCCGGCAAGCCGACAACACCGTGGCCGGTCTCGGTACGGGCGACACCATCGAGTTTGCCCTTCGCGTACTGCTGAAGTTCGTCACCGTGGAGGGGCAGGAGGTCGCCCGCCGTCATGTGCCGCTGGCGGACCTCACCGATCGGGAGCGGCAGGTGGTGGACGCCTTCATCGATGCCCGGCTGCTGCGGTCCGATGTACGCGGGGACCCGACCACCGGCCGGTTGGCGTACGCGCAGGTGACGCATGAGGCCCTGTTCAGGCAGTGGGCGCCACTGCGGCAGGAGGTCGAGGCGCGGGCCGAGCGGCTGCGGGAGCGCGCGGAACTGGAGCGGTGGGCCGAGGACTGGGAGCGGTCCGGGCGCAGCGCCGACTATCTCCTCACCGGCGAACGGCTCACGGTGGCGCAGCGCTGGCTCGAAGCCCTGGAAGAGGCCGGGCAGGCCTCAGCACCCGCCCAGGCACTCGTAGAGGCTTCACAGCGCCGGGACCTCGCCTTCCTGAGCCGCGTCTCCGACAGCATCGGCCGGCAGGTTCTCAGCAGCGCGGAGACCGAACCCGAGCGCGCCCTGCTGCTGTCGCTGGCCGCGCTCGGCGAGTGCACGCCAACTCCCTCGGCACGGCGGGGCCTGATGACCGCCTTGGCCGCCAGCCATCCTCGTACCCGGCTCGACGGACACACCGACACGGTCCGCGACATCGCCTGGTCGCCGGACGGGCGGCTGCTGGCAACGGCCTCACGGGACGGTACGGCCCGGATCTACGATGCCCGTTCGGGACGACCCCTGCTTGTCCTGCCGTCCGACGGAGCGATGGTCGAGTCCGTGGCCTGGTCGCCCGACTCGGCCCAGGTGGCCACTGCGGGGAGGGATCACGTCGTACGGGTCTGGGATGCCGCCTCCGGGGAGCCAGTACGGTTGCTGACGGGGGCCGGAGACATCGGCCGCCAGGTGGCCTGGTCGCCCGATGGGGTGCACATCGCCGCCACGTTCAAGGACCGAGTCGTACGGGTCTGGGAGGCCATGACCGGTCGGCTCGTGCACGAACTGCGCGGGCACCACGACGACGTGTGGGGTGTTGCCTGGTCGCCGGACAGCGGCCTTCTCGCCTCCGCCTCTCATGACCAGACGGTGATGGTGTGGGGCCGGACGACGGGGACGGCCACCGTGACACTGACCGGGCACACGGACTTCGTCGAAGGCGTCGCCTGGTCCCCGGACGGACGCCGCATCGCAACCGGCTCCGGTGACCACACCGCCCGCATCTGGGATGCACGGACGGGCGAGCTCAGGCTTCTGCTGCGCGGGCACGCCGACTATGTGTGGAACCTCGCCTGGTCGCCGGACGGCCGGATGCTCGCCTCTGCCTCCTCCGACCGGACCGTACGCGTCGTCAACGCCGAGGACGCGAAGGTTCTCGCGGTGCTGCGCGGCCACACGGACACCGTGTGGGCGGTGACTTGGTCTCCCACCGGGACTCAGCTTGCCACCGGCTCGACCGACGGCACCGGGATCGTATGGGACCTGCGTCCGCGTGGTGCCGAATCCACACTCGTCAACGGGCATGACGGTCCGGTGAACGAGGTGGCGTGGTCCGGGGACGACAGCCGCGTCTTCACGGGCTCCGACGACGGCACGGCCCGAGCCTGGGACGCGGAAACAGGTGATAACGCCGGGCCCGTCTTCCGCCTGGACGACCGGGTGTGGAGTGTGGCCTGCTCGCCCCACGGAGACCGGCTCGCGCTCAGCACCAACGACGGGCTCTTCCGGGTCGCGGACGGCACGGGCGTCACGCTTTTTGAGCAGCGCGGGGAGGTCGTCGAAGGCTGCGCCTGGTCCCCGGACGGCCGACGGATCGCGACCGGTGGACACGACGGCGCCGTACGCGTGCTGTCAGCGCTGGACGGGACCGAACTGATGAAGTTCGAGGAACACCAGGACTGGGTGGGTCGTGTCTCCTGGTCACCGAGCGGGCAGCTGATTGCCAGTTGTTCCGACGACCGGACCTGTCGGCTCTGGGACATCAGCGACGGCCGGCAGTTCACCGTCCTGCGCGGACACGAAAACTATGTGGAGGATGCCGCCTGGTCCCCGGACGACACGCGGGTTGCCACGGCCTCGGGTGACTGGACGGCAGCCGTATGGGACGCGGTCACGGGGCGGCGAATCGACATCCTGAAAGGACACGAGGGGCGGGTCCGCGCCGTCGCCTGGTCACCCGACGGCAGGTACATCGCCACCGGGTCCGACGACCGCACCGTACGGGTGTGGTCCGCGGATACCTTCGAAGAAGTCGGTGTCGTCGGTGTCCACCAGGGCAAGGTGACCTCGGTGGCGTGGTCCCGCGACAACACACGGCTACTCACCGGATCCGCCGACGGGACGGCCCGGGTGTGGCCGGCGGAGCCGGAGTACGACCGGATTGAGGCGGTCGCGCGCGCCCGGGTCTTCCGTACGCTCACCGAAGAGGAACGGCGGCTCCACATGCTGCCACTCGACGTTCCGTGATCAGTAGACCTGCTCGACCGTGCAGTCGTCGGTGTGGACGAGGTAGTCGTCCGGGTTCAGGTTCATCGCCTTGCGCTCGGGCGATGACCAGTACATCGCATTGCGCTCCGAGAAGGTCTCGGCCCCGTCGTAGGAGATCAGCCACACGAACTGGTTGCGCTCCCGCATCACCCACGCCCCACCGATCGTGAAGCCCAGCTTCAGCCGCAGGGGCACGATCTCCTGCCGCCAGCGCTCGGCCCACTCGTCGAGCATGCCGTCACGGACGGTGTACGTACGCAACTGCGTGGTCCTGGGCATGGCAGACCTCCTCCTGGTATTCGGCCGTTGAGCACAGCCTAGGTAGATCAGTGGCCGTCGCGGGGCGTCTCGGCAAAGTGGATTGCCCGAAAGTCCATCAGCCCCGACCTACGCATCGCGGCGGTTCACCCCCGATAGAGTGACGGGATGCAGCCCAGTCCCAAAGCCACACCCAAGGCAAAGAACAAGCAAAGCCCTTCTTGAGCCCCAGGTCAGAAAGGGTTCTCCCCGCCGACGCGGGGGTGTTCCGGTGTCACTCCGGGCAGATGTGGTCCTGTCCCTGTTCTCCCCGCCGACGCGGGGGTGTTCCGTTCGGGCAGTTCGACGCGACCGACCTGTCAGGGCTCTCCCCGCCGACGCGGGGTGTGTCCGCAGATTGGAGCCGGACGATCAGGCAGTTGGGCGACCAGAGTCGCTGAAGGTGCCGAGAAAGGCCGTCCACACGTCGACGGGGAAGCGGAGGACGGGGCCGTGCGGGGCCTTGCTGTCGCGGACGGGGACAACGTCGGGGAGGCCGTCGGCGACCTCAACGCAGTTGTCCGCTCCCCCGTCGCTGTAGCTCGACTTGCGCCAGTTGAAGGCATCAGGATCGGCAGTACGGCTCATGATCGAAGCTCCTCCAGGATGCGCTCGATGAACGTCACCGAGTCCTGTGGCGTCAGCGCCACGTCTCGAATCCGATCGTAGGCCAAACGGAACTGCAGGATGTCGTCGGGTTCTTCAAGCAGTTCGCCAGATGTATTGCCCTCCGAGTAGGCAACTGAGGTGCCGTCGGGTTGCCACAACAAGTGGAGTGAGCCCCTGGTCAGAGGATGTACACCCGCGCTGAACGGCAGCACCTGGACAGTGATCGACGGTTGTCCTGACGAGAAGATGAGGTGGACCAACTGGTCGTCCCAGATCTTGGGATCTGCCACGGTGCGCCGCAGTGCCGCTTCATCGATGATCGCGCGGACAACGGGCTTGGGCTTCCGGTGCAGCAACTCCTGACGTCCGATACGCGCGACGACCTGCTCCTCGAGCGTCTCCTCATCCTGCTGCTTCTGCCACAGTGACAGCACGACCCTGGCGTACGCCTCCGTTTGAAGGAGACCAGGAATTCCGGGTGCGTACATGTGCATCACGTTGGCTGTGGCCTCCAGCCGCATGAACGCCTTGTACTGGTCCTTGAACACCTCCATCCGCGCCAGTTTCCACAGCCGTACCAGCAGGTCGCCGGTCTCGTAGTAGACGTCCAGGTCTTCCATGACCGGGCGCTTCGAGATGCGTTCGGCGGCTTCCAGGCGGTACAGGTAGCTCTTGTCGTAGTTGGTGTCGTCGGCGAGCTGGCTCAGGGACTTGCCCGCCTTTTCGCGGAGGTAGCGCAGGGTGCTGCCCAGCGCGCCCCGTGCGGAATCCTCGTTGGTGTTCTGTTGTTCCGGCCGTACGGTCATCCGCCCCGCCCCTCGGTCCCTCGTGCCGCCTCCGCTGCCGTGTGGGGCGGCAACGCGTCGTCGCTGGTCACGCCACCCGCTCAGCGTGACGCTTTGAGTGCAGCACGTGACGGACAAGCGGAGCGGGTAAATGACGGACAAGGAACTCGAAACGGTGATGGACGGAATTCAGCGGGCGGAGGCCGTGCGGGAGGAGTTGGGGGTGGCGCTGGCCGGAGTCGGGGTCACACTGCCCTCGTTGGCGCTGGACGTTCCCATGGTCGCGGTGTGTCACCCGGAGCCGCTCATCGACCTCGGGCGCTGCAACCTGGCAACCGCCCGTAAGCTCGCGGCCGTTCTGCGGGGCGCGGCCAGGAGGACGCCGTGAGTGAGGAGGCGCGGCCGCTCACGGGTGAGGAGCGGCGCCTCTTGCTGCGCGTGCTGGCCTGTTTGCAGGACAGTCCTGAGCAGCAGGGCTCGGACGAGGCGTCACCGGCGTCCGGGCGGGCGCTGAGCACGCGGCTCCGGGAGATCAACCGGTGGAGCAGCCGTCAGAGCGGGCTGCGGTGAGCCGGCGGGTGTCGGACGTGGACTGGCTTGCGCTGCCGCGCGGTACCGAGAGGATTCCGTGCGGGGCGCTGGTGGTGGACCTGGACACGGGACAGGTCGGGGTGTTGCAGGACGTCACCCCGTATGTCCCGCCCTGGCGAGGGGATCAGCGGCCGTGTCCGACCGCGTTCGTGCGTCCCGTGGGCGGAGGGCGGGAGTGGACCGTGCCGCCGGAGCGGCTGCGGGTGGTGCGCCGGGACCGTGGGTGAGGACGGGCCCGGCCCGGAGGCGGGGGTCAGTGGTTGCGGGGGAAGCCCAGGTCGACGCCGGTGGGGGCGTCGGCCGGGTCGGGCCAGCGGGTGGTGACGACCTTGCCGCGGGTGTAGAAGTGCGTGCCGTCGTTGCCGTAGATGTGGTGGTCGCCGAAGAGGGAGTCCTTCCAGCCGCCGAAGGAGTGGTAGCCGACGGGGACCGGGATCGGGACGTTCACGCCGACCATGCCGGCCTCGACCTCCATCTGGAAGCGGCGGGCGGCGCCTCCGTCGCGGGTGAAGATCGCGGTGCCGTTGCCGTACGGGGAGGCGTTGATGAGGTCGAGGGCCTCCTCGTAGGTCTCGGCGCGCAGGACGCACAGGACGGGGCCGAAGATCTCGTCCCGGTAGGCCGCGGCGGACGTCGGCACCCTGTCGAGGAGGGAGATGCCGATCCAGTGGCCGTTCTCGTGGCCGTCGACCGTGTAGCCGGTGCCGTCGAGGACCACTTCGGCGCCCTCGGCCGCCGCGCCGGTGACGTAGGAGGCGACCTTGTCGCGGTGGGTCGCGGTGATCAGCGGGCCCATCTCGGAGGTGGGGTCGCTGCCGGGGCCGATCTTGATCTTCTCGGCGCGCTCGCGGATCTTCTCCACCAGGGTGTCGCCGATCGCGCCGACGGCGACGACCGCGGAGATCGCCATGCAGCGTTCGCCGGCCGAGCCGTAGGCCGCGGAGACGACCGCGTCGGCCGCCGCGTCGAGGTCGGCGTCGGGCAGCACCAGCATGTGGTTCTTGGCGCCGCCGAGGGCCTGGACGCGCTTGCCGTTCGCGGAGGCGGTGGTGTGGATGTAGCGGGCGATGGGGGTGGAGCCGACGAAGGAGACGGCCTTGACGTCGGAGTGGTCGAGGAGGCGGTCGACGGCCACCTTGTCGCCGTGGACGACGTTGAAGACGCCGTCGGGGAGTCCGGCCTCGGAGAGGAGTTCGGCGAGCCGGACGGAGGCGGACGGGTCCTTCTCGGACGGCTTCAGTACGAACGTGTTGCCGCAGGCGATGGCGAGCGGGAACATCCACAGCGGCACCATCGCCGGGAAGTTGAACGGGGTGATGCCGGCGACGACGCCCAGCGGCTGGCGGATCGACGCCACGTCGACGCGGGTGGCGACCTGGGTGGACAGCTCGCCCTTGAGCTGGACGCTGATCCCGCAGGCCAGGTCGACGATCTCCAGGCCGCGCGCGACCTCGCCGAGGGCGTCGGAGTGCACCTTGCCGTGCTCGGCGGTGATCAGTTCGGCGATCTCGTCGCGGTGGGCGTCGAGCAGCGCGCGGAACCTGAACAGCACCGAGGTGCGGGTGGCCAGCGAGGACTGGCCCCAGCTCAGGTACGCCTCCTTGGCGGCGGCGACCGCGGCGTCGACCTCCTCCACGGAGGCGTACGCGACCTTGGTGGTGACCTCGCCGGTCGCCGGGTCGGTCACCGGGCCGTGGTTCCCCGAGGCGCCTTCGGCGGTCTTGCCGCCGATCCAGTGGTTGACGATCTTCGTCATGACCGAGAACTCCTTCGCAAGTGGCGGCGTCGGGTGGAGACGTGCCGTTCGTGCCGTTCGTGCCGTTCGTGCAGCTTGTAGGGCTTGTGGGGCTTGTGCGGGTCGTGCGGTTCCCGCCGCTCGTGCGGGTTTCCGCTGCTCGTGCGCTCCGGTCGCGGCGGGTGTGCCGCGGCCCCGGGGCCTGTCTTCATCCCACCAGTTCCGGGGGTCCGGGCGGGCCCGACACAGTGTCGGCCGTTCGGGTCCCGGAGTGGACAGATGGGAGTCCGGGGGAACCTCCGGCGCGGGGCCGTGGCGGGCGGGGAGTCGTCGCTCGCACCTCGCTCCTGCCAAAGCGAGGCGGTCTTCCGCGCCGGAGGCGTTCAGTGGGGTGCCGACGACGGGACCCCGTGGTCAGGTCGTGTGCCATCGCGGTCCCTCCTACGGCTGGTCGGCTCTGCCGTCACTACGGCTCTCCCCGGTTTCTAGCCGGGGCGCGGGGCCCTGTCAATACTTTGTCCAGACATTCGGACGATAACGTGACCGTACCCCGGCCGGCGGAGTCCCGCTCCGCGTGAGGCCGGCCGACGGCGTCCGAGTCAACGCGCCCCGCCGGTGAGCCGTAGTGCGCCCGTGCGTCACTTCTGTCACAAATACGCCCGCACTGTCACGAGTGTCACGTCCGCACGGGGCTTCCGTCACACCCGGCACACAGCCCCTGCCCTGACGGCGGCCGGCCTCGTTCACCGGGCACAACGCATGCCTGATCACCAGCGCGTCGCCCGGCTCCCCCTGACGGCCGTCCCCGGCCGCCTCCGCGGTGCGCGCGGGGAGGTGCAACCCATGACCGACCGACGGCTGTGGTCCTACAGGGACATCGCGGCACACATCAAGGTGCAGCCGGACACCGTACGTTCGTACCGCAAGCACGGACTGCTGCCTCCGCCCGACCACGTGGAGGGCGGCAAGCCCTACTGGTACGCCGACACCGTCCGCGCCTGGGTCGCCGCCCGGCCGGGCAACCGGGGGCGGAGGGGCGACTGACCTCCGCCTGACCACCGGAAAGACAGCTGTGCCCCACCTGGTCGGGTGGGGCACAGCGCTGTGCATGAGCTTCGCCGTCAAACCCGCTCACCCGGGAGGACCTGCGCGCCTGGTACGGCTCGCGGTCCGCGCCGACCGACCGGCCCGACCTCGCCGTGACCGACCGGGTGACGGGGCGACGGGGCGACGGGGGCGACCGGGGAACTCGTCGGCGAGGTCGCCGGGCGGGGCGTACGGTCACGAGTGAGGCCGCGACGCCCGGGTCCGCGTCTCGGCCCCACCGTCGTGAATTCATACCCCCTAGGGGTATAGTCTGGATGTAGTGGCCCTCTGGGGCCCCTCCTGTCAGCCTCACCCCCCAGACCCCGACGAGGAGCAACGACATGACCTCCCAGACCGACACCCAGGGTTCCGTCACCACCGTCTACAAGGTGAGCGGGATGAGCTGCGGGCACTGCGAAGGCGCCGTCTCCGGTGAGATCTCCGCGCTTCCCGGCGTCAGCTCGGTGGCGGCCGTGGCCTCCTCCGGCGAGGTGACCGTGGTCTCCGCGGCCCCGCTCGAGGAGGCGGCCGTGCGGGCGGCC
>NZ_NEUB01000440.1 GCF_002910825.1 Streptomyces sp. SM1 | reverse complement strand
GGGCGGCGGGCGGGGCGGCCGGCTCACGCCGCCGGGCCGTGCTGACCTGCCTGGCGATGACCTGGCTCAACCCGCACGTCTACCTCGACACGGTGTTCCTGCTGGGCTCGGTCGCCGCCGACCACGGCCCGCTGCGCTGGACCTTCGGTCTCGGTGCCGTGGCGGCCAGCCTCTGCTGGTTCGCGGCGCTCGGGTTCGGCGCCCGCCTGCTGAGCCGCTTCCTGGCCCGCCCCACCGCCTGGCGCGTCCTGGACGGACTGGTCGCCACCACCATGATCGTCCTCGGCCTCACGCTCATCGCGGGAGCCTGACGACACGGCCGTCGCCGGTGCCGCGACGGCGTGCCCTTCCCGGCGGGCACAGCCCGGCGGGGGTTGGCGACGCGTTCCTGTTCCCCGACGGCGTGTTCGCCGCCACC
>NZ_NEUB01000439.1 GCF_002910825.1 Streptomyces sp. SM1 | reverse complement strand
GGTGAGCGGGGAACCGGGAAGGACGGTCCCAAACTCGTCGAACTCGTCCGGCTGCACCTGAGCGAGCGGAGCGAGCCGCGTTCGGCGTCGGAGGTGGCCGGCGCGCTCGGGAAGGCGCACCCCGAGCGCGCCGTCAAGACCACCGTGGTGCGCAGCACCCTGGAGGGTCTCGTCGCCCGCAACCAGGCCCAGCGCACCAAGCAGGGCTCGTCGGTCTTCTACACCGCACCCGACACCACACCCGACACCGCTGCCGAGATGCCCGTGACCACCGGGCGGACCAGGAAGAGTGCCCCTGAGCAGTCCTGACGCCGTCCCTGCCCTCCGCCGCTCACTCCTCACGGCTCACCGCTCAGTACGCCGTGTGCCGCACCTCCACCGGGTCGAAGGCGATCCGGGTGCGGGCCGTGCCGCCGGCCCAGACCACCTCGATCGCCCCGTCGTCCACCCGCACTTCGTCGACGGCCTCCGACAGGGGCACGGAGCCGGCGTCCTCGTTATCGGCATCGACATCGGTATCGGTATCGGTATCGGTGAGGGATGCCAGGGCGACATGCACGGAGGTGCCCCCGCAGCGGCCGGTGAGACGCGGGAGCAGGGCCCACGGGGTCCAGGCCGTCCCCTGCGGGGCACGGACCGCCTCCGCGGACGGGTCGTCCCAGCCGTGCAGTCCGTAGAGGGCGGAGACCAGTGACTCCTCGGGGCCGGTCGCCCAGCCGGTGAGGGTGAGCCGGGACCCCGCCGGCGCCCCCACCACCCGGTGTGCCCGCAGTTCGTGGCGGCCGTGTACCACGGTGACGCTCTCCACGCGCAGGCCGGGCACCATCGGCGGGCCCGCGGTGAACACGGGCCGGTGCCAGGAAGCGGCCCAGCCCCAGCCGTCGCCGTGCCCGGCGCCCAGGGGGTGGATGCGGCGGCGCACGCTGTGCCGGCCACCGGTCCGCAGCGAGAGGTGGTTGTCGGCGGTGTTCCCGGGGGCCGTGGGACCGGTGCGGGTGGAGTAGGCCTGGCGTCCGTAGTACGGGTCGTCCTCGGCCGCCGACTCGCCCTCGTGCGGGCGCACATGGTCACTGCCGTGGTTGTGCAGCCGGACGATCCCGTCGGCCCTGGTCGCCTGGACGAGCAGTCCGGGCGCGGGCAGCGCCAGCACTCGGTCGGACTCCTCCACGGGCGCCGCCTCCTCGCGCGCCGTCCAGAAGGCGGAGCCGGCGGGAGCGAGCAGGGCGACGAACGCCTTCGACGCCCAGTACGGCGACGCCGGGCCCGAGTAGCTCTGCAGACCGGCCTCGTGCGGGCCGTACCAGCCGGCGCTCAGCAGGCCGTCCGCGGTCAGCGCGCCCCGGTCCAGGAAGTGGCGCAGGGTGCCGCTGGCGATGCGGCGGGCGGCGCCCGGTGACAGCGGGGTGTGGCCGGTCACCGCGCCCAGCGAGACGGCGGCCGAGGCGGCGAAGCGGTAGGTCAGCGAGCGGCCGAAGTGCAGCGGAGCCCCGTCCGCGCCGAACATCAGGGCGTAGCTCTCCAGGTGGGTGCGCAGGCGTGCGCCGTAGTGCGTCGACGCCGCGGCGTCGCCCGCGAGATGGGCGTCGAGGACCGGATACAGGTGCAGGGCCCAGCCGTTGTAGTGGTCGAAGGCGCGCCCGTCGCCGTCGGCGTACCAGCCGTCGCCCCGGTACCAGCCCTCCAGGAGCCCCCGGCCGCGCTCCCGCGCGGCCGCCGTCTCGGCGTCACCACGGCCGACGGACTCGAGGAACCCGGCGACCGTGTACGGGAAGAGGTACCAGTTGTTGGGCGCCGGGGTGTGCCGCAGGGCGCCCCGCAGCCACTCCTCCGCGCGGTCCCGCACACCGGGGTCGAGCCGCTCCCACAGCCAGGGGGCGGTCAGGCGCAGGCCGAGTGCGACCGACGCCGACTCGACCATCGGCTGGCCCCGGACGTCGAAGTCCAGGATCAGCGGCCAGGACTCGGTGTCGTCGCGGCCGGGGGTGCGGGTGCCGGCGGCGAGACCGCTCGCGTAGTGCTCCAGCATCCCGTGCGGGTCGTGCCCGTCCGCGCCCGCGACACGGAACGCGGCGGCCAGGAACGTCCTGGCGTACCCCTCGAGTCCGTCGGAGCGCACTCCCGAGCGCGAGGGGCGGCCGGGCAGGTCCAGCAGGGCGCCGCCCGGGGTGCTCCGGCGCCAGGCCGCGGTGAGGAGGCCGTCGGCCACGGCCTCCCAGTGGGCGCGGGTGTAACCGGTGCGGGGGCTGGTTCCGCGGTCGTCGGCGGGCAGTGCGAACGGGATGCTCATGCCAGGAAGGCCAGCCTTTCGCGTCGTACGGGGTGGAGGAAGCCGTCGCCCGACACCCAGCGCGCGATCTCGGAGAGGGCGAGGCCGGCCAGCCGGCGCCACTCGTTGCCCTGCGAGCCGGCGAGGTGGGGGGTGAGGAGAACATTGTCGCACTCCCACAACGGGTGTTCCGGCGGGAGGACTTCGGGGTCGGTCACATCGAGCACGGCGCGGATCCGGCCGTCCCGCACGGCCACGGTGAGGGCGTCCTGGTCGATGACCGCGCCACGCGCGGTGTTGATCAGTACGGCGTCGGGGCGCATGGAGTCGATCAGGTCCCGGCCGACCAGTCCCCGGGTCTCCGGCAGCAGCGGGGTGTGCACGCTCACGGTGTCGCCGCGCCGGAACAGCTCGGTCAGCCCGACCTGCTCCACGCCCAGTTCGCGGGCCCCGTCGGCGTCCACGTACGGGTCGTGCAGCAGCACCTCGATGTCGTGCGGGCGCAGCAGGTCGATGACCCGGCGGCCGATGAGCGACGCCGAGAGGATGCCGACGGTGCGGCGGTGGTTGCCGACCGCGCGGGAGGTGCGCAGCCGGTCCGGCCCGGTGCGGGAGGCGTGGTACTCGCGCGCGCTCTCCAGGACCCGCTTGCCGGTGAGCAGGATCATGGCGAGGGCGTACTCCGCGACCGGAAGCGCGTTGGCCGCGGCGGCGGAGGACACCTCGACACCGCGCTCCCAGCAGGCGTCGGTGACATGACCGCGTACGCTGCCCGCGGTGTGGGCGACGGCCCGCAGCCGTGGCGCCGCCCGCAGCACCTCCCGGTCCAGGGGCGGGCAGCCCCAGCCGGTGACCAGCAGCTCGACATCGGTGAGCACGGCACGGGCCCGCGGTGTGGTGAGGTCGTCCAGCACCGGGAGCGGAGCGAGGTCGCACAGCGCGGCGAGGGCCGCGAGGGAAGCGGTGTCGAGAACGGCCGAGGCGGCGTCCGGCGACATGGCCAGTGCGGCGCGGGGGCGGGAGCGGGGGCCGGGCGAGGACTCGGTCATGGGGGTGAGGGAACTCCTGGTGCGGGCGGAGCGTCTCCCGCGCGTTCCTGCGCGGCCGGGACACGGCTGTTCGGGACACGGAAATCGTCGTCGCCCGGCCGGCGGACGGTCAATGGACCGTTCAGAGGAAAGGGGACCGGCAGCAGCCTGGTGGGTGTTTCGCGTGGCCACCGGGCGGTCCGCAGGAGGCCCTGGGGGTGGTGCGTCAGCCCGAGGCACCACTGCGCCGGGCGTAGGCGCGGGCGGCACGGACACGGTCGCCGCAGCGTGTGGAGCACCAGTGGAGCCGACCGTGGGTGCGCAGGAGGAACCGGTCGCAGGGGGCTGATCCGCAGGCGGCGAGGGTGTCGGCGTCGGACCGTCCGGGCCCGCCGCCAGGTCACCACCGGCCCGGTGCCCCGGCGGATGATCCGCAGCAGCCACCGACCTTCGTCATCGTCGATCCCCCGGTCCCGCATACGTTCCGCTCTCCCAGTCCTCGTTTCCGTCAGCTGTGACTGGTGTCGATGACGCAGAAGCGGTTGCCCTCGGTATCGGCAAGCACGACGAAGTCGGCGTCGTCCGGATAGAAGTCCCAGTCGACGCGCTCAGCGCCCAGGGAAATCAGTCGCGCCACTTCGGCCTCCTGATCGGCGGTGTCGCCGGCATAGAGATCGAGGTGGATTCTCGGGTGTTCCTGCACGGGCGTCGTACTGAGGTCGAGGGCCAGTGCGGCACCGGAGCCGTCGGCCGGCACGAGAACCGCCCAGTCGTCCTTCACCTCACCATCGCGAGGAATGTAGCCCAGTGCCCGCCTCCAGAACTCCGCGGCCCGCCGCACATCAGCGGCCCCCATCACGATCGTCCCAATGCTCAGCATCCGCCGATTCTGGCAGACACCGAGGGAACCCACGGCGTGAGCCACGTCCCCGACTACGAGGCCAACGCTGCCTGATGCGGAATCCGTCGAAGGGGACACCGACGGCGACCATGGCCGGGATGCCGATGATGCCGGCCAGCATGGCGGCGGGCGCTGATCCGGTCACCGTACCGACGAGCGCGGAGACACCGAGAACACCGAGCGCGACCATGGCGCGCGGGCCGCTCGCGCGCAGGCGTGGTGGAGCCGGAAGGCGGTCCTCAGGTTGGACCGGACCGCGAGCGACGTTCGGGAATCGGCCGCCGTCGGCCCTCCGCCGTGGTGCTCACCTGTTCCCGGCCGTCGGGGGCCGGCTCTGGATGCGCATGCCGGGGCGGCGGCGGTGCGCGGTGAGGTAGGTCAGGCCGGCGGGGCCGGCGGCGAGGCTTCGGGTGGAGCCGTGCGGGAGCCAGGTCAGGGTGCCGGTGGGCAGGGGGTGCGGGCCGTCGGGGGCGGTGAGGGTGCCGTCCCCCGCGAGGACGAGCAGGAGGACGTCGAGCTCGGGCTCGCGGTGGGTGTCGACGTGGTGCCCCGGCGGAAGGTGTACGACGTTGGCGTCGAGCTGCCGGCCGGACTCCGCGAGCCGCCACAGGGCGCCGGCCGACGCCTCGTCGGCGCCGGCGGCCAGCGCGGCCGTGTCGCACAGGATCCGCGGGAGGGGGGCGTCGTCGCCCGCCGTGCCGCCGCCTTCTGACGTCATGAGGTGTCACCGTCCCCTGTGCGTGAACCCGGTCGCGTTCCAAATGGGAACCTAACATGCGGATTTGGGCAGTCCGGTGAGCCAGTCGGTCAGGATGCGGCTGGTCTCGTCGGGGCGTTCCTGCTGGAGCCAGTGGCCGCAGCCGTCGAGGATGCGGGAGGAGACCAGGCCGGGGAGCGTGACGGGGAAGGCGTCGATCGCGTCGGCCATCCAGGTGGTGGACGCGTCGAGTCCGCCACCGATGAACAGGGACGGCTGGGTGACGGGAGCGCCGTCGTACTCCGCGAGCTCCTCCCAGTCACGGTCCATGTTCCGGTAGCGGGCCAGCGCCCCGCTCGTCCCGGTGCGCTCGAACTCCCCCGCGAAGGTGTCCAGGTCCGCCTCGCTCAGCCAGGCCGGGAGCGGGCCGGTGGGGAACCTGTCGCGGAGTGTTCCGCCCTGGCTGACGAAGTAGGGCGGGGGTGTGCCGGGTGCGGGCGGGCTGTCGGCCGACAGCGCCGTGTAGAACCCGGCGAGCCAGCCGCGTACGTCCGGTTCGATCTCGGCCTCGGCGCGGCCCGGCTCCTGGAAGTACGAGACGTAGAACTCGTCGTCGCCGCCCAGCGAGGCGACGACCGTGCTCGGCCGCGGGCCGCCGCGCGGGGCGTAGGGGACGCTGAGCATGGCCACCGCGCGGAAGACGTCCGGCCGGATCAGGGCGGCGTTCGCGGCGACGGCCGACCCCCAGTCGTGGCCGACGACGACGGCGCTCCGCTCGCCCAGGGCGTGCACCACCGCGACGGCGTCCGCGACGAGTTCCCGCATGCGGTAGGCGTCCGTGGCGGCCGGCCGGGAGGAACGGCCGTAGCCGCGCACGTCGAGGGCCGCCGCGCGGTAGCCGGCCGCGGCCAGGGCGGGCAGTTGGTGGCGCCAGGAGTACCAGGACTCCGGGAACCCGTGGACGAGCAGCACCAGAGGGCCGCTGCCCTGCTCCACCACGTGCGTGCGGCCGGCGGGCGAGGGGACGAGCCGGTGCGTGGGACCGGTCGCCGGGTGCTGTGACATGTGTGCTCCAGGGTTGTCCGGGATCTCCTGGCCCTCCCGGCCCGCTGGGTGCCGGAGAGCGTCCGTCGAGCATGGCCACGGCGGCCCCGGCGGGGCGAACCGTGTTGCCGGTCCGGCAAAAGGGACCGGCCGGTGTGCTCATCTGCCCGGTCCGGTACGCCCGCCGTGGCGCCGGTGTGGGTGCACGCCGCACCGGGGAAGGCGCCGGGGCGGTTTCGGCCGAAGGGTCACGATCGGCGGAATCGGGGGTGAACAGCGGCCCGTCCCCCTGTCCTTACGTTTTTGCGCTGTGCAATGATCTGGCAGGGCCCCGGTGTGCCGGCCGGGCGGCCGTGGCGGGCTCCCGCACACGAGAGGAATCGACGGACGTGACCGCGCAGAGCCCGGACGCCGGCGGATCGCCGGACGAGCACGACGGTACGCCGTCCGTGCCCGAGGACGTCTGGCAGCGGTTCCTCACCGACACCGAGCACGCCATCCGGGCCACCGCCCCCAGGGAGCCCTCCGCGCACCAGCGGACGGCACGGCCGGCGCCCCCTCCCCACGCCCGTGCGCCGAAGGCGGACACGGGCGTCGCCGCCTCGGTCGGTGACCTGTGGCGCCCCGACGATCCGTGGGAAAGCCCGTCCTGGCGGGACCTGGACCGCCGCGCCAGAGTGCGCCGTGTCGGGCGCGTGGTGGGCACGGCCGCCGCGATCGCGCTGGCGCTGGGCGCCTGGTCCCTGCTGTCCACCGGGGCGGGTACACCGGTCGAGGGGCCGGGCGGCGACAGCGTGCTCCAGCAGTCCGAGGTGGCGCCGGCGGAGCTGCCCACGGCGGCGACGTCCCGGCCGCCCGGCTTCACCTCCCCGTCGCCCACCGGCGCCGCGGTCCAGGCCGGTTGAGGCACTGCCGACGCACCCGGCCACCCGCCGCGGGGTGACCGGGACACAGCCGTACGAGGTGCCGCTCAGCCGCTCAGTGCCGCGAGGACCACGGACTTGGCCTCCTCCTGCACCCGGCGGAGGTGAGCGGGCCCCTGGAACGACTCAGCGTAGATCTTGTACACGTCCTCGGTGCCGGAGGGCCGGGCGGCGAACCAGGCGCTGTCCGTGGTCACCTTGATCCCGCCGATGGACGCGCCGTTGCCCGGAGCCTCGGTGAGCACCCCGGTGACCGGCTCCCCGGCGAGGGTGTCGGCGGTGACCTGGGCCGGGGAGAGCTTCGCCAGCCGGGCCTTCTCCTCGCGGGTGGCCGGGGCGTCGATCCGCTCGTAGGCGGGCTCGCCGAAGCGGGCGGTGAGCGCCGCGTAGTGCTCGGAGGGCGTCTTCCCGGTGACCGCCGTGATCTCGGAGGCGAGCAGCGCGAGAGTGATGCCGTCCTTGTCGGTGGTCCACACCGAGCCGTCCCGGCGCAGGAAGGAGGCCCCGGCCGACTCCTCGCCGCCGAAGCCGAGGGTGCCGCCGGCCAGTCCGTCCACGAACCACTTGAACCCGACGGGTACTTCGACCAAGTCACGCTTCAGATCGGCGGCGACCCGGTCGATCATCGCGGAGGACACCAGCGTCTTGCCGACCCCGGCCGCCGACGGCCACCGCTCGCGGTGCGCGTAGAGGTAGCCGATCGCCGTGGCGAGATAGTGGTTGGGGTTCATCAGCCCCGCGTCCGGGGTGACGATCCCGTGCCGGTCGGCGTCCGCGTCGTTGCCGGTGGCGATGTCGAAGCGGTCGCGACGGCCGATGAGGGACGCCATGGCGTACGGCGACGAGCAGTCCATCCGGATCCTGCCGTCCCAGTCCAGCGTCATGAACCGCCAGGTGGGGTCGGTGAGCGGGTTGACCACCGTGAGGTCGAGGCGGTGCTGTTCGGCGATCCGGCCCCAGTAGGCGACGGACGCCCCGCCCAGCGGATCGGCGCCGATCCGTACGCCGGCCGCGCGGATCGCGTCCAGGTCCAGAACCTCCGGCAGATCCGCGACATAGGTGCCGAGGAAGTCGTACCGGCCGGTGCCGGGTGCGGCGAGGGCGCGGGCGTACGGGATGCGGCGGACGTCCTTGAGGCCACCGCGGATGATCTCGTTGGCCCGGTCCTGGATCCAGCCGGTCGCGTCCGAACCGGCCGGGCCGCCGCTGGGCGGGTTGTACTTGAACCCGCCGTCGGCGGGCGGGTTGTGGGACGGGGTGACGACGACGCCGTCCGCGAGGCCCGTGCCGCGGCCCCGGTTGTGGGCGAGGATGGCGTGCGAGACCGCCGGGGTCGGCGTGTAGCCGTCGGCGCTGTCGATGAGCACCGTGACCCCGGCCGCGGCGAACACCTCCAGGGCGGTGACCCGGGCGGGCTCGGAGAGCGCGTGGGTGTCGGCGCCCAGGAAGAGCGGTCCGTCGGTGCCCTGCGCGGCACGGTACTCGCAGATGGCCTGGCTGGTCGCGGCGATGTGGTCCTCGTTGAACGCGGCCGCCAGTGACGAACCGCGGTGTCCCGATGTCCCGAACGCGACGCGCTGTCCCGGTTCTCCGGGGTCGGGGTGCAGCGCGTAGTACGCCGTGACCAGCCGAGCGACGTCGACGAGATCCTCGGGGCCGGCCGGGCCGCCCGCTCGCTCGTGCTGCATGTACCCACTCCTCCGCACGGGTTGATTGTTCGCTTGCGGAGCCATCTTTCCCTT
>NZ_NEUB01000438.1 GCF_002910825.1 Streptomyces sp. SM1 | reverse complement strand
GAAGGTGATCTCCACGGTAGGCGGGGCCGTGCGGGGAAAGCGAACGGCGGTGTTTCCGGGAGATGACGATGTCGGCCGTGAGCCGCCCGTTCCCGGCGCCCGGCCGCCGGCGCCCGGCGCGCCGCCGGACCGGGCATTGGGCCGTTGGAAGGAATTACGGCCCCCCGCGCGCCCGGTCACCGTATTCGACCTACGCTTCCCGGTAGGGGGAGGAAAGGCCCGCGCCATTCCTGCCGAGGAGAGCCCATGGCTGAACGCGTTGCAGCACCACGTCAACGTGGTTACAAAGAAGGCGTCGGCGGCGATATGCTCGCCGAATTCCTGGGAACGTTCGTCCTGATTCTGCTGGGCATCGGGTCCGTGGCTCTCGCCCTCGTGGGCCTGCCCGGTTCGGGGCGGCAAGCAGTGGAATTCGGTCCGGCGAACTGGCTCATCATCACCTGGGGCTGGGGCTTCGGCGTCATCTTCGGCGTCTATGTCGCCGGCGGTATCAGCGGTGCGCACCTCAACCCCGCCGTGACGCTGGCCTTCGCCGTACGCAAGGACTTCCCCTGGCGCAAGGTGCTGCCGTACTGGCTGGCCCAGGTCGTGGGGGCCTTCGTCGCCGCCGCACTGGTCTACGCCTGCTACCGGTGGGCCATCGACGCGGCCGACGCCAGGGCGGGGCTCCCACGGGACGAATCACTCGCGACGTACTCCATCTTCGCCACCTTCCCCGCCGAGTACTTCGGTGATTCCTGGTGGGGCCCACTGCTCGACCAGATCGTGGGAACAGGAATTCTCCTGCTGCTGATCTGCGCGCTCATCGACATGCGCAATGTGGCTCCACTGTCGAATCTTCACCCGTTCCTCATCGGCCTGGTGGTCGTCGCGATCGGCATGACCTTCGGCACCAACGCCGGATACGCCATCAATCCCGCGCGCGATTTCGGACCCCGGCTGTTCACGTTCTTCGAGGGCTGGGGCGACATCGCCCTGCCGGGGACATTCGGGTGGTTCAGCGGTTACTGGTGGATTCCCATCGTGGGCCCGCTCATCGGCGGAGTCGCCGGCGTCCTCGTCTACGACCTGCTCATCAAGCCGGTGATCCGCGCCAGGGCGGGGGCCCAGGAGGAAGGCCCCGCCACCGAGGAACCGTAGATCCCCAGGCCTGTCGTCACACCAGGAGAGGTGGCAGCGATGCCCGAATTCGTCGGCGCGGTGGACCAGGGGACCACCAGCACCCGCTTCATGATCTTCGACCATGCCGGGAACGAGGTGGCGAAGCACCAGCTCGAACACCAGCAGATCCTGCCGCGGTCCGGCTGGGTCGAGCACGACCCGGTGGAGATCTGGGAGCGCACCAACACGGTGATCCAGAACGCCCTGCGCGACGGAGGCCTGTCGGCCACCGATCTGCGGACCATCGGCATCACCAACCAGCGTGAGACGACGGTGGTCTGGGACCCGCGCACCGGCCGTCCGTACCACAACGCCATCGTCTGGCAGGACACCCGCACGGACCGTATCGCCTCCGCCCTCGAACGCGACGGTCACGGCGACGTCATCCGCCACAAGGCCGGTCTGCCGCCGGCCACCTACTTCTCCGGCGGCAAGATCAAGTGGCTGCTGGAGAACGTGGACGGGTTGCGTGCGGCCGCCGAGGCGGGCCACGCCGTGTTCGGCAACACCGACGCCTGGGTGCTGTGGAACCTCACCGGCGGGCCCAACGGCGGTGTGCACGCCACGGACGTGACCAACGCCAGCCGCACCATGCTGATGAACCTCGAGACCCTGGACTGGGACGACGAGCTGCTGGGCATCTTCGGCATCCCGCGGTCCATGCTGCCCGAGATCCACCCCTCGTCCCACCCCGAGGCGTACGGCCATGCCCGCACCTCCCGGCCGCTGAGCGCCGCCATTCCGATCACCGGCGTACTCGGTGACCAGCACGCGGCCACCGTGGGCCAGGTCTGCTTCTCCCCCGGCGAGGCCAAGAACACCTACGGCACCGGCAACTTCCTGGTGCTCAACACCGGCGAGGAGCTGGTGCGTTCACGCAGCGGGCTGCTGACGACGGTGGCGTACCAGTTCGCGGGCAGCCCCGCGGTGTACGCGCTGGAGGGCTCCATCGCCGTCACCGGCGCGGCCGTGCAGTGGCTGCGTGACCAGCTGAAGATCATCGGGAGTGCCCCGGACAGCGAGCAGCTGGCACGTTCGGTGGAGGACAACGGCGGGATGTACTTCGTCCCGGCGTTCTCCGGCCTGTTCGCCCCCTACTGGCGTTCCGACGCCCGCGGCGCCATGGTCGGGCTGGCCCGGTACAACACCGGGGGTCACATCGCACGGGCCACGCTGGAGGCGATCTGCTACCAGAGCCGTGACGTGGTCGAGGCCATGGAGCAGGACTCGGGCGTGCACCTGGACGTGCTCAAGGTCGACGGCGGCGTCACCGCGAACGACCTGTGCATGCAGATCCAGGCCGACGTGCTGGGAGTACCGGTCAGCCGTCCCGTGGTCGCCGAGACCACCGCGCTGGGTGCCGCCTACGCCGCCGGGCTCGCCGTGGGCTTCTGGCAGGACACCGACGAGCTGCGCACCCACTGGCAGGAGTCGAAACGCTGGAGCCCCGAGTGGAGCGAGGAGCGGCGCCAGGAGGGCTACCGGGACTGGAAGCGGGCGGTGGAGCGCACGCTGGACTGGGTCAAGGTCGACGACTGACGAGGGCCCGGGCCCCTGGTACCTCAGTGCCGGGCCGGGAGGTGACGGACTCCGTGGTCCGCCGGCCGGTGACGGACTCCGTGGTCAGCGGTCGGCGATGTCCTCGCGGAGGCCGTCGGAGAACTCCCACCACGACAGCGGAAGCCAGTCGCCGTGCACGAAGCCGTCGACCGTGGCACCGCGACCACGGACGGACACCGCCGTGCCCGGCGGGTAGGTGGTGCCGGACAGCCCGGGCACCGGGACAAGCAGGGTTCCCAGCCGCTGCGCCGCCATGTCGACCCCTCTCCGCTTCTCGTCGCTCTGATCGTTCTCGTCGCTCTCGTCGTCCTCCGGCATTCCGGATCCCCGGCGTTCCCGTCGGACGGCATGCATGCGGACATTACCCGGCTTGCCCCGCAGGACAGACCGGAGAATCATGAGATATCGGTCACGCGGAACATCGGGGAGAGGCGCGCCACCGGAAACGCCACCGCACACGCATGCCATCGAGTGGAGGTCGTAGCCATGAAGGCCGTCGTGTACAAGGGACCGTTCGAGGTCGCGGTCGAAGACGTCGACAATCCCACCATCCAGCATCCGAACGACGTGATCGTACGCGTCACCTCGACCGCGATCTGCGGCTCCGATCTGCACATGTACGAGGGACGTACCAACGCCGAGCCCGGCATCACCTTCGGCCACGAGAACATGGGAACCATCGCGGAGGTCGGCCCGGGCGTCACCGCCCTCAAGGAGGGCGACCGTGTGGTCATGCCCTTCAACGTCGCCTGCGGGTTCTGCACCAACTGCGTGGAGGGCTACACCGGTTACTGTCTGACCGTCAATCCCGGTTTCCCGGGCGGCGCCTACGGCTATGTCGCCATGGGCCCGTGGAAGGGCGGCCAGGCGGAGTACCTGCGCGTTCCCTACGCCGACTTCAACTGCCTGAAACTGCCGCCGGGGAAGGAGCACGAGAACGACTTCATCCTGCTCGCCGACATCTTCCCCACGGGCTACCACGGCTGTGAACTCGCCCAGGTCCGCCCCGGCGACAGCGTCACGGTGTACGGCGCGGGCCCGGTCGGTCTGATGGCCGCCTACTCGGCGCTGCTGCGCGGCGCGAGGAAGGTGTTCGTCGTGGACCGGGTCGCCGAGCGGCTGCAGAAGGCCGAGGAGATCGGCGCGGTGCCGATCAACTTCGCCGAGGGCGACCCCGTCGAGCAGATCCACGAGCAGACCGAGGGCATGGGCACCGACAAGGGCGTCGACGCCGTCGGCTACCAGGCGTCGGCGGGCGGCGGGGACACGGACCGCGAGGAACCGGCGACCGTCCTGAACTCCCTGGTCCGTACGGTCCGGGCCACCGGGATGCTCGGCATTCCCGGGCTCTACGTCCCCTCCGACCCCGGAGCCCCCGACGAGCAGTCCAAGCAGGGCATGCTCCTCGTCGCGGTCGGCAAGCTCTTCGAGAAGGGGCTCAAGCTGGGCACGGGGCAGTGCAACGTCAAGCGCTACAACCGGCAGCTGCGCGACATGATCATCGAGGGCCGGGCCGAGCCCAGCTTCGTCGTCTCGCACGAACTTCCCCTGGACGAGGCCCCGTCGGCCTACGACAAGTTCGACAAGCGGATCGAGGGCTACACGAAGGTGATCCTGCGCCCGTAGCCCCTCGCCCCACTGCGCCCGTAACACCGCCGCCCGGCGGGCCGCGGGAGTAATTCGGATGCGGGGGCGGTCCGGGCGGTGGACGATCGGCGTCGTCTGCCGTCCACCGCTCCAGGAGTTCCCGTGATCCAGCGCGTCACCGTGCCCTCCCTCTTCCCGCCGCCCGCCTACTCCCACGCCTCCGTCGTCGAGGCCGGCACCAGGCTGGCGTTCCTCGCCGGATCGGTCCCGCTGGACGCGGACGGGAGACTGGCCGGCGAGGGGGATCCGGTGCGGCAGTCCCGGCAGGTGATCGCCAACCTCGGGGAACAGCTGCGGGCGGTGGGCAGCGGCCTGGAGCACGTCGTCGCGACGGATGTGTATGTGGTGAGCGCCGATCCCGCCGTGCTCTCCGCCGTGTGGGACGTCGTCGAGGCCTCCGGGCTGAGCGCGGGACCCCACTCGTCGACCCTGATCGGCGTGGCCTGCCTCGGATACCCCGGGCAGCTCGTGGAGATCACCGCGACGGCGGTCGTGCCCGGCCCGGCCGCCTCGTGACGGCCGGTGAGCGGGCGGGGGTGGCGCTGCGCCGCGCCGTCGCCTCCGATGCCGGGGCGGCGGCCGGTGTCTGGCTGCGGTCCTTCGCCGCGGCGCTGCCGGGCGTGGTCCGGCCCCGGTCCGACGACGAGGTGCGGGAGTACTTCCGGCACGTGCTGGTGCCCCGGCGTGAGACGTGGGTGGCGGACGCTCCGGGTGACGGTGTCGTCGGTGTGCTGGTACTGAAGGGTGGGGTGCTGGAGCAGCTGTACCTCGAGCCCGGGTGGCGCGGGCGCGGGATCGGTGACCGGTTCGTCGCCCTGGCCAAGGAACGCAGCCCCGGAGGCCTGTCGCTGTGGACCTTCCAGGTCAACGCGCCCGCGCACCGCTTCTACGAACGGCACGGCTTCACGGCCGTGGAGCGCACGGACGGTTCCGGCAACGAGGAGCGGGAACCGGACGTGCGCTACGTGTGGCGGCCGTAGGACGCGTCACCGGCGCGGGGCGCGTCAGGTACGGGGCCGGGCGCCGGGCACGAAGGTCCGGGCGTACCGGTCCGTCGCCGCCACCAGTGCCGCGTCACCGACCGCGCCCGCGTCGTGACCGGCCCCGTCCACGATCACCAGTTCACTGCCCGGCCAGGCGTGGTGCAGCCGCCAGACGACGCCGAGGAGGTTGCCGAAGTCGAGGCTGCCCTGGACCAGGGTGCCCGGAACACCCTTCAGGAGGTGGGCGTCGCGGAGCACGGCACCCTCGTCGTTGTCCTTCCCCTCGCCCTCCCTCTCGCCGAGGAAGTGGTCGTTGCCCCAGTAGTGGGTGACGGTACGGGCGAAGCCCAGACGGAAGTCCGGGTCCCGGAAGCGTTCGACCGAGCCCGGCGGGGCGGGGATGATCGCCGTCTCCCAGTCGGTCCAGGCACGGGCGGCGCGGTCCCTGACCTCCGGGTCGGGCGACTCCAGCAGCCTGCTGAACGCGGCGGCCGGGTTGCCGTCGCGTGCGCCGGCGGGCAGCGCGGCGAGGAAGCGTTCGTGGGCCTCGGGGAAGAACGTGCCCAGTCCCCGGGTCAACAGGGTCACCTCGGCGTTCGAACCGGTGGCGACGCCGGTCAGCACGAGTTCGGACACGACTCCCGGGTGGGTCTGCGCGTACCGCAGTCCCAGAGTCGACCCCCACGACACGCCCCACACCAGCCATCGCTCGATCCCCAGGTGGGCGCGGAGCAGTTCCAGGTCCGCGATGAGGTGGGCGGTCGTGTTGACGCTCATGTCGGTGGCGGGGTCGCTCGCCGGGGGCAGTGACCGTCCGGCGCCGCGCTGGTCGAGCAGGACGATCCGGTAGGCGGCCGGGTCGAAGTAGCGCCGGAGTCCCGGGCCGGCCGTGGAGCCGGGGCCGCCGTGCAGCACCAGGGCGGGCTTGCCGTGCGGGTTCCCACTGGTCTCCCAGTACACGCGGTTGCCGTCGCCGACGTCGAGCATGCCGTGGTCGTACGGTTCGATCTCCGGGTATCTGCTCATCGGAGCACCGTAGCGCCGTGGGCCGGGTCCGTTCACTCCCTTTCCGGCGTGCCCAGTCCCGCCGCGGTGGCCGCCGTACGCAGTACCTCCCTGAGCATCTCGGGGGTGAGCCGGCCGGTGAAGGTGTTGCGCTGGCTGACGTGGAAGCAGCCGAAGAGGTGGAGACCGGGGCCGTCGGCGGCGTCCAGCGCGGTGTGGGCGCCGTGCGCGAAGGCGGGCCGGGGCCGGGGGACCGTCCATCCCGCCTCGGCGAACGCGGGCAGCGCCGCCTGCCAGCCGAAGGCACCGAGGACGAGCGCGGCCCGGACCGTCGGCCGCAGCAGACGCAGCTCCCGCACCAGCCAGGGCCGGCAGGCGTCCCGCTCCCCGGGGGTGGGCTTGTTGGCGGGCGGGGCGCAGTGCACGGGCGAGGTGACGCGCACGCCGTACAGCTCCAGTCCGTCGCCGGCGTGGGTGGAGCCGGGCTGCGAGGCCAGCCCCACGTCGTACAGAGCCCGGTACAGCACGTCACCGGAGCGGTCCCCGGTGAACATCCGCCCCGTACGGTTCCCGCCGTGTGCCGCGGGCGCCAGTCCGATGATCAGCAGCCGGGCGTCCGGGGGCCCGAATCCGGGTACCGGCCTGCCCCAGTACGTCCAGTCCGCGAACGCGGCCCGCTTGGTGCGGGCCACCTCCTCACGCCGGTCGACGAGCCGGGGGCAGGCACGGCAGTCGGCGATGCGCCGGTCGAGACGGGAGAGGCCGCTGTGGTCCATGACCCCACGGTAGGCGCCGGCCCGGACCGGCCGGGAAATCCCCGCGTCACCGGCCGGTTCCGGCGACTAAGGTCGGGACCATGGCTTCCGAGAGTGCCGACACCCCCGAGACCGCTGCTGCCGTGGCCGCCGCCGAGGCGGCCGGGCCGGGGAGCGGTGAGTCCGTGCGGATCGACAGCTGGATCTGGTCGGTGCGGCTGGTGAAGACCCGGTCCCTCGGTGCCGCCGCCTGCCGGGGTGGACATGTCCGGGTGAACGGCGAGCGGGTGAAGCCCTCGCACTCCGTCCGGGTCGGCGACGAGGTACGGCTGCGGGCCGAGACCCGGGAGCGGATCGTCGTCGTCAAGCGGCTGATCCGCAAGCGGGTGGGGGCGCCGGTGGCGGTCCAGTGCTACGTCGACAACTCCCCGCCGCCCCCGCCCCGCGACGCCGTCGCCCCGGCCGGGATCCGCGACCGCGGCACCGGCCGCCCGACCAAGCGCGACCGCCGGGACAT
>NZ_NEUB01000437.1 GCF_002910825.1 Streptomyces sp. SM1 | reverse complement strand
AGGTCGTGGAGCAGGGACTCCACCACGTCCCAGGGAGGCGGTTCGCGCCCCTCGACGCAGGCCCGCATGCCTTCGGGGTCCCGCTGCCAGAACACCAGGCACCAGCCGTCGTACCGGTCGATGCGCGCCAGCAGATCCCGCAGATAGTGCGCGAACTCCCGCATCCCGAGCGGGAGTTGCTCTGTCGCCATACCCAACTCCCGCCAGCTCCGGACCACTCGGATCCGTAGGTAACACCCGTCGCGTTACAGCGGTGCTACGGAGACTTTTCCGGCGGGATGCGGGGGGATACGGCGGGACACGACGCGCTCGGCGGGGTGCGGCAGACTCAGGCGGCGATCGACGCGCCCGGCGGCGGCGCGCAGCGCCCCATCAGCTCGTCCATCGACAGGCCGAGCTCACCCGCCAGGGCGGCCACCGTGAAGAACGCCGGGGTCGGGGCCCGCCCCGTCTCGATCTTGCGGAGGGTCTCCGCGGAGAGGCCGGCGCCCGCCGCCACCTCGGTCATACTGCGGCTGCCGCGCGCCTCACGCAGCAGCCGGCCGAGCCGTTCGCCGCGTTCGCGCTCTTCGGGGGTCAAGGGGGTGCGCACCATGAGCACCATTCTAATACCGGTATAGTAATTGGCATGGTGGAACTCAAGACCGATACATCGATCGATGCCATGTACGAGGCCGGCCAGGTCGTCGCGAGCGCGCTGACGGCCGTCCGGAAGGCCGCCGACGTGGGCGTCTCCCTGCTGGAGCTGGACGAGGTGGCGCGGGAGGTACTGCGCGCGGCGGGCGCGACCTCGCCCTTCCTGGGCTACCGGCCCTCCTTCGCGCCGACCCCGTTCCCCGCCGTGATCTGCGCCTCCGTCAACGACGCGATCGTGCACGGCATCCCGGACGGCTACCGGCTGCGCGACGGGGACCTCGTCTCCATCGACTGCGGCGCACAACTGGGCGGCTGGGCCGGGGACTCGGCGATCAGTTTCACGGTGGGCACCCCGCGTCCGGCCGACGTACGGCTGATCGAGACCACCGAGCGGGCGCTCGCCGCGGGGATCGGGGCGGCCGTCGTCGGCAACCGCATCGGCGACATCGCGCACGCGATCGGCACGGTGTGCCGCGAGGCGGGGTACGGGATCATGGACGGCTTCGGGGGCCACGGCATCGGCCGGCGCATGCACGAGGACCCGTCCGTTCCGAACGAGGGCCCGCGGGGCAGGGGCATGCCGCTGCGGCACGGCCTGGTCCTGGCGATCGAGCCGATGCTCATCGCCGGCGGCGACGACGCGTGGCACGCCGACGGCGACGGCTGGACCCTGCGCACGAACGACGGCTCCCGAGCCGCCCACGCGGAACACACCGTGGCGATCACCGCATCAGGCCCCCGCACCCTCACCGCCTGACCACCCCCGCTCCCGCTCCCGCGGGCCGTCGCGCCTACCCCAGTGCCTCAAGGGCCTGGGAGGCGCCCCCCGGGCGGCACGGGAGGGCGCGACGGCAGCCCGCAAGCGCCGGGCCGCGCACCCACCCCCGCCCAGCCCCACACCGGCCGCACCGGAACGCCGACCCGGACAACCCCCACCGCACCCGGCACCCGGCACCCCGGTTCCGGACATGCCCACCCAAAAGGATCGTGCCATCGTTGGCATGAGCGAGCCCCGCCCGGGTTACCCGGCCCCGGCACGTCGACCCAGCGAAGGAACGGATGACGATGACGAGTGGTTTCGTCGGCCCGGAGGGTGACCCGTTCGCAGAATTCCTCGCCCGGTTCTTCAGCGGACAGCGCCCCCGCCAGATCGACATCGGCAGGCTCCTCAGCCGGCCCGCCAGAGAACTGGTCCGCGGCGCCGCCCAGTACGCCGCCGAGCACGGCAGCCGTGACCTGGACACCCAGCACCTCCTGCGCGCCGCCCTCACCGCGGAGCCGACGCGCAGCCTGCTCAGCCGGGCGGGCGCGGACCCGGACTCCCTCGCGTCCCAGATCGACGACCGGTCGGGCCCCACCCAGCACGCCCCGGACGACGCCCCACCGCCGACCTCGCTCTCCCTGACCCCCGCCGTGAAGCGGGCGCTCCTGGACGCACACGAGATGGCCCGGGCGAGCGGCGTCGGCTACATCGGCCCGGAGCATGTGCTCAGCGCCCTCGCCGCCAACCCCGACTCCGCCGCCGGGCACATCCTCCACGCCGCCCGCTACGCCCCCGCTCCCCCGCCCGAGGCAGCGGACGCCCAGCAGCAGCGCGCCGAGCGCCCCCGCCCCGCCACGGGCACCCCGACGCTGGACAAGTACGGCCGTGACCTCACCTCGATGGCCCGCGAGGGCCGGATCGACCCGGTGATCGGCCGGGACCAGGAGATCGAACAGACCGTCGAGGTGCTCTCCCGGCGCGGCAAGAACAACCCGGTGCTGATCGGTGACGCCGGTGTCGGCAAGACCGCCGTCGTCGAGGGGCTGGCCCAGCGGATCGCCGAGGGGGACGTGCCCGACATACTCATCGGCCGGCGCGTGGTCGCCCTGGACCTGACCGCGGTCGTCGCCGGAACCCGCTACCGGGGCGACTTCGAGGAGCGGATGAACAACATCGTCGAGGAGATCCGCTCCCACTCCGACCAGCTGATCATCTTCATCGACGAGCTGCACACCGTCGTCGGTGCCGGAGGCGGCGGCGAGGGCGGATCGATGGACGCCGGCAACATCCTCAAGCCGGCCCTCGCCCGCGGCGAGCTGCACATCGTCGGGGCGACCACGCTCGAGGAGTACCGGCGGATCGAGAGGGACGCCGCGCTGGCCCGCCGCTTCCAGCCGATCATGGTGCCGGAGCCGACCCCCGCGGACGCGATCGAGATCCTGCGCGGTCTGCGGGACCGTTACGAGGCCCACCACCAGGTCCGCTACACCGACGAGGCGCTGGTGTCGGCCGTGGAGCTGTCCGACCGCTATCTGAGCGACCGCCGGCTGCCGGACAAGGCCATCGACCTGATCGACCAGGCCGGCGCCCGGGTGCGGCTGCGGGCCCGCACCAAGGGCACGGACGTACGGGCCCTGGAGCGCGAGATCGAGCAGCTCACCTGTGACAAGGACCAGGCGGTCGCCGACGAGCAGTACGAGCGGGCCACGCAGCTGCGGGACCGCATCGTGGAGCTGAGGCAGCGGATCACGGAGACGGGCGGCGAGGACGAGGTCGACGAGGGCCAGAGCCTGTGGGTGGACTCCGAGGCGATCGCCGAGGTGGTGGCCCGGCAGACGGGCATCCCGGTCAGCCGCCTCACCGAGGAGGAGAAGGACCGGCTGCTGGGCCTGGAGCAGCATCTGCACGAGCGGGTCGTCGGCCAGGAAGAGGCGGTGCGCGTCGTCTCGGACGCCGTGCTGCGCTCCCGCGCGGGGCTCTCCAGCCCCGACCGGCCGATCGGCAGCTTCCTGTTCCTCGGGCCGACGGGTGTCGGCAAGACGGAGCTGGCGCGGGCGCTCGCCGAGGCGCTGTTCGGCAGCGAGGACCGGATGGTGCGCCTCGACATGAGCGAGTACCAGGAGCGGCACACGGTCAGCCGGCTGGTGGGCGCCCCGCCCGGCTATGTGGGGCACGAGGAGGCCGGGCAGCTCACCGAGGTGGTGCGCCGGCACCCCTATTCGCTGCTCCTGCTGGACGAGGTGGAGAAGGCGCACCCGGACGTCTTCAACATCCTCCTCCAGGTCCTGGACGACGGCCGGCTCACCGACTCGCAGGGCCGGACGGTGGACTTCACCAACACCGTCATCGTGATGACCAGCAATCTCGGTTCCGAGGCGATCACCCGGCGCGGCGCCACCCTGGGATTCGCTTCCGGCGGCGCGGACGCGGACGAGGAGGCGCGCCGCGAGCAGATCCTGCGGCCGCTGCGGGACCACTTCCGGCCCGAGTTCCTCAACCGGATCGACGAGATCGTGGTGTTCCGCCAGCTGACCGCCGAGGAGCTGCGGCGGATCACGGACCTGCTGCTGGAGGGCACCCGGCGCGGGCTCAAGGGGCGGAACGTCTCGGTCGACTTCACCGACGCGGCCGTGGACTGGCTGGCCGAGCGCGGCTTCCAGCCCGAGTACGGCGCCCGGCCGCTGCGCCGCACCATCCAGCGCGAGGTCGACAACCAGCTCTCCCGGCTGCTCCTGGACGGCCGTCTCCAGGAGGGCGGCCGGGTGACGGTGGACGCGCAGGACGGAAGCCTGACGTTCCGTACCCGGGAGACACCGGCGCCCGAGCTGTGAGCCGCGCGAAGGGGCGCCCGGGCCGGGCGCCCCTTCGGCGCGTTCAGCGTGCCGGACGCACCACCATGGCCGAGCCGCCGCCCCTGCGGTCCTTCTCGGCCGCCGCGAGCCACTTGCCGCCCGGCAGCCGCTGAACACCGGTGACCGCGCCGATCTCCGGGTTCTCCCGGAAGGAGTGCCCGAGGGCCTCCAGGCTCCGCCGCAGCTCACTGTCGTACAGGCCGGGTTCGAGGTCCGTCTGCGCCGTGTTGCGCTGGCTGGCGCGGGGCGCGGCGATCGCGTCGGCCAGGGGCAGCCCGCGGTCGAGGAAACCGGTGAGGGTCCCCAGCACGGTGGTGATGATGGTGGAGCCGCCGGGCGAGCCGAGCGCCACCACCGGCCTGTCGTGCCGGTCGAGCACGATGGTGGGCGCGATCGACGACCGGGGCCGCTTGCCGGGGCCGGGCAGGTTCGGGTCGTGCACGGCCGGGTTCGCCGGGGCGAAGGAGAAGTCCGTCAGCTCGTTGTTCAGCAGGAACCCCCGGCCGGGCACGGTGATGCCGCTGCCGCCGGTCTGCTCGATGGTGAGGGTGTAGGCGACGGCGTTGCCCCAGCGGTCGGCGGTGGTGAGGTGCGTGGTGCTGTCGCCCTCGTACGTCGTCGGCGCGGCCTCGCCGCCGGTGGCACAGGGCTCCGGGTCGCGGGGGTCGCCGGGGGCGAGGGGACTGGTGAGGACGGCGTCGTCCCTGATCAGGCACGCGCGTGAGTCGGCGAACCGCTGGGAGAGCAGTTCCCTCGTCGGTACGTCCTCGAAGGCCGGGTCGCCGACCCAGCGTCCCCGGTCGGCGAACGCGATCCGGCTCGCCTCGATGAACCGGTGCAGGTACTGGACGTCGCTCGCGCGGGACAGGCCGGTGCGCTCCAGGATGTTGAGCGCCTCGCCGACGGTCGTGCCGCCCGAGGAGGAGGGTGCGATGGAGTAGACGTCCAGGCCTCGGTAGGAGGTCTTCGTGGGCGGCTGGGACTTGGCGCGGTAGACGGCGAGGTCACGGGCGGACAGCTCGCCCGGACGGGCGTTCCAGCCGGATTCCGGGTCCACGGGCGGTTCGTTGACCGTGTCCACGATGTCCCGGCCGATGGCTCCCCGGTACAGGGCGCCGACACCCTTGCGGCGCAGCTCCGCGTAGGTGCGGGCCAGGTCGGGGTTCTTGAAGGTGGAGCCGACCACCGGGAGTTCGCCGCCCGGGAGGAACAGCCGGGCGGTGTCGGGGAAGTACCGGAAGCGGGTCTCGTTCGCGGCGGTCTGCGCGCGGAAGGTGTCGTCGACGGTGAAGCCGTCGCGGGCGAGTCGTTCGGCGGGCTTCAGGACCGTGCCGAGGCCGCGCTTGCCCCAGGTGTCGAGCGCCCGCTGCCAGGTGGCGGGCGTGCCGGGGGTGCCGACGCCGAGTCCGCTGCTGACGGCCTCGGCGAACGGGACCGGCTCGCCGTTCTCCAGGAAGAGTCCGGAGTCGGCGGTCAGCGGGGCCGTCTCGCGGCCGTCGAGGGTGTGCACCGTGCGGGACCGGGCGTCGTAGTGGACGAAGTAGCCGCCTCCGCCGATTCCGGCCGAGTAGGGCTCGGTGACGCCGAGCGCGGCGGCCGTGGCGACGGCCGCGTCGACGGCGTTGCCGCCCTGCCGCAGGATCT
>NZ_NEUB01000436.1 GCF_002910825.1 Streptomyces sp. SM1 | reverse complement strand
GCCCGCGGGGGTCTGGACCGGCGCGCCCTGCGGCGCCGCGAAGGCCTGTCCGCCCTGCTGCGGCGGCGGAGGCGCGTACCAGCCGGGCTGGCCCTGACCCGGGACCGGCATCGGCGGCTGCATGCCGGGCGGCAGCGGCTGCTGGAGGCCTTCCTTCTGGTCGATGGTCGAACGGTAGTCGACGGCGCCCTGCGTCATCCGCATGTACGCCTCCTCCAGCGACGCCTGGTGCGGCGACAGCTCCCACAGCCGTACGCCGCTGTCGTGGGCGATGTCACTGATGCGCGGCAGCGGCAGTCCCGTCACCCGCAGACCGCCGTCCTGCTCGGGCAGCACGTGCCCGCCGGCCTCGGTGATCGCGGCGGACAGCTTCTCGCGCGCCTGCGGCTCGGAGTCCGGCGTGCGCACCCGCGCGAAGTCGGCGGAGTTGGCCGAGATGAAGTCCGTGATGCTCATGTCGGCCATCAGCTGTCCGCGGCCGATCACGATGAGGTGGTCGGCGGTCAGCGCCATCTCGCTCATCAGGTGCGAGGAGACGAAGACCGTACGTCCCTCCGAGGCGAGCGACTTCATCAGGTTGCGGACCCAGAGGATGCCCTCGGGGTCGAGCCCGTTGACCGGCTCGTCGAACAGCAGCACCTGCGGGTCGCCGAGCAGCGCGGCGGCGATGCCGAGCCGCTGGCCCATGCCGAGCGAGAAGCCCTTCGACCGTCTGCCCGCCACGTCGTGCAGGCCCACCACGCCGAGGACCTCGTCCACCCGCCGGGCCGGGATGCCCGACAGCTGGGCCAGGCTCAGCAGGTGGCTGCGGGCGCTCCGGCCGCCGTGCACCGCCTTGGCGTCCAGCAGCGCGCCGACCTGACGGGGGGCGTTGGGCAGCCTGCGGTACGGATAGCCGCCGATCGTGACCTGACCCGCGCTGGGGTTGTCCAGGCCGAGGATCATCCGCATCGTCGTCGACTTGCCCGAGCCGTTCGGACCCAGGAACCCGGTGACGGCACCCGGTCGCACCTGGAAGGAAAGGTTGTACACAGCGGTCTTGTCGCCGTACCGCTTGGTCAGGCCGACTGCCTCGATCATGCTCCGCACCCATCGAAAGGTTCAGGACAGCGGGGCACACGCCCCCGTAAGGGTTAGGAGGATATCGGGGAGCTGACGGTTCCGCCCAAGGCCGGGTAAAAACCGGTCCGGCACCCCCTCACTGCGCGTCGCGCCTCTTCAGCAGCAGGTAACCCCCGATCAGCGCGGCTGCCACCCACAGCACCATGATGCCCAGGCCGCCCCAGGGCCCGTACGGTGTGTCGTCGTCGACGGGCGTGACGACCTGCATGATCTTGCTGCCGGCCTGGTCGGGCAGGAACCGGCCGACCTTCTTCGTGGCGTCGACGTTGCCGAGGATGTTGGAGATCAGGAAGAAGAACGGCATCAGGATGCCCAGCGACAGCATGGGCGAGCGCAGCATCGCGGCGACGCCCATCGAGAACAGCGCGATCAGCGTCATGTAGAGGCCGCCGCCGATCACCGCCCGCAGCACCCCGTCGTCGCCGATGGACGCCTTGTGCTCGCCGAGCATCGCCTGGCCCAGGAAGAAGGCGGCGAAGCTGGTGGCCATGGAGACGACGAGGGCGAGCGCGGTGGCCACCGCGAGCTTGCTGAACAGGAAGGTGCCGCGCTTCGGCACGGCCGCCAGCGAGGCCCGGATCATGCCGGTGCTGTACTCGTTCGACACCACCAGCACCCCGAACACGATCATCGCGAGCTGACCGAGGCTCATCCCGGCGAAACTGATGAAGGTCGGGTCGAAGGAGAGTTGCTCCCGGGTGCTCATCGAGTCGAACTCGCTCCTCGACAGGGCCGAGATCAGCATGCCGAGCGCGATGGTCACGACCACCGCGAGGGAGAGCGTCCACACCGTGGACGCCACCGACCGGATCTTGGTCCACTCCGACCGTACGACCTGCGTCGCCGCCATGCTCAGCCCTTCTTCCAGCTCTCGCCCCACGGCCGCCGGGGAGCGGGCGCGGTGGAGTGGGCGTGGTACTCCACCGACTCCGCGGTCAACTGCATGAACGCCTCCTCCAGGGAGGCCTGCCGCGGGCTCAGCTCGTGCAGCACCAGCCCGCCGCGCGCCGCCAGCTCCCCGATCCGCTCGGCGCCGGAGCCGTCCACCTCCAGCGCCCCGTCACCGCTCTCCACGGCGGTGACGCCCGCCCGGTGCAGCGCGTCCAGCAGGCCCTCGCGCTGCGGGCTGCGCACCCGGACGTAGGAGCGGGAGTTGCGCTCGATGAACTCCGCCATGGAGGTGTCGGCGAGCAGCCGGCCCTGGCCGATGACCACCAGGTGGTCGGCGGTCAGCGCCATCTCGCTCATCAGATGGGAGGACACGAAGACCGTACGGCCCTGGGCGGCGAGCGACTTCATCAGCGTGCGGATCCAGTGGATGCCCTCGGGGTCGAGCCCGTTGACCGGCTCGTCGAACATCAGGATCCGCGGATCGCCGAGGAGCGCGGCCGCGATACCGAGCCGCTGGCCCATGCCGAGCGAGAACCCCTTGGCCTTCTTCCGCGCCACCGCCGTCAGCCCGACCGCGTCCAGCGCCTCGTGCACCCGGCGCTCGGGGATGCCGTTGCTCTGCGCGAGGCACAGCAGATGGTTGTGGGCGCTGCGGCCCGGGTGCATCGCCCTGGCCTCGAGCAGGGCGCCGATGCGGGTCAGCGGGTCCTTGAGCCGGTCGTAGTGCGTCCCGTCGATCCGCACGTCCCCGGCGGTCGGGTGGTCCAGGCCGAGGATCATCCGCATGGTGGTCGACTTGCCGGAGCCGTTCGGACCGAGGAAGCCGGTGACGATGCCGGGTCTGACGGTGAAGGTCAGATCCCTGACCGCCACCTTCTCGCCGTACCGCTTGGTCAGCCCCTCGAGCTCGATCATGCGGCCACGCTAGAACGGGACAAAGCCCTCTGCCACCTCAGTGGCAGAGGGCTTCGCCGATGTGCGTCCCGCCGTTACCGCGACTGCTGGGCCGGAACCCCGCGGGTGGCCGGCTCGTCCTCGACGGCCGGCGCGCCGGTGGCGGCCACCGCGGCGCCCGTGAGCGTCGCCAGCATCTCGCGGACGTTCGTCAGCTGGGCGTTGATGGAGTCGCGGCGGTTGGTCAGCGCCGCGAGCTCACGCTCGGATTCCGAACGGATCCGGTCGGCCTTGGCGTTGGCGTCGGCCACGATGTCCTCGGCCTGGCGCTGCGCGGTCTCCACCGTCTGGCGGGCGCGGCGCTCGGCGTCGGTACGCAGCTTCTCGGCCTCCAGGCGCAGCTGCTCCGCGCGGTGCTCGATCTCCGCCAGACGCTTCTCCGCCTTGGCCTGGCGCGAGGCCAGGTCGCGCTCGGACTGCTCACGCCGCTTGGCGAGGTTCGTCTCGAAGTCGGCGGCGGCCTGCGCGGCCTTGGCGCGGGTCTCCTCGAAGAGGGCGTCCGCCTCCTCCCGCTTGGACTGCGCGTCCTTCTGCGCCTCGGAACGCAGCTGGGACGCCTCGCCCTTGGCCTTCTCGACGATCCGGACGCCCTCGTCCTCCGCCTTGGACTTGCGCTCGGCGGCGTACGACTCGGCGTCGTTGCGCACCTGCTGCGAGGCCGACTCGGCGAGCTCGCGGTGCTGCTCCGCCGCGCGCCGGGCCTCCTCGCGCAGGTCCTTCGCCTCCTCCTCGGCGAGGCGGAGGATCTTCTCCACGCGCGCGCCGAGCCCCGCGTACGACGGCTCGGCGTCGGTGACCTGGGCCTGGGCGTTCTGTGTCTCGAGGTGGAGCTCTTCGATGCGCTTTTCCAGGGCGGTGATGCGGGAGAAGGCGCTGTCGCGATCAGAGGTGACCTTGGAGATGTACTCGTCCACCTGAGCGCGGTCGTACCCACGCCGCACGTGCTCGAAGCCGTAGGGGGAAGTGTCGCTCATGGGGTTCCTGTCGAATGAGACCGGTGAGGTGATAGGGGGAATCCTAGAGGCCGAAGCGCTGTGTCATCGAGTGGATGCACGTTTGATACGGAGAATGACACCCCTTTTGAGTGGCGCGCCGCCGGAAAGCTTGCCAAGGCCACGGTCAAAGCCCTCACCGTACAGGGGATTTCGCCCGCTTTGCTAGCTATCGGACGACTTGCCACCCGTACGGGTGGCACCCGCGGCGGCACCCGCCTTGACCCCGTTGTCCTTGCCACCCGCCGGCGCCTCCAGGGACCCCAGCGCCTCCAGGACGTCCTGCACGCGGGAGATCTCCGCGTTGATGTCCTCGCGGCGCCGCACCAGCACCTCCAGCTCGCGCTTGCCCTCCTCGACCGTGCGCCGCGCCTCGCGGACCGCCTCGGCCTTCAGCTCCTCGGCCTCCCTCACGAGCGTGGCCTTCTTCTGCTCGGCTTCCTTCAGCAGACCCTCGGCCTTCTTCACCGCGGCGATCCGCACCTTGCCGGCCTCGGAGTTGGCCTCGGAGACGATCTCCTTGGCCTTCGCCCCCGCCTTGGCCAGCTGCTCCTCGGCGGCCTTGATCAGCGCGTCACAGCGGTCACCCGTGGACTTCATCGTCTCCGCCGCCTCACGGCGGGCCCGCGCGTGCAGTTCCTCGATCTCACCGGTGAGGCGGTCGCGCAGTTCCTCGGCGCGCTCCCTGATCCGGGTCGCGTCCCGGCGCGCGCCGACCAGCAGCTCGTCCGCGTCCGTACGGGCCTTCTCCACCCGCGAGTTGCCCTCGACGGTCGCCGAAGCCACCAGCCGCTCGGCCTCGCTGCGGGCCGCGCCGACCATCGTGTCGGCCTGCGCCTCGGCGTCCGCCGTCGTCTTCTGCGCCTGCTGCTGCGCCTCGGTGAGCAGCTTGTCCGCCTCGGCGGTGGTCTCCGTGATGAGCGTGTCGACCTGCTCGGCCGCCTCGGAGCGCCGCCTGTTGGCCTCCCCGCGGGCCTCGTCCAGCGCCCGCTCGGCCTCCTCTCGCGCGCTGGACACCAGCCGCTCGGCCGCCGCCTCCGCGTCGGACTTCAGCTGTTCGGAGTCCCGCCTGATCCGCTCCGCGCGCTGCTGCGCCGACCCGGCCGTCTCCGCCGCCTCGGCCCGCAGCCGCTCCGCGTCGCCGGTGGCGTCCGCGATCAGCTTCTCCGCCTTGGCGACCGACTCCGACCGCACCCGCTCGGCCTCGGCGACCGTCTCCGTGCGCAGCCGGTCGGTCTCGACGATGGTGTCCTCGGTGAGCCGCTCGGCCTCGGCACGCGCCTCGGTGATGAGCGTGTCCGCCTGCGTCGCCGCGTCCGAACGGATCCGGTTGGCGTCCTCCCGGGCCTCGGCCCGGGTGCGCGAGGCGGTCTGCTCGGCCTCGGCGACGGTGTCCGACGCCTCGGTACGCATCCGCTGGGCCTGCTCGGACACCTCCGAGCGGATCCGCTCGGCCTCCGTGATCGCCTCGGACACGGTGCGCTCGGCCAGCGACTTGGCGGCCTCCGTCTCCTCGTGCGCCTCGCGCCGCAGCCGGCCCGCGTCCTCGCTCGCCCGCTCCCGCTCCGCGTAGGCGTCGGCGCGGACCCGGTCCGCCTCCTCCTCCGCCTCGCGCCGCGTACGGTCCGCCGCGTGATCGGCGGCGGACCGCAGCCCGGCGATCTCCTCCTGCGCCTGCTCGTGCAGCCCGGCGACGGAGTCCCGTACCTGCTGGGCGTGGAGCTCGGCCGCCGACACCATCTCGGTGGCGCGCCGGTCCGCCTCCTCGACCAGGCGTACGGCCTCGGTCTGCGCCTCCTCCACACGCGTACGCGCGGCGGCCAGCAGCTCCTCGCTCTGCTCGCGGGCCCGCTCGCGCTCCTGGTCCGCCTCCTGGCGTGCCGCGCCGAGGAGTTCCTCGGCCTCGCGGCGGCGCCGGGCCGCCTCCT
>NZ_NEUB01000435.1 GCF_002910825.1 Streptomyces sp. SM1 | reverse complement strand
GCTGCTCGGCCAGGCCGCCCGGCTCTGGTTCGACGTCCTGGTCACCAGCGTGCCGCTGCCCGGCTTCGGACTCACACTCGGCGGCGACCCGCTCGGCGCCGTGTTCCCGCTCGCGCCGCTGGCTCCCGGCCACTCCCTCGCGGTCGCGGTCTCCACGTACCGGGGACGTGTCCACTACGGCCTGGTCGCCGACGGCGCGGCCGTCCCGGACCTCGACCGACTGGCCCACGCGCTGACCGAGGAGGTGACGACACTCACCGCCGTCTGCGATCACCGGGCGACGCGGTTTGGTGCCGGGGCCGGTCGCTGAAGTAAAATCCGCCGTTCGACAGCGGATGCGAACGGAGCGCCGCGAGAAGCAGAGCGGGAACGGCAGCGGCGATGACGGTGACACAGGACGGCCCCGGGGCCACGGACGCGGCGGTGGTGCACGGGCCCGGCATCGACCCGGAACGGCTCGCCGTCTGCCTCGGCGTGCTCGAGGAACTCGACAAGCTCGACGTCGACCACCCGGACGCGATCCTGGTCCGCCGCGCCACCTCGCACATCTACCGCACGGTCAAGCAGCGCCGCCGCCAGGAGCGCCGGGCCGCCAAGACCGCCCACGACAAGGCCGTCACCGAGGCCACCGCCACCGGCTCCGCCGAGCGCATCGACGACGAGACGGAGGGCATCCTGCCCTCCTCCCGCGTGGAGGCGGGCCGGATCGCGGGGATACTCCAGCGCCCGCGCTCCTGCTACACCTGCAAGACGCGCTACGTCGAGGTCGACTACTTCTACCACCAGCTCTGCCAGAAGTGCGCGGCCGAGAACCGGGACCGGCGCGACGCCCGCGCCGACCTCTCCGGCAAGCGGGCGCTGCTCACCGGCGGGCGGGCCAAGATCGGCATGTACATCGCGCTGCGGCTGCTGCGCGACGGCGCCCACACCACGATCACCACGCGCTTCCCCCAGGACGCCATCCGCCGCTTCAGGGCCATGGACGACTCCGGCGACTGGATGCACCGGCTGGAGGTCGTCGGCATCGACCTGCGCGACCCGGGCCAGGCCGTCGCGCTGGCCGACCGGGTCGCGGAGCAGGGTCCGCTCGACATCCTGATCAACAACGCCACCCAGACCGTACGCAGGCTGCCGTCCGCGTACGCCGCGCTCGTCGAGGGCGAGAGCGCCCCGCTGCCGGCCGGTGAGCTGCCCGCCCACCACACCATCGGCGCCTTCAACTCCGGCGCGGTCGACGGACTGACCGCGCTGCCCGTCGGGGTCAGCGGACTCGACGCGCAGAAGGTGGCCGACCTCGCCCTGGTCGCGGGGAACGCCAGCGTGGTGCGGCACCGTGACGGCACCGCCATCGACGCGGGCGGCCTGGTCCCCGATGTCGTCGACTCCAACACCTGGGTCCAGACCATCGAGCAGATCTCCCCGGTGGAGCTGCTGGAGACCCAGCTGTGCAACTACACGGCGCCGTTCATCCTGATCAGCGCGCTCCGTCCGGCGATGGCAGAGGCCGCGCGCCGGGCATCCGCCGGGCGCGCCTACGTCGTCAACGTCTCCGCCATGGAAGGCGTCTTCGACCGCGGCTACAAGGGCGCGGGACACCCCAACACCAACGCGGCCAAGGCCGCCATCAACATGGTGACGCGGACCAGCGCGCAGGAGATGTTCGACACCGACCGCATCCTGATGACCTCGGTCGACACCGGCTGGATCACCGACGAGCGTCCCCACTTCGACAAGCTGCGCCTCGCCGACGCCGGTTTCCACGCCCCGCTCGACCTGGTCGACGGCGCGGCCCGCGTCTACGACCCGATCGTGCGCGGCGAGGCGGGCGAGGACCTGTACGGCGTCTTCCTGAAGGACTACGCGCCCGGCCGCTGGTGACCGCGTCGGCCCGAGGGGCCGTCAGTCGACCATCCGCAGCCGGGAGTTGCGCGCCGCCAGCAGTTCCAGCACGGTGCGCCAGTCCTCCAGCACCCCGGCGTCGAAACAGGCGGTGCGGGCCTCCTCGGCGGCCGTGCGCAGGGCGAGGAGATCGTCCCCGGCGGGCAGATCGTGCCGGGGACGGCCGCGGACCAGTCCGGCGACGCGCGCGCCGAGCAGTT
>NZ_NEUB01000434.1 GCF_002910825.1 Streptomyces sp. SM1 | reverse complement strand
GATGGAGCCGCCCACACCGGCCGGGGACGCCCTGGACGTGCAGGACGCGCTGCTCGTCGGCGCCGACCCCGAGGGCGTACGGCTGCTCGACCGGTCGCTGCGCGGGCTCGCCGCGTCGCTGGCGGCCGAGTCCCGCCCGCTGCCCACCGTCTACGCGGCCTGGCTCAGCAGCGGTGATCTGCACCTCCAGCTCGCCCAGCCGTCCGGGAAGCCCCCGGCGCCCTGGCAGCTCGGGCAGGACGAGACGTTCTGGCTGCTCGCCAAGGACGACGCCGAGCGGTACGAGGACACGGACACCGCCGCTCCCTACCCGGGCCTCGTCAGCCTCGGCACCATGGACGACTCCCGGCTGCTGCTCAACCTGGAGTCCGTCCCCGGCCTCGTCTCCCTGAGCGGCAGCGAGGCCGACCGGGCCGCCGTGTTCGCCGCCGTCGCCGCCGAGCTGGCAACCAACGGCTGGTCGGACCGGATGACCATCACCCTCGTCGGATTCGGTGAGGACCTCACCCCGCTCGCGCCCAGCAGGCTGCGTCACCTCGACGGCGTCGAGGCACTGATCGAGACCATGGAGGCCGAGACGCGGCAGCGGCGCGGCGCGCTGGGCGCGGCCGGGCACGACTCCGTGCTCACCGGACGCACCGGGCCCGCCCAGCACACCCGTTGGGCTCCGCACCTCGTGCTGCTCGCGGCCGAACCGTCCGCCGAGGACGCCGTCACGCTCGCCGAACTCGCCGCCGACGCCGGCCGGCTCGGCATCGGCTACCTCGTCGGCACCGAGGGCGGTGAACTGCCGGGCGCAGCCTGGGAGATGGAGATCACCGGCGAGGGCAGGCTGCTGGCGCCCCTCCTCGGCCTCGAACTCGACGCCCAGTTGCTGCCGGCTGCTCAACAGCGCGCCGTCATCGAGCTGTTCACCGACGCCGACCCCGAGCGCGGTCCCGACGGACCGGGCGACACACCGCCGTTCCTCGTCGACATCAGCGAGCAGGGCCGGCCGGCCGTGTACGCGCGCCTGGTCGGACCGTACGAGATCATCGGTCTCGACACCCCGGACGACGAGCGCAGCGCGCTGCTGCACGAGGCGCTCGCGCTGCTGCTCCTGCACCGCGAGGGCGTGCACCCGCGCGTGCTGGCCTCCGCGCTGTGGCCGCGCGGGGTCACCGACGACGTCCGCGAGGCGCTCGTCGAGCGGCTGCGCGGCTGGCTCGGCACCGATCCCGACGGCACCCCCCGCCTCGGCACCGACGCCACCGGGCGGCTCACCCTCGCCAAGTCGGTCGTCTCCGACCTGGACGTGCTGCGGTCCCTGTACCACGAGGCGACCCAGGGCAAGGGCGTCGACAGCCGGGCCGTGCGCGGCCGGCTGCTCACCGACGCGCTGGTGCTGGTGCGCGGGCCGCTGCTCGCCGACCGGCCCGAGGGCCGCTACCGCTGGCTCACGCACGAGATCGTCGACGCCCAGCTCCCGCTGCTCGTCGCGGACACCGGACTCGCGCTGGCCGAGTTCCACCTGGTCAAGGACCGCGCGGAGAAGGCCGTCGAGGCGCTGAACGCCGCGCTGCGCACCGCCCCGGCCGACGAGCGGCTGTGGAACGAGCTGCTGCGCGCCACCCACGCCCTCGACGACCCCGAGCGGCTCACCGCCCTCGCCGCCGACCTCATCGGCCGCAGCGGCGCCCGCGGGCTGCCGCCCCGTACCGAGGCGCTGCTCGACGAACTGCTGCCGGCCTGGCGCGACACGGTCGCGGCGGCCGGATGAGCGACGGTGTGTATGTCTCGCTGATCGCCGTCGCCGCGCTGTGGGGCGCGGCGGCCGGCGCGGCGCTGCCCCGCGCGGCGTACCGGTTCTCCGTCCCGCCGGGGGAGGCGTGGCGGACGGCGTGTCCGGCGGGGCACCCGGTCACCGGCTGGCTCGGACGGGGCAGGTGCGGGCCGTGCGCGGGACCGTCGTACGGACCGGGTGCCGCGGCCGTCGTCGTGACCTCCCTCGTCTGCGCGGCGCTCGCCGCCGCCACCGGAACCCGGCCCGAACTGGGTGTCTGGCTGCTGCTCGCGCCCGTCGGGGTGCTGCTGGCGATGGTCGACTTCCGGGTGCAGCGGCTGCCCGACCCGCTCACCCTGCCGCTCGCCGGAGCGGCCCTCGCCCTGCTCGGTCTCGTCGCCCTCGCCCCCGGGCACGCCGGCGAGTGGACCACCGCCCTGCTGGGCGCGCTCGCGCTGGGCGCCGGCTACTTCGTGCTGTTCCTCGTCAACCCGGGCGGCATGGGCTTCGGCGACGTGAAACTGGCGCTCGGCGCGGGCGCCGTCCTCGGCTGGTACGGCTGGCCGACGGTGATGCTCGGCACCCTCGCCGGGTTCGTGTTCGGGGCGCTGTACGGGGGTGTGCTGGTCGTCGCCCGGAAGGCGGGCCGCAAGACGGCCATCCCGTTCGGGCCGTTCCTGATCGGCGGCGCGTTCACGGGGCTGCTGATCGGCGCGTACGCGGCCTGACGTCAGCCGCGCGAACCCGCTGACGTACGCTGGACCGGTCTGTCCACACCCCTTACGAACTATGCGAAAGGGACGCCGGTGACCGAGAAGGCCGACCTTCAGACCGTCCTCGACCGTGCCGCCGCCGGTGGGCGGATCACTCCCGAAGAGGCCCTCGACCTCTACCGCGACGCCCCGCTGCACGCGCTGGGCGCCGCCGCCGACGCCGTCCGCAGGCGCCGGTACGCCGGTACGGAGCACATCGCGACGTACATCATCGAGCGGAACATCAACTACACGAACGTGTGCGTCACGGCGTGCAAGTTCTGCGCCTTCTACGCGGCCCCGAAGGACAAGGCGAAGGGCTGGACCCGCGACCTCGACGACATCCTGCGGCGCTGCGCCGAGACGGTCGAGCTCGGCGGTACGCAGATCATGTTCCAGGGCGGTCACCACCCGGACTACGGCGTCGAGTACTACGAGCAGCACTTCGCCGCCATCAAGAAGGAGTTCCCGCAGCTCGTCATCCACAGCCTGGGGGCGAGCGAGGTCGAGCACATGGCCCGGATCTCGGGGGTGCCGGTCGACGAGGCCATCACCCGGATCCACGAGGCCGGGCTCGACTCCTTCGCCGGCGCCGGCGCCGAACTGCTGCCCGCGCGTCCGCGCAAGGCCATCGCCCCGCTGAAGGAGTCCGGCGAGCGCTGGCTGGAGATCATGGAGATCGCGCACAACCTCGGTGTCGAGTCGACGTCCACCATGCTGATGGGCACGGGCGAGACCAACGCCGAGCGGATCGAGCACCTGCGGATGATCCGGGACGTACAGGACCGCACGGGCGGCTTCCGCGCGTTCATCCCGTACACCTACCAGCCCGAGAACAACCACCTGAAGGGCCGCACCCAGGCGACCCTCTTCGAGTACCTGCGGATGATCGCGATCGCCCGGCTGTTCATGGACAACGTGGCCCACATCCAGGGTTCCTGGCTGACCACCGGCAAGGAGGTCGGCCAGCTCTCCCTGCACTACGGCGCGGACGACCTCGGCTCCATCATGCTGGAGGAGAACGTCGTCTCCTCCGCCGGCGCCAGGCACCGCTCCAACCGGATGGAGATCATCGACCTGATCCGCAAGGCGGGCCGGGTCCCGGCGCAGCGGTCGACGACGTACGAGCACCTCGTCGTGCACGACGACCCGGCGAACGACCCCGTCGACGAGCGCGTGGTCTCCCACATCTCCTCCACGGCCATCGAGGGCGGCACGGCCCACCCGGAGCTCAAGCTCCTCGCCCCCAACTGACGCCGCCGTGCTGACCCTTCACACCGCCGACGCCTCGCCCGAGGCGGCCGTCCTGGTCGACGGCGCGCACATCGCCGCCTTCGGCCCGTACGAGCGGCTGGCCGCCGGCCACCCGGACGCCCGGCTGCGGCGGTGGCCCGGCATCCTGACGCCCGGACTGCTCAACCCGTACGGCCCGGAACTGCTGGAGCAGGCGTACCACCCCGATCCGCGCGAGGCGGACCGGCTCGGTACCGAGCCGCTGTTCGGGGAGCGCGCGCAGGCACTCCTCGGCGCCGGCCCGTCCGTGCGGGGCGCCAGCGCACGCCGCGGAGTACAGCGCATGCTGGCGCACGGAACGGTCGCGGTCGCCGGTGAACTGCGCAGCCGCCCGGTCCTCGACGCGGTGGGCAGGGCAGGGCTCGCCCGGGCGGGCCGTCCGGCCACGCTGCCCGGGCCCCCGGCGCTCTCCCCGGTGCCACTCGTGCTGCTGCCGGGCCTCGGCGCCGGGAGGCCCGCGCGGTTCGCGGTGTTCGACGTGCCCGACCGCGGCGCCCTGGTGCGGGAAGGCGCGTCCACGTGCGTGGTCACCGTGGTGGGCGGCCGCATGGTGTACCGGCGCGCGTAGACGACGGAGGCCGCCTGCCACAATGGCCCCGTGACCCGAGCCAGCCTGGACAAGCAGCCGCACGAAGTCGCCTCGATGTTCGACGACGTCGCGGAACGGTACGACCTGACCAACGACGTGCTCTCCCTCGGGCAGGACCGCCGATGGCGCAAGGAGGTGGCGAAGGCGGTCGACGCGCGGCCCGCGCAGAAGATCCTGGACCTGGCGGCCGGCACCGGCACGTCGTCGATGCCCTTCGCCGTCACCGGTGCCTACGTCGTGCCCTGCGACTTCTCCCTGGGCATGCTCCAGGTGGGCAAGCGCAACCGCGCCTGGCTGCCGTACACCGCCGGTGACGCGACGAGGCTGCCCTTCAGGGACGACGTCTTCGACGCGGTGACCATCTCCTTCGGACTGCGCAACGTGCAGGACACGGACGCGGCCCTGCGCGAGATGCGCCGGGTGACCCGGCCCGGCGGGCGGATCGTCATCTGCGAGTTCTCGCACCCGACCTGGGCGCCGTTCCGCACCGTCTACACCGAGTACCTGATGCGGGCCCTGCCGCCGGTCGCCCGGTCGGTGTCGTCCAGCCCGGACGCGTACGTCTATCTCGCCGAGTCCATCCGCGCCTGGCCCGACCAGCCCGCGCTCGCCGACCGGCTGAAGGGCGCCGGCTGGTCGAAGGTGGCGTGGCGCAATCTGACGGGCGGCGTGGTGGCGCTGCACCGCGGGTTCAAGGACAGCTGAGCGGCCCGACGTCCTCCGGGGCGGCCGAGCGGCACGGTGCGCCGTGCTTCAGGGGCAACCGAGCATCACGGCGCGGGAGCCGCCGCCGGGCGGCTCCTCCAGTTCTTGCCGGAGCCCGCCGGGCGGCGGCAGGGGCCCGCGCGGCTCACGCACCCCTCCGCCCCCGCCGTCGCCCTCGCCGAAGTCGAACCACACGTGGACCACGGAGTCCCGGGGCACCTCCGCCCCGGGCCCCGGGTACTGGCGCACGACGTACTCGACGGCGGCGAGAGAAAGGTCCGGCCGGTCCGCGGCGCTCACGAACAGGCCCTGCGCGCGGGCCGATTCGCGCGCGTCCACGGCCATCAGGCCGACCAGGCGCGGCACGCGCACGTCGGGTGTCCCGGGTCCATCGGGCGTCACACGCACGGACGTCACCCCCCTGCGGTACCGGCAGAGTAGACCGGTGCGGGGCACGCCGGAAGCACCTCATGGCGTTCCGTGACATTTGGTCACCGTGAGCGTCTGCCCGGTGGGGTCAGAGGTCCAGGCGGTAGCAGTGGGCCTCCTGTCGCGAGACGGGCGTCATGAAGGTCTCGGCGAGACGCATCCCCAGCCGCCGGGTGACCGCTATGGAGCGGGCGTTGCGGGCGTGCACCATCGCCACCACGCCCGTCGGGCCCGCCGCGGTCACCCGCTCGAGCGTCTCGCGGGCCGCCGCGGTGACGTACCCCCTGCCCCAGTGCTCGCGGGCGAGGCGCCAGCCGATCTCGATCTCGCCCGTCGGGCCCCAGTCGCGCTCCCACGGCTGGGCGCCGGTGAAGCCGATGACCTGGCCGGACTCGTCCAGCATGGTCCACAGGCAGAAGCCGAGCAGGGCGTCGTGCCGGCGCTGGCGGGCGGTCAGCTCCTCGTAGACCGACAGGTCCGCCGCCTTGCCGCCGTGGAACTCCATGACGTCCGGGTCGTCGAAGATCCGGTGCCAGGCGAAGGCGTCCTCGTGGGTGGGGACACGCAGCCGTACAGCGGGGAGAGCTCGGTTCACGGGGCAGCCCTTCAGCCGGGTGATCAATTCTGCTGAATAGACTGCCCGTGTCCAGTGCCGGCCGGCACGCAGATTTATCGACCCTGGGGAGATCCCGCCGTGACCGAGCCCCTCTCCGACAACACCGCCGACGTGATCGTCGTGGGCGCCGGACCAGCCGGCTCCACCACCGCCTGCCACCTGGCCCGGTCCGGACTCGACGTGCTCCTGCTGGAGAAGACCGAGTTCCCGCGGGAGAAGGTGTGCGGCGACGGCCTCACCCCGCGCGCCACCAAGCAGCTCGTCGCGATGGGTATCGACATCTCCGAGGAGGCCGGCTGGCTGCGCAACAAGGGCCTGCGCATCATCGGCGGCGGCGTCCGCCTCCAGCTGGACTGGCCGGATCTCGCCTCCTTCCCGGACTACGGTCTGGTCCGCAAGCGCGACGACTTCGACGAGCAGCTCGCCCGGCAGGCGCAGAAGGCGGGCGCCCGGCTGTACGAGCGCTGCAACGTGGGCGCGCCGGTCATCGACGACCGCACCGGGCGCATCACGGGAGTCAAGGCCAAGCTCGGCGAGGAGAAGCGGGAAGTCACCTTCCACGCCCCGCTGGTGGTGGCCGCCGACGGCAACTCCACCCGGCTGTCCCTCGCGATGGGGCTGCACCGGCGTGAGGACCGGCCGATGGGCGTCGCGGTCCGTACGTACTTCACCTCGCCGCGCCATGACGACGACTACCTGGAGTCCTGGCTGGAGCTGTGGGACCGCCGGGGTGCGCAGGACCGGCTGCTGCCCGGCTACGGCTGGATCTTCGGCATGGGCGACGGGACCAGCAACGTCGGTCTCGGCGTGCTCAACACCTCCGACTCCTTCAAGGAGCTGGACTGGCGCGAGGTCCTCAAGGCCTGGTGCGCCTCCATGCCGGAGGACTGGGGCTACACCCCGGACAACATGACCGGCCCGATCCGCGGCGCCGCGCTCCCCATGGCCTTCAACCGCCAGCCGCACTACACGCGCGGACTGCTGCTCGTCGGTGACGCGGGCGGTCTGGTCAACCCGTTCAACGGCGAGGGCATCGCCTACGCCATGGAGTCCGGGCAGCTCGCCGCCGAGGTGATCGTCCAGGCGCACGCGCGGGCGACCCCGGCCCAGCGGGAGATCGCCCTGCAACGCTACCCGCGCGTCCTGAAGGACGCCTACGGTGGTTACTACACGCTCGGCCGCGCCTTCGTGAAGCTCATCGGCAACCCGAAGGTCATGCAGATCGCCGCCCAGCGCGGTCTGACGCACCCGATGCTGATGAAGTTCACCCTGAAGCTCCTCGCCAACCTGACCGACCCGACGGGCGGCGACGCGATGGACCGCATCATCAACGGGCTGAGCAGGGTGGCGCCGAAGGCGTGACGGGTTGCGGTGCGTCTGCACCGTCACCGTCCGGTGTGACCGGTGAGGTATGCGTGACCGTGATCACCGCGTGACGCTTTCGTGGACAACCGATCGACAACAGCGGCTGTCGGACGGGGCGTACCCAGTCAGGTACGTCCCGTCCGACGAAAGAGCCTTTCATGACACAGCAGGCAAACCGGCGCCTCGGGCCGCTCAGAGCCCTGGGCCTGGTGGCCGCCGCGAGTCTGGTCGCGGCCGGTGGGGCGGGCACGTCCCACGCGGTCGACACACCCCTGCCGGTGACGATCACCGGCGAGGACCGGGTCGCACTGTCCCTGCACTCCGACAACGGACAGCCCACGGAACAGCAGGTCGACCTGCGGCTGAACGCCCCGGGCGAGCCGTTCGAGGGCGACGGCATCATCCCGACCGTGTTCACCGGCGAGTACACGATCCGCATCGACGCGACCGAGCTGGCGGGCGTCGCGGACGTGGAACTCCCGTGCGAGGCCGACGGCCTGGTCGCCGTCTGCTCGGGTTACGAACTGTACGCGGGCCAGACGTACAACAAGGTGGGCAAGATCCGGCTCGACGTCGGCGACGACAGCGAGGCCGGGGACGTCGGCAGCATCAAGGTCACCGGTGAGGGCGCGGGGCTGGAGTTCACCCCGCTCACCGTCGATGTGCTCGTCGGCGGCGCCGAGTTCCTCAACCGCGAACTCTCGGTGCCGGACGACCTCCGGGCGGGCGGCACCTACGAGGCACCCGTGGGGCTGCGCAACGCCGGCGGCCTGGGCGCCGAGGGCGCGGTGCTGTGGTTCCACGGCTCGCGCGGGGTGTCCTTCCCCGACTCCTACGGCAACTGCTCCTACGCAGAGGTGACCACCGGCCCCCTGCTGCGCCAGGGCACCGACGCCATCTGCACCTTCCCCGACCCGATCGACGCGGGGGAGGCCTACGCCCTGGCCGAGCCGCTGAAGGTGGGGACCGCGGACTTCGCGCTGCACGACGTCTTCACCTACGCCTTCTCGGCGGTCGGCCCGGACGGGACGGCCGCGCTGCGCGCCGCCAAGGACTACCGCCCGGGCACCGGCGCGGACCTCACGCTGAAGAAGGTCTCCGGCGCGGACCCCGCGGACTACACCCGGTACGTGGACGTGGACCTGCCCCTGAAGAACACCTACGACCTGGAACTGACCGGCGCCTCGCTGGACGCCGGAGCCGGTGACACGGTCACGGCAGAGCTCGGCTTCCGCAACAACGGTCCCGCCTGGCTCAGCTCCCAGCGGTCCGGCGGTGAGCCCATCGGGTTCACGGTGGCCGTCCCCGAGGGGGCGACCGTGACCAGGGCGCCGGAGCGCTGCGGGGAGAACACCATCGCCGAGGGCGTGCGGGGCTATTTCTGCTGGGTGAGCACCCCGCTGCTGGAGGACGCCGAGTTCACCTTCCCGTTCGAACTGCGCGTCGACCGCGTCGTCGAGGGCGCCAAGGGGAAGGTGGCGCTGCCCGAGTGGGACAACCCCTTCGACGCCGACCACGCGAACAACTCCGCCTGGATCGTGCTCAACGGCTCCGACGGCTCCGACGGCTCCGACGGGTCCGACGGGTCGGCGGACGGCGGTACGGGCGACGGGACCGACGGCGGCACCTCGGGCGGTCCGACACCGCCCGGTTCCGGTGGCGGCGACTCCGGTTCGTCCGGTTCCTCCGGCGCGGACGGTACGGACGGAACGGACGGCTCCTCCGGCGACGGTACCGGGGGCGGTC
>NZ_NEUB01000433.1 GCF_002910825.1 Streptomyces sp. SM1 | reverse complement strand
GCGACTCGCGACCCGGTCCGGCGAGCAAGGTGCCGGCACCCCTTCACACGCCGAGCGGCCGAGGTGTGCGGGCGGGCCGCACCGTGCGCCTTCGGCGTCGTCCGCCGGCAGGCTCCGGCGGCCCTGACCCGGGTCGGCCTGCGACGAGGGGCCGTTCGGGTACGGGGCCCACACGAACGTCGCGCCACTCCGGCCGGTCCGCCGGACCGGCGCTATCGGCGGGCCGTCACCGTGCCCTCCACCGCGAACAGTTGTTCCTCCACATGGTCGAGGGCGAGCCGTACCGCCCCCGTGGCGACCGCCGCCTCGCCCAGGAGGGAGAGGGAGACCCGCGGCGGGCGCAGGCAGTAGCGGGCCAGTTCGCCGCGCAGCGGCTCCAGCACGCCGTCCAGACCGGCCGCCCAGCCGCCGATCACGACCAGTTCCGGGTCGAGGGCCAGCACCAGCGCCGCCACGTCGTGGACCAGCCGGTGGATGAAGCGGTCCATGGCGGCCCGCGCCCGTTCGTCACCCTCGCGGGCCTGGGCGAAGACCGCGGCGACGGCCTGCTCGTCGAGCGGGTGCAGCGGTTCGTCCGTGGTGGACAGCAGCGTCTCGGGCGTCGCCTCCCGGCCCAGCAGATGCAGCGCGCCGATCTCCCCGGCCGCCCCGCCGTACCCCCGGTGCAGCCGGCCGCCGATCAGCGATCCGGCGCCCGGACTCAGCCCGGCCAGGACGAACACCACGTCGTCGGTGTCCTTGGCGGCGCCCTTCCAGTGCTCGGCGACGACGGCCGCGTTGGCGTCGTTCTCGACCAGCACCGGGCACTTGAAGGACCGGCTCAGCCGCTCGCCGAGGCCCAGCCCCGTCCAGCCCGGCAGCGCCGTGCCCAGCCGTACCGTGCCGTCGGCCTCGACGATCCCGGGGGTGCCGACGCCCACCGCCCGCAGGGACCCGTGGGGGACACCGGCCCGGCGCAGCAGCTCCGCGACGGCCTCGAGCAGCCGCTCCAGCCGCTCGTCCGCGTCGACCGTCTCGTCGACCTCCCGTGCCTGCGCGCCGATCACCCGGCCGTCCAGGTCGGCCAGCAGCGCGGCCACCCGGTGCACGCCGATCTCCAGGCCGAGCAGATACCCGGCCTCCGCCCGGAACCGGAACCGCCGCGCCGGGCGTCCCTGCCGCCGCGCGGTGCCCTCCTCGGCCGCCGTCTCCACGACGAGCCCCGCCTCGACGAGCCCCTCCACGACGCCCTCGACCGTGGGCCGGGACAGTCCGGTGACCCGGGTGACCTCGGTCAGCGTCGCGCAGTCCGTGGCCCGCAGCGCGTGCAGCACCACCGCGGAGTTGATCCTTCGCAGCAGTGAGGGGTCCCCGCCGGTCAGCCGACCCACCGTCCGTCCTCCGAGCTCGTGCGCGTGTTGGGCGGATCGTACTCGGCACGGCGGACCCCGGCGACCTCCGGTCGACGGTGCCCGGCCCCGTCCCGCGGTCGCGGCTCACCCCGGCGCCACGAAGCCCGACTCGTAGGCGGCGATCACCGCCTGGGTCCGGTCCCGGGCCCCGAGCTTGGCCAGCAGGGAACTCACATGGGACTTCACCGTCTCCGTGCCCACCACGAGCCGGGCGGCGATCTCCGCGTTGGTCAGGCCCCGCGCCATCAGCCGCAGCACCTCGCCCTCGCGTTCGGTCAGCCGTGCCCGCTCCAGCGCCGACCGCGCCGCGCGGTTGCCGCCGCCGGCGCCGTACTCGGCCGTGAGCCGGCGTACCGAGGCGGGGAACAGCAGCGACTCGCCCTCGGCGACCAGCCGCACCGCGTGCACGATCTCCGCGGGCCGCGCCCGCTTCAGCAGGAATCCGTCGGCGCCCGCGCGCAGCGCCCCGTAGACGTACTCGTCGTCCTCGAACGTCGTCACGACGAGGATCTTCGGCGGCGCGTCGACCGACCGCAGCAGCGCGCGCGTGGCCTCGATGCCGTCCATCAGCGGCATGCGTACGTCCATGGCGACCACGTCCGGCCGCAGCCGCCGCACCAGCGGGATCACCGCCGCCCCGTCGGCCGCCTCCCCGACGACGCCGATGTCCGGCTGCGCCTCCAGCACGGCCCGCAGACCCGCGCGTACGAGGGGTTCGTCATCGACGAGCAGGACGGTCACCGGCATCCGGCCAGCCTAGGTCAGCCCAGCGGCAGCTCGACCCGCACCCGCCAGTCGCCCGCGTCGGGCCCCGTCCACGCGCGGCCGCCCAGCAGCGCGGCGCGCTCGCGTATGCCGCGCAGTCCGCTGCCCCGCCCGGGGCCCGGCACGTCCTGCGTCAGCCGGTTGCGGATCTCCAGGAGCAGCACGCCGTCGGCGACACCGATCCGGACCCGCACCGGGACCGCCCCCGCGTGCCGCAGCGCGTTCGTCAGCGACTCCTGCAGGATGCGGTAGCCCTCGCGGGACACCGGCCCCGGAGCAGTCTCCAGCGGGCCACTCACCTCGGCGTGGACCGTCGCGCCGGACGCGCGGGCGGACTCCAGCAGACGGTCGGCGTCCACGAGCGTCGGACGGCTGCCGACGGGCTTCTCGGGCTCGCGCAGGACGCCCAGGACCCGCTCCAGGTCCTCCAGCGCCGCCCGTCCGGTCTCCTCCACGGCGCCCAGCGCCCGGTCGGTGAACTCCGGATCGCCCGCCGCCCGCGCGGCACCGGCCTGCACGACGGCGACGGTCAGGGCATGACCGATGGAGTCGTGCAGCTCGCGTGCGATGCGGGTGCGCTCCAGGAGCTGTTCGGTTCTGGCCTCCACTGCGGCCAGACGCTCGGCGGGGGACGGGCCGAGCAGCCTGCGCGCGACTGCGGTGACCAGCGCGCCGAGGCCCACCGCCGCCGCGTACAGCGTGATCAGGGGGAGCGGCACGAGCAGCGCGTAGGCCCAGTGGTGCCGCACGTCCTCGAGCACCGGCACGCCACCGGGCACCGTTCCCGCGGCCACCTGGCCCAGGGAATAGCCCAGGAGCGGCAGCCACACCGTGGCGAGGACCGTCACCGCCGCCAGCGCGATGCGCACCGCCAGCCAGAGGACGGTACGCGTCCGGTCCCGCCATGTCGCCGAGGACTCCTCCGAGAACCCCGGCTCGCGCTCGTTCGGCGTGAGCAGCAGCACGGCCTGCACACCCTCACCCCTGCGCACCGCGGGAACCAGCCCCAGTGCGAGGAGCACGAGCGCGGGCACCCAGGGCGTCCTTGGATCGATGAACATCCACACGCTGAACGGCAGCCCGGGGATCCAGAGATGCAGCAGACGCGTGTACGTCGTCCCTCGCACAAGCGGACGCAGGAGGCGGACCATTTCGTCATCCTGTCAGTGCCCGCCGCTCACCCGCCTCCCCCGCCCGGGGGAGGCGGTCTCCCCGCCCGGGGGAGGCGGCACCAGCGGTCCGGCCGCCACGCTGATCCACATGACCAGCATCGACGTCCAGGACCTCACCAAGGAGTACGGCACCCGGCGAGCCGTCGACCACCTCACCTTCCGTGTCCGGCCCGGCCGCGTCACCGGCTTCCTCGGCCCCAACGGCGCCGGGAAGTCGACCACCATGCGCCTGGTGCTCGGCCTCGACCACCCGACGTCGGGCTCGGCGACCGTCGGCGGGCGCCCCTACGCGGCGATCCCGGACCCCCTGCGTCACGTCGGCGCGCTGCTGGACGCGCGGGCCGCGCACGGTGCCCGCACCGGCCGGAACCATCTGCGCGTCCTCGCGGCGAGCCACCGGCTCCCGGACCGCCGGGTCGACGAGGTGCTGGAGGGGACCGGCCTGGGGCCGGTCGCCCGCCACCGCGTGCGGACGTACTCCCTGGGCATGCGCCAGCGGCTGGGCATCGCCGCCGCACTGCTCGGCGACCCGGAGGTGATCATGCTCGACGAACCGTCCAACGGCCTCGACCCCGAAGGCATCGTGTGGATCCGCACCCTGCTGCGGCGGCTGGCGGACGAGGGGCGCACCGTCCTGGTCTCCAGCCATCTGATGAACGAGACCGCCTCGTTCGCCGACCACCTCGTCGCCCTCGGGCGGGGCCGGCTGCTGGCCGACACCCCGATGCGGGAGTTCATCGACGCGCGCGTACGCCCCGCCGTCCGGATCCGCACCTCCGACCCCACCGTCCTGAGGAGCACCCTCACGCGACACGGTCACGACGCCGTGGAACATACGGACGGGTACTGGACGGTGCCGGACGCGCGGGTGGAAGACATCGGCCGTCTGGCGTCCGCCGCGGGTGTGCCGATCCTCGAACTCGCGGCGGACGAGGGCACGCTGGAGCAGGCCTATCTGGATCTGACCGCCGCCGAGACCGAGTTCGCCGCACAGCGCCAGGAGACCTGACCATGCAGTTCGCACCCGTGCTCCACGCCGAGTGGCTGAAGATCCGCACCGTCCGCTCGCTCCCGGGCACGCTCCTTGTCCTGTTCGCGGTGACCACGGCGTTCTCCGCGGTCGCCGGAGTGGACAACGCCTCCGACCCCGATGCCGACCTCCTTTTCACCGCCCTGTCCGGTGCCGCGGTGGGACAGATCGCCGCCATCTCCTTCGGCGCCATGGCCGTATCGGCGGAGTACCACGACGGAGCGCTGCGGCTCTCGCTCGGCTCGGTCCCGCAGCGTGGGCGCTGGTTCGCCGCGAAGGTCACGGCGATCGCCGTGCCCACCTTGCTCGTCGGGCTGCTGAGCGCGGTGGCTGCCCTCCTCGCGGGGCGGGCGGGGCTCGGAGACGCGGCGAACGGCCTCACCACCGCGGAACAGTTCCGCGGTGTGGTCGGCTGCGGCGTCTACCTGACCCTCATGGCTCTCCTCGCGGCCGGTCTGGCCACCCTGCTGCGCAGCGGAGTGGCCACGCTGTCGGTGCTGATCCCGTTCGTCCTGGTGGTGTCCTTCGTGATCGGCGGCGCGACCGGCACCGCCACCGACTTCCTGCCCGACCGGGCCGGACAGGCCGTCCTCCAGCAGTCCCCCGACGGAACGCTCGGCCCGTGGACGGGACTTGCCGTGACCGCGCTGTGGGCCGCCGCGGCGCTGCTGGCAGGGGCCTGGAGCCTGCGCCGCAGGGACGCCTGACCGGTGGTGGGCTGACGCACCGCCAAGTGTCAGTGCCGACGGGTTTACTGGAGCCATGAACATCGCCCGGCACATCGCCCTCATCGACGAGTTGTGCTTCCGCCCCTTCCCGGCGGAGCACGCCCCGTCGGACGTCGGCTTCGGGGCGCCCGGCCACCATGTGGCCGTCCTGGAGAGCGGACCGGGGCCGGGCGACGGCGACCCGGCCCAGCGGGCGGTCACGGTGGACCAGTTCGAGAAGGGGCGCGACGCCGTCTACGAGGTGCTGGCCTCCCGCTGGGGGGACGTCAGTCCCTTCAACCTGCAGACCGTCCTGCTGCGCACCGGGGACGAGGAGATACCCGAGCCCTGGGCCTGGCTCAGCGCCCGTGCGGACGTGGCATGGCTGTGGGAGGTCCGGGGCACCGGCCGCTGGGCCGTGGTGGCGGTCGCCGACCGGGACCCGGGCGACGAGGTCCAACTGCTGGCGGTGGTCACGGAGACCGCCCCGCCCTGAGCGGCGAGGCGCCGGTGGCCCGGGCGATGCCGAAGCCGATGATCCGCGGCCCCTTCGCCGGGCAGCGACGCGCCGGCCCTCCTGGTGCGCGCGTGTCCGGCGGAGGTTCCCGAGGGACCGGCGGCGCATTCGCGCCGGGCTGCTCGGAGACGGCCAGGGGGTGCCGGTGGCATCCGAGGCGCCGGACACCGGGACCGCTCCGCCGGCCGGCCGTCACCGTCGCGCCGCGGCCTCCCGCAGCCGGCCGAACTCCTCCGCCAGCGTGGCCGGCGTCCAGTGCGCGTTCAGCCCGCTCGGATTGGGCAGCACCCACACCCGTGTCCCGCCGATGGTCCGCGCCTGCGGCCCCACCCGCGCCTTCCTGTCGTCGAACGCCGCGCGGTACGCCGTGACCCCCAGCACGGCCAGCCACCGCGGCCGGATCCGGGCCACCTTCAGGGCGAGCGTCCGCCCGCCCTCCCGGTACTCCTCGGCGCTCAGCTCGTCGGCGCGCGCGGTCGCCCGCGCCACCACATTGGTGATGCCGAGCCCGTACGACAGCAGCTCCCGCTGCTCCGACGGGCGCAGCGGTACCGGAGTGAATCCGGAGCGGTGCAGCGCCGGCCAGAAGCGGTTGCCGGGGCGGGCGAAGTGGTGGCCGGTCGCGGCCGTCATCAGACCGGGGTTGATGCCGCAGAACAGCACGCGCAGACCGTCCGCGACCACGTCGGGTACGAGGCGGTCGCGGGCGGCCTGAAGCTCCTCCTGGGTGAAGCGCGTCAGAGGATCGCCCCGGGCGCGTATCCGGCGGCCTCCGGGTGCCGCTTCACGATCTCGTCGATACGGCCGACGACGGCGGTGACCTGGTCGCTCGCGGCACCCGTGAAGGACAGCCTGTCCGCCATCAGCGCCTGGAGCTCGTCCCGGCCGAGCGGCAGCCGCTCGTCGTCGGCGAGCTTGTCGAGGAGGTCGTTGCGCTCGGCACCCTGTTCCCGCATGGCGAGGGCCGTGGCCACGGCGTTCTCCTTGATCGCCTCGTGCGCGACCTCCCGGCCGACGCCCGCGCGCACCGCGCCCATCAGCACCTTCGTGGTGGCGAGGAACGGCAGGTAGCGGTCGAGCTCGCGGGCGACGACCGCGGGGAAGGCCCCGAACTCGTCGAGCACCGTCAGGAACGTCTCCAGCAGGCCGTCGAGGGCGAAGAACGCGTCCGGCAGCGCGACCCGGCGCACCACCGAGCAGGACACGTCGCCCTCGTTCCACTGGTCGCCCGCCAGCTCGCCCGTCATCGAGGCGTAGCCGCGCAGGATCACCATCAGGCCGTTGACCCGCTCGCAGGAACGGGTGTTCATCTTGTGCGGCATCGCGGAGGAACCGACCTGGCCCGGCTTGAAGCCCTCGGTGACCAGCTCGTGCCCGGCCATCAGCCGGATGGTCTTCGCCAGCGACGACGGCCCGGCGGCCAGCTGCACCAGCGCCGTGACGACCTCGTAGTCCAGCGAGCGCGGGTAGACCTGGCCGACGCTGGTGAAGGCCTGCGAGAAGCCCAGGTGCGCGGCGATCCGCCGCTCCAGCTCGGCCAGCCTCTCCGCGTCACCGCCGAGCAGGTCCAGCATGTCCTGAGCCGTACCGACCGGGCCCTTGATGCCGCGCAGCGGGTAGCGGCCCAGCAACTCCTCCACCCGGCCGTACGCGACGAGCAGCTCGTCGGCGGCGGTCGCGAACCGCTTGCCGAGCGTGGTCGCCTGCGCGGCCACGTTGTGCGAGCGGCCGGCCATGACCAGTTCCCCGTACTCACCGGCCAGCCTGCCCAGGCGCGCCAGAACCGCCACCGCGCGGTCGCGGATCAGCTCCAGCGAGAGCCGGATCTGCAGCTGCTCGACGTTCTCGGTCAGGTCGCGGGAGGTCATTCCCTTGTGTACGTGCTCATGCCCGGCGAGGTCGTTGAACTCCTCGATCCGTGCCTTCACGTCATGGCGGGTGATCTTCTCCCGCTCGGCGATCGAGGCCAGGTCGACCTGCTCGAGGACCCGTTCGTAGTCGGCGAGGGCCGTGTCGGGCACCTCGATCCCGAGGTCCTTCTGGGCCCGCAGCACGGCGAGCCAGAGCCGGCGCTCCAGCTTCACCTTCTGCTCGGGCGACCAGAGCGTGGCGAGCTCGGCGGAGGCGTAGCGTCCGGCGAGGACGTTCGGGATACGGGGCTTGGCGGGCGCAGCAGTCACGTGTACGGAGTTTACCCGTCGTCCAGACAGGATCCGTCCAGTCCAGAGCGCGCGAAAGAGCGCAGGTCGCGTGCATCGCGGCCTGCGCTCTCGCCCGGGTCTGTGAGATGTGTGTGAGATACCGCCTCCACTCAGTGGAGATCCGTCCTGGTTCCCTGCCCGATGCGCTGGAAGCCGAGGATCGTGGCTGGCCTCCACGCGGGGGAGCGGCCGAACATCCTGTCGGCCGGCGGGAGCTCGCCGCGCCCGCGGGAGCGGTAGGAGCGGATGGTCTGCGCGCTCACGCCCCAGTGGTCGGCGACGTCCGCGATCGTCCAGTAGTCAGCGGCCGGGTCGGCCATGGCTGCCCCCTGTGGTCGGCGTGCCCGTCGCTGCGGGGTGCCGGGAACTTTGGCCGCCCGGCGTTGACAAGGTGTACGCGTCAGTCACTCGCGGACTCCCCGCCGGCGAGCACGATGCGCCGGACCTGCTGGCGGGTGTACCCGGTCGCTTCGCAGATGTCCTTCTGCGCGACGCCGTCGGTGTCCGCCTGCCGGATGGCTGCGGCCAGCTCCTGCCGGAGGATCTCGGCCCGCTGTTCGGCGTCCCTGAACCGCTGCGCCATCTGCGCGAGTGATCGCTTGTCCATGACACATAGTGTTCCATCAGTCGTCATGGAACCTGATGTTACGCAGTCCACCAGTCATGTCCAGTGGCGTAACCCCTTGACTAGGGAACATGATGTTCCCTAAAGTGGAGGTGTCGGAAGGGGAACCGCCCGACAACGCAAGCAGCCCCCGCCGGTGCTACCAACACCGAGCGAGGGCCTCGGAACCCACCTGACCTACCAGGGAGATCCCGTGTTCCAGCTTCTCATGTCCCCCCGCACGGGCCGCACGGTCCGCGCCATGGTCGGCCACCTCGTCGAGGCCACCGCCGACGCCATCCGCTCCATCGCCCCCACCGAGACGCCGGCCGACGCCGCGCCCGTCGAGGCCCCCGACCCGGCTGACGTCCTCACCGACGACGAACTCCCCCCGGTCGAGACCATCGAGACCGCCGCCCGCGAGTACGAGCGCGCCGCCGACCAGGCCCGCCGCGCCGACCGCGGCAAGCGCGCCGCGAAGAAGGTTCTCGACAAGTTGCCCGCCGGCATCTACGGCGCCTGGCGCGTCTTCCGCACCCCGTCGTCGCGGCAGACCCCCGACCTCGCCGAGATCACCCGCATCTTCAAGGCCCACAACCTCGGCCCCGTCCCCATGAAGCCCTGCGCCCCGTCCCTCAAGGTCGAGCGCGTCGAGGTCCTGGCGGAGGTGGCGGCCTGATGGGCACCCCGCGCCCCACGACCGAGCAGGCGCCCACCACCACGGTGGGCGCCCTGCCCCCGGCCGCCCGCGACCTCCTCGCCGCCATCCTCGCCGCGCTCGACATCCCGCACCCCGCCACCGCCGGCGGAGCCGGGGCGTACGAGCGGATCCGCGACGACCGCGCCACGCACGTCGTCGTCGCCCTGCGCTCCATCCTCGACGAGAAGCCCCTGATGGACCTCGAATGGACGGCCGCGTACCTGCGCGACCGCCTCACCGAGCACCCGCCGGTCGGCTACATCACCTGTGAGCAGGCGAACGCCGCCCTCGCCCGCGGCATGTCGTGGTCCGAGGCCGTCACGCTCCCCGCCGGGGAGGACCAGTGACCGAGCCCCGCACGATCACCCTGGCCACCACCGACCACGGCGACGTCACCATCAGCGAGCCGTCGTGGTGCCGTGGACACGAGGACCACCTCCCCGAGGAGCGGGCCGACCTCGCCCACAACACCGACGACGTCATCCTCAAGTGGCGCGGCCAGCCCCTCGTGTTCGCCTGCCTCGACCAGGCCCCGTACGCCGACACCGCCAGCCGCGACGTCCACGTCTCGGTCAGCCTCGTCGGCCAGGCCCTCGACGCGCGCGAGGTGTACGAACTCGCCGCCGCCCTCGACACCTACGCCGACCAGTTGCGCACGCTCGCCGACCAGCTGCTCGTCGTCCGCGCCGAAGGCGACCTGTGACCCGGCGCCCGATCTGCCGGCCGACCGAGGCCGCCGCCATCCGCGCGGCGGCCCGGTCGGCCCGGCCCCTCCCGTCTGTCCCCGCCGCGCACCGTGTGGTGCGCGCCGCCGCCCCGGAGGTCGGCACCCCATGAACCACATCAGGAAGGCCGGCACCTGGCTGCTGCCCGCCGCCCTCACCGTCATCGCCGTCGTCTGGGCCGTCGCCGCCATCGGCGACATCCTCACCGCGACCGCACACCCCGTCTTCGCCTACAGCGTCGCCGTCCTCTTCGACAGTGTCTGGCTGTACGCCCTCGCCCAGGAGACCGCGCACCGCCGGCAGGGCTCCAGCGCCCGCCTGCCCAAGGCGATCGGCTGGGTGTTCCTGCCCCTCACGGTCGGCGTGCTGGCCGCGCACGGGCTCCTCGCCGGTGACGTCCTGGCCGCGATCGTGGGCGCGCTCATCCCCGTCCTGGCGAAGGTCACCCTGGTGATGGCCATCGACCTGGACCGCACCCGCATCAGCCCGAGGGCTCAGGCCGCCATCGACCGGGAACGCGCGGTCACGCGTGACCGCATCGCCGTGTCCCGGGCGGTCGCCCAGTCACGGGCCGACAAGACGAAGGCCGGCGCAGCCATCGTCCGCGACACCCACAAGGCGGAAGCGGAAGCCGCCACCGTCATCCACACGGCGCTCGAAAGCTACGCCGAGACCCGTGACCGTCACGCCCTCCCCGAGGCGGTGAACACACTGCCCGGCCTGGTCTCGGACCGCGAGCTTGACGCCCTCCTGTCGGGGGGTGTGACCGACGATGTTTCCGCAGATGGCGCGGGGGGTTTCGGCCCGTCCGGGGAGGTGGCGGTCACGCGTGACGGTCACGCCCCCGACGCGGATGCCAGGGAGGTCAATGACCGGGCGGTGGCGATGCTCGCCGCCGAGCTGTACGCGACCGACCCGCCGCCGTCGAAGCGGAAGTTCCGGGAGGCGATGCGGGCGGAGATGACCGCCCGTGGCCTCACCGGCGGGTGGCCCACGATCGATGCCCTGTACGACCGGGAGCAGCAGTTCGCCGAGGGTGGTGAGCGGCCGTGAAGTTCCTTCTCCTGGGTGCCGTGCTCGCCCTGCTGCTGACCATCCCGGGCGTGCTCGCCGCGCTCGTCTCGGTGGTCACCGCCCTGGTTGCCCAGCCGCTCCTGGTGGCGTTCACGGTCGGCGCGCTGCCCCGCCCGTACCTGCCCGTCGTGGGGCGGTGGACGCGGTGAACGACGACCTCGAGCGCGCCGCCCGCGCCGCCGTTGATGCTGCGGACAACACCCGGCAGACGGAACTGATCCTCGCCGTCCTTCAGGCGCAGCAGCTCCTCAACCAGCAGCAGCCGCCCGCGCCGGCCCCGGTGCAGCGGCCCGAGTTCAACGCCACGAAGTGGCTCGTCATCGGCGGCGTCGTCGTCTCCGTCGGCCTGGTCGGCGCCCTGTTCGCCGTGGCCATCGCCATCGGAGCCGTCTGCGCAACCGCCTGCCTGCTCGTCCTGCGCGGCATGTGGGCCGACATCCAGAAGGGACGGCGCTGACATGGCCCTCTTCCGCCGCCGTGAGACGCCGGCCGACGACCAGGCCCGCACCGGCCGTCTGCTGGAAGGCCTCGAGGCCGCCTACGCCAACCGCACCGGCGACCCCTGCTCAGGCGTCGACCTCGACGACTTCGAGAACGTCATCGTCTCCGCCGCCGGGGCCGAGGGCGAGCCGACCTACCCGCCGCCCGGGCACGACTACCCGCGCCGCTGACCGGCTGCCCGATCCGCCCGTCTCGCACGGGCGGTGAGGGGAGCCGGGACAGCCCCGGCCCGCACTGAGAGGACACCACCGATGTTCGGCAGCAGCCACCACGTCACCGTCAAGGTCTCCGGCAACGGCCGCAAGCAGCACTACCAGTGCTCCTGCGGCGCGGTCGGCTGGGACACCGACGGTGCCACCGCCGCCCGCCAGGGCGCCGACCACAAGGCCAAGGCCGCCAAGAGGGGGAAGTGACCATGTCGTTCACCAGCAAGGACCCGCACAACCTGTCCGAGATCGCCCGCATCGTCGCCATCGGCGTGAAGGTGCAGCGCAGGAAGGCCCGCGGGAAGTCCACCCGCGCGCTGGAGAAGCGCGCCGACGCGATCACCGAGCGGGCTGAGGCCCGCGAGGCCGCCCGCCGCAAGAAGTAGATCTGCCCCGGGGCGGCCGCACTGCCACCAAGCTCGCCGGCCGCCCCGGGCCCCAACATCCCCATCAGGGAGAAGGAACCCACATCATGACCGAGACCACGCCCCAGCGGGTCAACGGGCACGCGAACCCGCAGGTCTCCCTGCTGAAGCTCGCCCCCGAACAGCCCGCCGCCCCGGCCGTCGAGACCATCGACCGGCCGCGCCGCCGTGTCCGCGTCGACTCCCTGCGCCGGGTCGTCGTCGAGGTCCGCACCCACGACGGCTACCGGGCACTCGTCCGGCACAGTGCCTACACCGTCGGCGGCGCCCGCGTCCTCGCCAAGCGGGCATGGGACTCCCGCACCACCGCCCGGCACGAGCGGATGATGCGCGCGGCGGAGGCCGCCGGGAACGAAGAACTCGTACGTCAGTGGGAGCAGCGGGCGTACGCCTACCGGTTCGCCAGGCACCGCCGCCGCGTCGAGCTGCTGCAGATGGTGATGAACGCCCCCAAGGCCATCGCCACCGGTGTGGGCGCCGGCGCCGGGGTGCTGCTGCTCCTGGGCGTCATGCTCGCCTGGGCCAACCACGACATCAGCGACGTCCTCACCCCGCTCGCCGCCACGATCGAACTCGTCGCGTGGGTGGCGTTCATCGCCGGTGTGGTGTGGGAGCCGCTCCTGTACGCCCTGCCCTGGCTCGCCCTCGCCGGAGCGTGGGCCGTCGGCAGGCAGCAGCACGCCGCGCCCGCGTGGGCGCTGCCGGCCGACGTCGAGGACCGGGACGTCGTCCCCGACGAGGGCGCCATCCTGCGCGCGCTGCGCAACCTCGGTATCGCCCCGCTGAACAAGGCCGTCAAGGACGGATGGCAGCCCCGATGGGTGTCGCCCACCACCCGCTCCGGGAACGGCTGGCACACCCAGCTGCAGCTCCCCATGGGCGTCACGGTGGAGATGATCGCCGACAAGAAGGCGACGCTCGCACACAACCTGCTCCGCAAGTCCATCGAGACATGGCCGACCGAACCGCGCGACCGGGCCGGCGTCCTCGACCTATGGGTCGCCGACCCGGGCGTCCTCACCAAGCCGGTACCGCCCTGGCCGCTCCTCACCGACGGCACCAGCGACTTCTTCAAGGGCGTGCCCGTCGCCCTCAACGCCCGTGGTGAGCAGGTCATCGGCAGGCTGATGGCCGCCAACTACCTGATCGCCGGAATCATGGGCTCGGGTAAGTCGTCGCTGGTCGTCGCCCTGCTGCTCGGTGCGATGCTCGACCCGCTGGTTGAGATCGACGTGCACGTCCTGGCGTACAACAACGACTACGACCCGATGCGGCCTCGCCTGCGGAGCCTGGTCAAGGGCGACGACGACGAACACGTGGTCGCGGCCATGGACACGCTGCGCGCCCTGGCCAGCGAGGTATCCCGCCGCGGGCAGGAACTCGAACGCCTCGGCACCGACACCAAGGTCACCCGCGAGATGGCCGAACGCGACCCGTCGATGCGGCCACGGATCGTCGTGTTCGACGAGGTCCACGAGCTGTTTACGCACCCGGAGCACGGCAAGGAAGCCAAGGAACTGGCGCTGAAGGTCACCAAGAAGGCCAGGAAGACCGCCATCATGCTGCTGTGGATCACCCCGGACGCCGATGCGGCGAGCCTGCCGCGCGGGATCTCCAAGACCGTGTCCCATCGGGTCGCGTTCGCGATCAACGACCACCAGGGCAACGACGCGATCCTCGGTACTGGCATGCACAAGAACGGCTACTCGGCTACGACGCTGGTCGCGGGTGAGGACGTCGGCACCGCCATGGCTGCGGGCTTCGGGAAGACCCCCGGGCTGGTCCGCTCCTACTACGTGGCAAAGGGGGCAGGCGTCGACGAGGTGACGCCGGTTGTGGAGCGGGCCATGGCCCTGCGGGACGGCGTCGCCGCGGTCGCCGTCCTGGAGCGTGTGGCCGCCGACCCGCTCGCCGACGTCGCCGCCGTCCTCGCAGACGAGCCGCGCATGCTGGTGCAGGAGGTGCTGCACCGGCTCGCCGAACGGAACCCCGCCGAGTACCGGGAGTGGTCGCCGACCGATCTGAAGCGGGCGCTGGAGCCGTTCGGGGCGGAGCAGTACAAATCCGCCGGCCGCATGGTCGTGGCCCGGGACCGCGTCCAGGAGGCGATCCTGGCGCGGCTGGAGGACGCCGACGACGAGGGAGCCGTCTGATCTTGGGGAGTTCTCCCCAACCGGCTCCCTGACCGGCCTCCCCTGCGGCGACCTGCGGAAAGATCCATTGAGGGAGGCTGGGGAGGCGCCCGGCACAGAGGCGCTGTACGGCCGTTTCCGGGCCGTTCTCCTCCTCCGACCGGCGTCCCTCCCCGGACATGGTGAAGGCCCCCGAGAACCTGTCTCGGGGGCCTTCGTGTTGCCCGGCCCGGCCGCCCCGCCCGGGGGAGGAACGTCAGCGGCCGGACCGGTGTCTACCGTGGCACGGGCACGGGCACGTGCACCGCACCGTCAGAATCGGGCTTCCCACTCGGGTGCGCCCAGCCGGCGAATCGTCTGCGGGCCGCCACACATCGCGTGCTCGTCCAGGCTGAACTCCGGGGTGCGCTCCTGCCCGCTCACCGGTCCGCGAACGGGGTGAGCCTGTGCAGCTCCCGGCAGGGCCCGCACGCGAAGTGCGTGATGCCGCTCCCGCTGCCCTGCTCGATGGCGTTGATCAACCGGATGCCGCTGGCGTAGCCCTGGTGCCAGTGGCACAGGCCGTACGCGGTGGGGGTGTCCTCGGTGGTGGTGGGCTGCGTACTCTCGGACATGACGGGGCTCCCTCGAAGCGTCGTACATGCCCCCGGGCCCGGCAGCCGCGGGGGCCTTCCTGTTTCCGCAGCGTAGACCCGCTTGTATCGGCCTGTCTCGCCCTGTAGCGATACGTACCGAGACGTAGCCCGAGATGCCGCTACGTGCACCCCTGCCTAGCTTCAGATCATGGCCACCAACCCGGACGCCGAGATCGACCACGAGGGCCCGCTGACTCCGTACCGGCAGCTCGCCGAGATCCTGCGCGCCCGTATCGCGCGGGGCGACTGGGCTGAGGGCCGGCCGATCCCGTCCGAGAACCGGCTCGTGCAGGAGTACGGGCTGGCCCGCTCCACGGTCCGCCGGGCAATCGCTGTGCTCGTCGACGAGGGCGTGGTGTGGACGGTGCAGGGGCGTGGCACCTATGTGGGGCAGGAGCCGGAGGCGTAGCGGCTGGCCGGTGGGGGTGCCGCCCTCGCCCGCTTCTGGACCGGCGACATCCAGCACATCCAGCGCGTCCTCCGCGAGCTCGAGGAATGCGGCCTCGCCGTCCGGACGAAAGGCGTCGGCGCCCCACCCCAAGGAGGCAGGGCGCCGGACCGCTGGCGAGCCGCCCGCTAACGCCCCGACGGCCGCAGGGCCGCCGGCAGACGGCCCGTCCGGACCATGTCGGCCAACGTGCGCGCGAACCATGTGTTCACGTCCTGCTGCGAGCCGAGGACGCCATGGTTCTGGACCGTCACGTTGAAGTGGTAGTGCACGTCACCCACCGCACCGCCACCACCGCCAGCCGACGTCCCGAGCGCACCGCGCGGGATCTGCCGCCGGTTCAGAGCACGCAGCGCCGGCGCACCGTAGAAGTCCACCGAAGCCCGGCTCAGCATGAACTCACGGTCCGACGCCATGATCGGAACACTGTCCGACGTGCCCGTACCCGGACCCGAGATCAACCCACCCGCCGCATACCGGCCGTAGCTCCTCGACGCCCCGAACTTCCCCCAGTCGCCGAAGCTGCGCCCGTACGGATTGCCCTTCCACACCTGCGCGATCACGTCGTGGAAACGCTGCACGTTCACCGACATGCCACGGAAGGTCATGTCCTCGAAGACCCGCTTGCCCGCGCTCACCGCCCGCTTGATCTCGCTGACCGCGGCCCAGAACCCGTCGGCCACCTTCATCTGCTGGCCGGAGAAGTTCTTGGACATGCCCTGGAAGCTGATGTCCTCGAACAGCAGCGACCCCTTGCGGGACCAGCGGCCGGAGTCGACGAGCCGCTGCAGTTCCGCGACCGCCGCGGTGAAGCCGCTCCGCGGTGTGCTCCCGCCCGGCGTGGCACGGCCGACCCCGGAGGCTGCGGCCGTCGTCTTCTGCACGGCCGCCGCGACCTTCGGCATCGCGGTCTGCAGCCCGGCCAGCAGGCCGCGCCCGATGTCCCGGCTGAGCGCGTCCACGGTCGACGCGGCCAGCGTCCGGGCCTGCTCCGCCGCCGTGTTCATCGTGCTGCGCATCATCGCCACGACCGCCGCAGCGACGCTGCCCATCGAACCCATTCCGCCGGCCGCGCTCCTCGTACTCCCCGCCTCCAGACGCCCCTCGTTGATGGCTCGCAGCAGCGGCAGATGCTGGCGGGTGCGGCGGGCATTCACGACGAACTCGTTCTTCGACAGCCACGGCGCGTACACGCTGTCCGACGTCTCCGTGCCCGGACCGTCCACCAGGCCGCCGGTTGCATACCCGCGGTGCTTGAAGTTGCTGCCGGTGTACAGGCCGCCGGTGGCGCCGACAATGTCGTGCACCGACCGGTACGTCTTCGAGTTGTTGATGATCTCGTTGATCGTGCGCACGGTGTGCGTCGTGTACGTGCGGGCAGTCTTCCCGTCCAGCCGGTTCAACGCGGTAGAGACGGCGCCGATCGAGCCGATCGCCTGCCCGTTCGCCGTCGTCACCCGGGTACGACCGTCCGGCAGCGTCTCCGTCTTGTAGCCCACCGCCTCCAACGCAGCGATCGCAGCCGCGTTCAACGTGGACACCGTGATGGACTTCGCGTTCGGCGTCTCCCGGATCGCCGCCCGCACCGTCTCCAGACCAGTGACGGCCGCCGCCTTCTCCAGCTTCACCGCCGTCACGATGCTCTCGGGCGTACCGAGGAGCGTGTTGACGTACTCCTCCGCCGCCTTCTTGTTCCCCCCGAACGCCTCGATAGCCAGCCGCATCATCTCGGCGCGCAGCTTCTCCGACTTGCCCGTCATCGACGCCAGGGACTCATTCGCCGCGACACCACTGGCGATCAGCTCATCCCGGGCCTTCGCCGCGCCCGACATGGCCTGCCGGTTCGCCTGGCCCTCCTTCGTGTTGGCGGAGAGCGTCGCGCCGTTCTCTTTGAACGACGCAGTGAGCGAATTGAGACTGGCCCCGAACTGCGTCTGCGCATCGTGCGCCGACCGGTTGACGTCGTTCAAAGCGATGATCGCCTCGCGCAGTCCGTCCGCATCAACCTTCTGCGCCGCCAACTTCGCCGACGTCATCTGAGCCTGCGCGCCGAAGGAGCCCATCGCGCGGGCGGCAATCTCCAGCTCGTTTCTGTGGGCGTCAAGGGCATCGTTGTGCTCGTCCATCTCGGCGAGGAACTTGGCCCGGTTCCCCCCCTGCCGGACGTAGGCATCGGCGAAGTAGTCCAACGCCGCTGCCGCCTCCTTGATCTTCCCGCCCTGCACGAGGTTGGTGAGGCTGTCATCGATCGCGTCGAGGTTCGCCTGGGCTTCCTTGCTCGCGGTCGAGTCGACTTGTCCCAGGGTGAAGATCTTGACGAACCCGTTCTGCACCTGGTCAGCGAACGAGGGGTCGGTGATGTTGCGGACCTTGTCGTACAGCTGGTCCAGGTCCTTACCGAACGCCTTCGCCGCCTCACCGGACACCTTCCCCGACGAGCCCAGCCTGCCCAGCGACGTCGTCAGCCGGTCCACATCCGGCGGCGCGGTCTTACCGATGTCCGCCAGCTTCGCCAGACCGATCACCAGCAGACCGATACCCGTCCCCGCCAGGCCGATCTTCGCCGCCCGCGACAGAGCACCGATCGCCGCCGTCACCCGGCCGACCCGACCGGACGCCGTACTCGACGCCGCACCCATCGCCGTCACAGCAGCACCGATCGCCGCGACCCGGCCGGACACCATGGCCGCACCGGCCGCCGCCAAGGAGACGGCCTTGATGGCCAGCGACAGCTGCAGCATCGTCGTGAGGACCTCGGGCGGGATCGCCGCCGCCACACCCGCCAGCGCGTTCACCAGCGTGAGCAGTCCAGGGCCGGCGTTCGCTGCCGCCTCGAGGATGTTCCCCACGGCCTCACCCAGCTTGGACAGGGTGTCGGAGACCAGCGGCCCGTTCTCCCGCGCGTACTCCATGAACGCGCTGATACCGCCGGACACCTGCCCGGACTGCATGCTCGTCACGAATCGGATCAGGCCATCGTTCGCCCGCTCCAACACGCCGGTGGAGAACTCGGCGAACGACTCCATGAACCGGTCGAAGCCCGGGGAGGCGATCCCGCCGGCGGCGATCGTCACGAACCGGTCCAGCTGCGCGCCCGCTCCCCGTACCACGGGGGTGAGCTTCGGGAACAGGGCTCCGAACGTCTGGAACGCCTTCGTCGCCACCGGCATCGTGCTGTCCGCCAGGCTGTCCGACCACTCGCGGTACTGGCCTTTCAGAGAGGACAACGCAGCCGCGGCCCTCCTCGTCGGCGCCGGCATGTCGGAGACCGACCGCGCATACGCCAGCTGCGCCTGCCCCGCCTCACGCGAGTTGGCGCCGTGCTCCTTGACCGCCTCGTTGTACTTCTTCTCCGCCTCCGCAGCCTCCGAGATCGCCGACGCCTGCCCGGCCGCCGCCACCGCAAAAGCGCCGACAGCGACCGTTGCAGCGCCCACCGACGCCGCAATCGGAAGGGCCTGCGCGGCGATCGGAATCAGCGCCGGCGCCAGCAGCAGAGCCGCCCGCGCCGCACCACCCATCGCACTGCCGGCACTCCCGGCGGCCGTCGTCACCGTGCCCAACCGGCCGCGCAGCCCGCCCATGCCGGCGCCGGCGCGACGGATCGACCCGTCGAGGTCATCCATGTCCCCGCGCAAGGAGCGGGCCGCCGCCCCCAGCGCCACCAGCGT